>JAYSXP010000058.1:0-6863 GCA_043717125.1 Polyangiaceae bacterium | reverse complement strand
AGAGCAAGGGATTCGAACCCTTGGTAGCTTTCACTACACCTGATTTCGAATCAGGCACCTTCGGCCACTCGGTCAGCTCTCCACCGCGGAAATTCGTCCATCGGCGCGCTGGTGTCAAGCGCGTCAAGCGCGGGGAGCGCGAGGTCGGTCAGGGCTTCGCGGGCGCGGCGGGGGGGACCAGGGCGGTGCCCGGGCGGCCGACGCGCTTCGTGTCGTCCCCGGCGGGGATCACGCGATCGCCGTTCTTGTCCACGACGTCGAGCACGACCTCGATCGCGATCTTGGCGCGCTCGTAGGTCCGCAGCCCGAGGTCGAAGCCGACGATGCCCGCGATCACCTTCGGGATGTAGGGCGCGAGCAGTGGGTCCGGCTGGCTCGAACGGTTCTGGATGTTGAACGCGCGGTTGAAGAGCGCGGGGCCCGCGAAGGCGCTGTCCGGCGCCTGAGGGGTCTTGTCGAGCTTCATCGCAGTGCCGAGGTCGGTCGCGAGCTCGACGATGTCGTCGGGCGTGAGGATGCCCTCGATGCGCCCGAGCGGCGGCAGGACGAAGAAGCGATCGATGCCGCTGAAGTTCGGCGTCGCGGCCTCGTCGCTCACCACGATGCCCGGCGAGTAGCGCACGAACTCGTTCCACGGATCGACGAGCATCTCGACCGTGTGCTGCTTGTCGTCGAGGTTCGAGAGCGTGAAACGCGCCGTGATGCTGGTGTCGCTCGCGAGCTGGAAAGGCGGACGCGGGTACGGGTCGGCGGCACCCTTGGGCCGCTCGTCGTCAGTCGGGCGGCGGAGCGGGAGCGGCACCGGGAGGTACGACTCGTAGATCTGCATCTGCCCGTCATCGTACGTGGGCGGTGTCGTTTCGGTCATGCCGAGGACGACGGGCGGGATGACCTGCGTGTCGCCGTCGTTGGCGCATCCGGCGACGAAGGGCGCAATTGCGGCACCGACGACGACCAGACCGATGAGAATTCGTGCGCGCATGGCCGCCTCCACGAGAGAAAGCGTAGCTCAGCTCCCGACCACGCGATACAGGCCCTGCCGGCTCACGCCCAGCGACCGAGCGGCCTTTCGCTTGTTGCCATCGGCCCCCGCGACGGCCCTTGCTACCAGCTCTCGCAGCTCTTCGCGATGGCGCGCACGTAGGGCAGCCAGCGACGTTTCCTTCACCGCGGGATGCACTTCGCCGCGGGAATTGCCTCGCGTCGTATGCGACGAGCCGATCGCTCCGGCCAGCTCCGGGCGCCCGATGACGGTCCCCTCGACCATCGTCGCCGCGACGAGGAGCACGTTGGCCAGCTCGCGCACGTTGCCCGGCCAGGAATGCTCCGAGAGGAGCGTCATCGCGGGGACGTCGAGCCGGTGGTCCTTCGTCGCGGGCTCCCGCGCGAGCAAGGCGCGCGCGATGGCGGGCAGATCCTCGGGTCGCTCGCGAAGCGCGGGCACGCGGACCGTGATCGCGGCGAGGCGGTAGTAGAGATCTTCGCGGAAGGTCCGCTCGGTCACCATCTGGGCGAGGTCGCGAAGCGTCGCCGCAATGACGCGGACGTCGACGACGCGTGACTTGGTCCCGCCGACGGCGCGCACCTCGCCGTCCTCGAGCACGCGCAACAGCTTCGCCTGCATCGCCGCGCTCATCTCGCCGACCTCGTCGAGGAGGAGCGTGCCTCCCTCGGCCTCGACGAAGAGTCCGCGTCGCGAGCGCTCGGCGCCCGTGAAAGCACCGCGCTCGTGGCCGAAGAGCTCGGCTTGCAGGAGAGATCCTTGCCCGAGCCCGTCTCACCGGTGAGCACGAGGCTCGCCGTCGATCGCGCGGCGCGAGCGACGGTGGCGATCGCCTTGAGGGGTGCCGGGGACCCACCCGCGATGCCGACCTCGTCCTTCGCCAGGAAGACCTCGTCGCCGACCGCCACCTCGGTCTCGGCGCGCTTCGTCTGACGGATCGCCGCCGTCCGCTGCTCGACCTGCCTCAGCGTTCGAAGCATCGTCTTCCAGCTCGTCGTCGCCGGCGTGGCGCTCGCCGCAACGGAGCTTCGCGTCGTCGCGTTCGTGCAGGAGCGGGCGAGCCGGAGGGTGCTCTGTACGGCCACGCGCGACGTCGAAGCACCCTAGGTTCTGCTATCGTGAAGCCCGTGTCCGAGGTCTCCTCCGCGTCGCTCCTCGAGATCGAAGACCTGAGGGTCGACGTCGACGGCAAGCCCGCGTGTGACGGCCTCACGCTCCAGACGCGCGGCGAGCGCGTTCTCCTCCTCGGCGCGCCTCGCGTGGTCTTCGAGGCCACGTGCGGTCTTCGGCCCGTCATGCGTGGCCGCCTCCATGTTCGAGGTCTCACCGCGGAGGCCGCCGTGCGCAGCGGGACCCTCGCGGCGGCGCCTCTCGATCCTGCCCTGCCCCCGAAGTGGACGGCGCTCGAGTACGTCACCTGGAGCTCGCGTCTCGCCGGTCATTCGTCGCGTGACGCACGCCTGCTCGCCAAGGAAGCCCTCGCGGTCGCGCAGCTCGGGGCGGTCGCCGGCTCCACGTTCGAGCGCATGCCGCCCGATGCACGCCGAGGCGTCGTGCTCGCGGCTGCGCTTGCGACCGGCGCCTCGGCCATCGTCCTCGAAGACCCGCTCGCCGGGCTCCCTGAAGAGGTCGCTCATGCCTTGGCGAAGATCATCGTGCAAGCTCTCACCGAGCGATCGTGGGTCGTGTTCGGCGCACGCCTCTCGCTGACGTCACCGCTCGCGATGAGCGCGGACGAGGCGCTCATGGTGTCCTCCTCACAGCTCGATGCGCAGGGGCCTCCCGCGGAGATCGCCGCGCAGGGGCGTCGCTTCGTCGCACGCATCCACAGCAGCGGTTCGCTCGAGGCACTTGGCGCGCGCCTCTCCGAGCGTGGCGCCACGCTCGACGTCCGAGGCGCTCAGGTCCTGCTCGACCTCGGCTCCTCGATGACGACCGCCGACCTCCTCGGGGTCTGCGCCGAGCTCGACGCCACGGTCGTCGAGATGGTCCCCGTTGCCCGCGCACTGACTTGATCCACGTCGCGCGTGATAACGTGCCGGCGATGGAAAAGGACGACGCGGACCGCATGTCCGCAACCAAGCGAAGCGATCTGGTCGGGCGCTCGCAGCTCGGCGGTGGCCGGCTCGGCACATACACCGTGCTCGGTGCCGTCTGTGGAATCGTGCCGCTGCCGTGGGTCCCCGACGCCACGGTTCGCCGTGTCCGAGGCGCGCTCGTTCACGACCTGACGTCGCGACACGGTCTCTCGCTCACGCACGAGGCACGAACGATCCTCATCGAGCCGAATGGCACCGAAGGCCCGCGTGGCTTCTTGAAGCAGGGCGCGACGTTCGCGATCTCCCGCGTGCTCGGCCGCGTCGGCCCATTCGCGTTCATCCCGCCGGTGCGCTCGGCCCTCGGCACGTACGTGCTCGGTCATCTCCTGCAGCGCTACCTCGAGACGGCTCGCACGGTGCGCGCCGTGCGCATCGACGTCGAGGAGGCACGTCGCGTGCGCCGTGCGATTGATCAAGCGCTCATCTACGCGCTCACCACCGAGGTCAAGGGCTCCCGTGAGGATCCGTCGTTCGGGCCCGAGGATCTCCGGAACAACAGCACGCAGATCGTCGACGGCGTCCTCATCTCGATCGCAAGCATCCCGGGCTGGCTCGTCCGTCGCCTCGACGCGGCGTTCGACGAGGTGCTCTCCACCGTCCGCGCATGAGCGACCCTCGTACCGTCATTCGCAAGGCTCGCCGCGTCGTCGTCAAGATCGGCTCGAGCTCGCTCGCCCGCGACATCGGCGCCTACGCGCGTCTCGCCGTCGCCGTGCGCGCGCTCTCGGACGCGGGCAAGCAGGTGGTCATCGTGTCGAGCGGGGCGATCGCGCTCGGCACCAAAAAGCTAGGCTACCGGGCACGTCCGAAGGAGATGGCGCGCCTCCAGGCAGCCGCGGCCGCCGGCCAGAGCTTGCTCATGCGCGCCTACGAGGAGGCGTTCGCGCACGAAGGCCTCGCCGTCGCGCAGGTGCTCCTCACCCATGCCGATCTCGCCGATCGCTTGCGCGCGAACAACGCTCGCGCCGCGCTCTCGGCCCTCCTCGATGCGCGAGCGGTCCCGGTGCTCAACGAGAACGACTCCGTCGCCGTCGAGGAGATCAAATTCGGCGACAACGACGAGCTCTCCGCGATGGTGACGCCGCTCGTCGACGCCGAGGTCCTCGTTCTCCTCTCGGACGTCGATGGTCTCCTCGATGTGAAGGGCAATCGCGTCCCCGTCGTTCGCGACGTCGTGACCGAGGCGCTCCCGCTCGTTCGCGTCAAGAAGAGCGACGTCGGCACCGGCGGCATGGCGAGCAAGATCGAGGCGGCTCGTCGCGCAACGCTCGCCGGCGCGCACGTCGTCATCGCCGATGCTCGCAAGCCCGACGTGCTCACGCGCATCTTCGCCGGCGAGGACGAGGGCACCGTCTTCGTCGCGGCCGCTCAGCGCCTCACGGCGAAGAAGCACTGGATCGCGTTCACGCTTCGCCCGCGCGGCGACGTGTGGCTCGATGCAGGCGCAGCCGCGGCGGTGCGCAGCAAGGGCAAGAGCGTCCTGGCGATCGGCGTCTCGGGCGTGCGCGGCGATTTTCGCGCGGGCGACTCGGTGCGCGTGCTCGCCCCGACCGGCGAAGAACTAGGCCGCGGCCTGGCGCGCTGCAGCTCCGTGGAGGCCGTCGTCATCGCGGGCAAACCGACGAAGACGACCGAAGGCCAACCCGTCCTGATCCATCGCGACGACCTCGTCGTCTGGTGACCCGACAGGTCCCCAGAGAACGCGGGGACGCGGGGACGCGGGGACACGCGGAGATTTCTTGCTCGAGACACGCGACATGAGGCGCGGGTCTCGAGCAAAATCATCTCCGCGTTCCTTCGCGTCTCCGCGCCTCCGCGTTCTCTCGGAACGGCGACGGAGCTTACGGTGTCGCGGGAGGCCCTTCGATGGCGCCGCGTTCGCTTGGGGGCTTGTTGAGGGCGAACGGGGGCTTGTCGCGGCTGATCGTGGAGGAGGCCTGCGTGACGATGTCGGGCTTCAGCGCTGCGTCGACCGCGCGGCCGCTGATCGCGCCATGGCACTGGCCGCAGAGCGAGCCGAAGAACTCCGCCTTGAACGACTGGTGCGCGTACTCACCCGGTGCGAACTCCATCGACTCACGCTGAAAGCGCGGCAGCGCCTTCTCGCGCGACAGCTTCGTATCGGGGAGCTTGAGGATGATGGGCAGACCGCCCGGAATGGTGAACTTCGTCGAGCCGTCCGACTCGAGCGGCACGCCGCCGAGCAGCCGGCGCTTGACGTAGACCTTGCCGAACGCGTCCGAAGCGACGTTGGCGCCGCCCTTGTCGAACGAATCGACGTCGATCGGCGGCGGCATGTCCTCGTAGATGAAGATGCTCGCGAGCTCGGGATCGACGAGCCTTCCGGTAGGCGTGTTCTGGAACACGAGCGACGAGAGCACGCGCATGTCGAGCACCGAGACCTCGGCCTCGGGCTTGCCCTCGTAGATGATGACGTGACCGTTCGGCTCGTCGAACGTCGACTTGAACACAGGGCGTACGAAGCGCGCGTAGACACCGACGGCGTCGACGTCGGCGACGCTGGCCTCGCCGAGCAGCTTGGTCTTCACTCCGGTCGTCGGGCTCATCACGTACACGTCGTAGTCACCGCCGAACGCTGCGGCGTCGGCGGCGTCGCCGAAGCTCACCAGGATGAGCGCACCCGGGAGCGCGGCGGGCGACGTGTAGAGCCCTGACGTCGGCTGCCCGGGCTTGCCATTCGACGCGCTGTCCGGCAGGCGGAGGGAGTGCAGGAAGAACGCCGGGTCGAGCGACTGCGGCTGCGCCGGGTCGAGCACGCCCGGGTCGATGGGGTAGTCGGCGGGATCGGTGCTGCGGAAGTCGATTCCCAGCGAGCGGTTGAACACGCCGAGCGCACCACCGCCGTGAGGCGTGGTCGGGGTGCGAAGGATCGTCACGAAGTCCTTGTCCGCGAGCTCTACGACCTCGGAGGCCTCGGGATACCCGATGGATCCGCGCTGCGCGTAGAGGGGGTGGTAGTCGCCGCCGTCGAGGTTGATGCGCCGGAGCGCGAGCTGCGAGAACCCGGGCGCGCGCTTCTCGGCCGTCATGATCACGCGCCCGTCGCTCATGAAGCTCGGCCTGCGCTCCATGTTGAGCAGGAACGTGAGTTGCCGGATGCGGCGCGGGCCGCCCGGGCCGACCTCCGACACGTAGAGGTTCGCGTTCGCCTTGGCCGGGTTCGCCGGCGAGCGTTGCGGTCCCGAGTAGTCGTAGGGCTCCGTCGCGAGGTTGCCGCGCGTGGACGCGAAGACGATGCGCGGCTGCCCGCCGTCGGGCGGCGCGTACGTCGGGTCGAAGTCGTGAATGAGGAGGCCGTTCTGCGCCTCTGGATGCGCGCCGATGTCCGCGTTCTTCGCGCACGCCGTGCCGTCGGCGTTCATCTCGTAGACGGCGAGCGGCGAGGAGGCGCTCGAGCGCGCGGCGAAGGTCACCTTCGAACCATCCCAGGAGACCTGTGGCCGTCGGATGTCGGCGGTCGTCGTGGTGAGCCCGCACCCTGCAGTCAGTGACGTCTCCGGGCCGGTGGCAGCGACCGCGCCGGCAGTGAGTGTGACCGCTGCGCGCCGGAGGTCGGCGCCCGGCGAGTACACGTCGAAGTCCCGCGGGCTCGTCACCGAGCCGAGCGGCCTGCGCACGTAGACGATCGCCGAAAGAGGAGCGAGCGGGTACACCGCTCGCTCGCGCTTCAACCACTCGCCGAGCACACAATACGCGGGGATCTTGTCGAGATCGCCGTTGTCGTAGTCGTACTTTGCGTC
>JAYSXP010000570.1:0-9202 GCA_043717125.1 Polyangiaceae bacterium | reverse complement strand
GGCGGTCGTGGACACGAGCGCTGGTTAGTCGCTTCCGATTGCGCGTCTCTCCGGGGCGCTCTGACGAACGCGCTTCGCGTGGCGCCATCAGCACGAGTCGGAAACGAGGAGCCGTCACGGAAGCGTCCGCGCGAGCCGGAAGCTGAGGCCTGCGCCGCGAATCCCCCATGATTCGCTTAGACGAGTCGCCGCGCGGCAGCCCTCCGATGTCGATGCAGCCAAACCTCCGCGGGTCACGCGCTCGCTCCCTGTTCCCAGTTCGCCCCCAGGGTCAACCAACGAGCGAGCCTGATACCCGAGGCCGTTGAAGATAGAGGTGACACCGGACGAGTTCGCGCGGATCGAACAGGGCCAGTTGGCGCTTCTCAACAACTGGACCTTGGGTGCGACGCTCTACCCCGCCAACGCGGCCGCCTGATGCCGACGCGCGCTCAGGCGTTCGCCACGCAGGCGGGCTCCGATCTCGATGCGTTCGAGGCCCTCAGCGAGTCGACGCTTCCGACGTGCCACCGGCTCCACTATCTGCAGATGTGGCTCGAGAAGCTCTGCAAGGCGTATCTCTGGCTTCCGGAAGGCGGGGTGGACGATCTGAGGATGCGGCACAACGTTGTGGACAAGATCCTGCAGCGAATGGTCGCCGAGCATTCCCGGCGCATCGGGTTCGACCAGCGACCCGACATCACTGCGGTCCGAGCTCTCTGCCGCGAGATCGACCTTCTGCATCCCCAGGTTGACGACAACGGCCGTCGTCCCGACAACGTCGAGTACCCTTGGATCGCCGCAGGCGGCGACGCGATGCCGCCCGCTGCATGGCAATTCCCCCTCGCCGCGCGGATCAACTCGCCTACCGGACGGCTGCTGATCAAGGCCGCCGTCGCTTTGACCCGGCGGCCGGCAATCTTTGTGTGACGCAGCGTGGAAGCATTCGCGGCATCAACCAAAGTCGACGTTCGCGACGGACAGCGCCTGGGTTAGATCGGCGAGCTCCGCGAAGAGGTCCAGGGTGCCATCGTCCAGCCACTGGACGAACGCGTCCAGCCGGCTGGACGTGAGGACGTTACTTCGCCCAGCCCCGCGAGGTCGAGCTCGGCGAACGGCGCCGCGCGGACCCGTGCATCGTCGCGCCGCGTACCGGGGCTCGAGCTCCGACGCTACGATTTCCTGCTCTCTGGAGGGAAGGTGGGAGGCGTCGGTCCGTACCAGAGCTCACCATGAAGCTCGCGCTCGGTTCCTTGGCCCTCCTCCTCACCACCGCGACCGTCGGTTGCGGAGCATTGATGCCCGGCGGCGGTGCTGGTTCGCCGCAAGGCGCCGCTGCGGACAAGCCGTCCAACCACTTTGCGATCCCCAAGGAGAGCAAGGACATCGTTCGGAAGAGCGAGCAGGACGCGTACACGCAGGGCATCGAGGCGGAGAACGAGGCGCTCGACAAGGCCGAGAAGGATGCGCTCAAGGCCCTCAATGTCACCCTCGGAAAGCAGGCCGCCTTCCAGGGCATGCCGGTTCCCAGCTCGGCGTCGACGGCGCTGAAGGGGCTCAAGGCTGCGAAGGTGAAGCTCCGAATCGAGCCGGTCACCAATGAGGACGGCCAGGCGGTCAACGACGACTTTCTCCAGCTGAAGGACTCGTACACGGACCGCATGCCGGCCCTCGCGCGCAAGATGGCCGAGCACCAGGCGTCGCCGGCCGAGATCAAAGAAATGCAGAGCGGCGTGAAGTACGTCACGAAGCTCAACGACCTCCGCTGGCAAGTGCAGCAGATCTCGATGGCGACGATGAGCGCCAACTCGCACGTCCAGACGTCGAGCCTCGCTCAGATGATGCGCGTCGCGCAGCTCGTGAAGTCGCACAAGATGTACGAGATGGAGATGACCGCGGCGGACTACGACCTCGTCAAGAAGGGCCTCGCCACCCAGAAGCGCGCCGAGGCGATCGCCGGCGTGACGATGGCGATGATGGCGGCGTTTCAGGCGGTCATCAACGGCGACGCCGATCCGAAGGCGCTCGACATGATCGCCGACGGCACGGTCAAGGCCTTCCCCATCAAGGCCGAGGTCACGGATCAGGAGGCGAAGGACTACGTCGCCGCGCTCGGCGCGAACGTCGGCAAGGTGAAGGGCCGCTACGAGGCGATGATCCGCAAGGTGCACGGCGACAAGAAGTACGAGCGCAACTTCAAGGCCGGCATCGACCAGATGTTCTCGCAGTTCGAGAACGCGCAGAACCAGAAGTCGGCGAGCCAGATGGCCGACGATCACTGGGATCAGTACAAGAAGGACATCGCGACCTGTAAGAGCGGCATCGACCCCGCCGCGGACGGCCGGCTCGGTCCTTCGTGCAAGGCGGTCTTCCGTGCGGCCCAGAGCGGCGACACCTCGCAGCTCCTTCCCGGCGTGAAGAAGGCGTTCGATGCGACCGGCGGGATGCCGAGCGGCGGCAACAACGGCGCGAAGCTCGGTGGACGCGAGGGCAACGCGCTCGACGGCGCCACGGCCCTCGCGGGCGGCGACGTCGACGGCGCGCTCGACGCGGCGGGCAAGATGTTCCCCGCGGACAGCACGATCGGCGCTTCGCTCCAGGGCATCGCCGCGCTGAAGAAGGGCGATGCGAAGGGCGCGATCAAGGCCGCCATCAGCCTGATCCCGATCCCCGGCCTCAAGGAGGCATTCGGCTTCGCGGCGAAGCTGTTCGGCTGAGGCTCGAGGGCGCGGAGGTCGAGCACAATCCGAAGAACAGCCGCGTGCGCGCCCATCGCGAAATGACGCCTGGTACGCTTCGTCCGTGACCCAGACCCCCTCCAGCCTCGCGGATGCGCGTGAGCAGTTCCTGGCCATCTTCGCGGGCGTGCGCCCCGAGCTTCACCGGTATTGCGCGCGCCGACACGCATCGACGAAGTGCCTCCTATGCGACGTTCGCGCGTGTACAAGGACTCGCTCTTCGACCACCACGACCTGTCCCGGACAGATTCGGCCTGTCCCTGGCCACCTCCTCACCTCCCCGCGCCGACGCGCGACCTGACCAGCTCATACGGGCGTGGCTGTCCTCGCCGGGAACGCCGTCTCCGTCGCCGGAACAACATCCGCGCGTCGGGACCGCCGAGATGAAGAAGCCCATGGATCGCAGAAGGTCCTGGATACGAAGGCGCCTGGTGCGACAGCGCGATCGAGGCGTGCGCGAAGGGCTTCGTTTGCGACTCCAGGAGTAGGGGGGGCACGGCCGTTGTACCGCGCTTCGCTCGGAGAGCGCCCCATGCACGGACACCTGGATCTGCCCTGAAGCGTCAGGGGCCGGTGGGGGCGAGCTCCTCGACGAACGTCCATTGAGCGCCGGCCCCGGACCGTGAATGTGCGCTGGGCGCGCGTTTGATCACGAAATCGGACGACGCCTTTCCGCGCCCAATCAACCGCGTTCGTGGAGCGTCTCCGACGCTCTGAAGGGTGGCTCCGCGCTCGAGAGCCGCTACCGTACGCAGACCCCCAATGAACATCTCCCGCATTCGCGGTTCACTCTTTTTCCTCCTGTCGATGAGCAGCGCCGTGCTTGCTTGCTCCGCGGCGAACAACACGTCGGGCTTCGACGATCCGGATGCGGGAGGTGGCGCGGGCGGCGTCACCAGCGGCGGCGGCACGCTCGGCAACGGAGGCGGCGACGGCGGCACGAGCGTCCTTCCGTGCACACCGGCCAAGGGCAACTACGACATCCCTGGAAACAACTGCGACGATGACGGGGACGGCGTCGTCGACAATCCGCCGACGTGCGATGCCGCGCTCGCGGCACACGGTACGGCCGCAGAGTTCGCGCAGGCGATCGGGCTCTGCGCAACGCCCGCCAAAGATCTCTACGGCGTCGTGTCGGCGACGTTCACGCGGGGCTATCAGCGCACGGACGCACCGAAGAACGAACAGCACGGCGTGCTTCCGAAGTTCGGAGACATCATCCGGCCACGCGAAGGAAAGATGCTCGGAGTCCTCAGCACCGGATACGCGGACGAGTACAACGGCGGGGCGAACGTGCCTTTCGGAGGAACGACGGGCAAGGAGGGCACGGCCACGTACAAGTTGAACGGCGTCAACTGGTGGAACTGGTCTCCGGCCGCTCCCGTCGCCAACGGCAGTGCGCCGCCTGGCTTCCCGAAGGCCGCGGCCGGTTGCAAGCAGACCGCGGACGTGAACGACGTCATCGACGTCAAGCTGACGATCACCGCGCCGAAGAACGCCGCAGGCTTGAAGTTCGACTTCAACTTTTACTCCGGCGAGTGGCCGGCGTTCATCTGCTCGCCGTTCAACGACGGGTTCGTCGCGTACCTCTCCGCGAAGGGCTTCAACGGCGGCAATCCGGACAACATGTCGTTCGACGCGAAGAAGAACCCGGTGAGCGTCAACAACGGCTTCTTCGACCGGTGCACGGCCGCCGTCGACACCGGCTGCGCGGCGGGGGCGAGCCCCGGAACGTCGGCGTGTCCGGGCGGGCCCGCCGAGCTCGGCGGCACCGGCTTCGGGATCGCCGGGCAGTGGTGCTCCGGCTATCCGGGCACGAAGAAGAAGAGCAGCGCCAACGGCGGCGCGACGGGCTGGCTCACGTCGACCGCGCCCGTTCAGCCCGGCGAAACCTTCACCCTCGAGTTCATGATCTGGGACAGCGGCGACCCGTTCCTCGATTCGAGCGTCCTCATCGACAACTTCACCTGGGTCGAGGGCCAGGTCGCCGTCTCGACCGGACGCCCGCCGAGCTGATCTGCAAACGCCCGCGCCACACCCCCATGCACCATCCCTCGCTCGTTTCATTTTCCCTCGTCTCGCTCCTCGTCGCCGCCGGGTGCGGCGGTTCCGGAGCCTCCGCTGACGGCAGCGGGGCGCCGGTCGATCCCTCTGGCGCGGACGCCGGTGCGGACGCCGACCCGGCCCCCCTGACGGAGGCTCTCCCGCACCGCCGCCGGGGAACTGCGCGGTCGCCAGGAAGGGCACGGCCGGCTTGCTCGTGCAGGGGCGTGTGCTCTCGCCTGCGGGGCCGATCGACGGCGAGGTCCTCATCGCGGCGACAGGGACCATCGCGTGCGCCGACAGGAGCTGCGCCGCGACGGCAGGCTATGCCGACGCGACGCTGGTCAAGTGCAGCGCTTCCGTCATCGCCCCCGGCTTCATCAACGCTCACGATCACACCGAGTACAACGGCCACCCGCCGCTCACGCACGGGACCACGCGATGGCAGCATCGCAACGGCTGGAGAACAGGCTCGAGCGGCGAGACGGCGCTGCTCCCGAAGCCGACACTCACCAAGGACCCGAAGATGCTCGCCGCGGCCGAGGCACGCTTCCTCGTTGGAGGCACGACGACGGTCAACGGCTCCGGTGGAGTCGCCGGGCTCGTACGAAACGCGGCGACGTCGACCCATGTCGAAGGCTTGACGAGCCACGCTGTCTACTTCGACACCTTTCCGCTCGGCGATACGTCGGGCGTCGAGATTGCATCGGGCTGCGCGTATCCCAGTGTCCGCACCGGTGCTCTCGCGTTCAAGGGCGGCGCCTACACCCCGCACATCTCGGAAGGCGTCAACGCGGCCGCGGAGAACGAGTTCGTATGCCTCAAGGGCATGCTCGTCACGGACGCGACGGCCATCATCCATGCCGTGGGTGTCACGGCGTCGGACGTCGACGTCATCGCCAAGGCGAACGCCAAGGTGATCTGGTCGGCGCGGACGAACATCGACCTCTACGGAAACACCGCGCCCGTCACGCTCTTGAAGACGATGGGCGTCACCATCGGCCTCGGCACGGACTGGCTCGCCTCGGGATCGATGAACATGCTCCGCGAGCTCGCGTGCGTCGACTCGCTGAACGACAAGTACTTCGGCAAGGCCTTCGACGATCGCGCGATCGTCGAGATGGCGACGTGGGGGTCGGCCAAGGCACTGAAGCTCGACACGGAGCTCGGCGTGCTCGCAAGCGGCCATTGGGCCGACATCGCGATCTTCTCCGCAGCGACAGCGACGGACTACCGCGCCGTGATCGAGTCCTCACCCGCGGAGGTCCTGCTCGTCCTCCGCGGTGGCAAGGCGCTCTACGGGGACGCGGCGCTGGTCGAGTCGCTCACTCCGGGCTGCGGTGATCTCGCGATGTGCGGGACGATGAAGAAGCTCTGCGTCGAGACGCCGGGCGTGACGCTGGCGGACATCCAGGCGGCCGCCGCCGCGAGCTACCCGCTCTTCTACTGCAAGGGCGAGACGCCCAAGGACGAGCCGAGCTGCGTGCCCTACAGAGATACCTACCCGAACGGGACGTCTGCGACGGATCGCGACGGTGACGGCGTGCCTGACGCGACCGACAACTGTCCCTCCATCTTCAATCCGCCGCGCCCGCTCGACGGGGGACGTCGCGGTGCGCCTTCACCTGCGCGCCGATGTAGGCCTTGTCGAAGCCCTTGCCCTTCTGACCCTTCATCGTGGCGAGGGCGGAGTCGACGTTGCTCTTGAACGACTTCGAAGCGTCGTTGTCGGCCGGCGTGATCTTCGCCTTGGCCGCGAGCGACTTGCCCTTGTTCTCCATGTCGCGGTGCTGCGTCACCATCATCGCCGCGAAGTTCGCCGACTTCGTCGCAAGCTGCGCCATCTCGATCTCACCGTTGTTCGCGGCAGAGGTCACCGTGACGATCTCGCCGTCGGGTGCGTAACCCATTCAAAGGGGTTTGAGCGTGGAAGCGGAAGGGATGGATCGCGGCAGGTAGTAGGTCGGTGCCGCGTCGTGGATGGCGCAAGCGGGGCGAAGAACGCGAGCGAGGAGTCGAGCATCGGGTGAATGCGGGCGATGGATAGATCGGGGCCCGCGAGCATGGCATCGGCGGGCTCGCCGTTTGGATGGGGCTATGCCGCGTCGGCAGCGCAGCGGATGCGCAGCGCTCGGCTGGCCCAGAAGGGTGGTCCTCGAGCCGGAGCGCGCTCGGGAGCTTCGGTTGGCTCGCCCAGGGACTCTAGGAACCGGCGGACGTCGTTCGGCTCGCGCACGAGCGCGAGGATAGGCATCCGACCTTGGCACCTCGGGCACTCGAACGCATCGATGCCGAGGGTGCCCAGCAGCTCCGCCCACGATCGGTAGCGGCTCCCCTCACGCTTCGGCTTCGCCTCGCTCGCGTCAGCGGCAGCCGCGACCGGCGGCTTCGGGACGATGCGTGGGCGAAGCGCGCTGGCACTTGCGAGCACCCCGGCGTAACGCACCGTGTGCGTCCCCTTCGCGGGCACCGATGCTGCCAAGCGACAAAGCAGCGAGAGCGGATCGAGGTCGATCGCGATCGTGCCGTCGGCAAAGGGGCGCTTGAGGGCAATGCGTACCAAGCCGTCGGGACCCTGGGTGCTCCTCGAGGCTCGCGAGACGAGCCGGCAGCGACGCGAGCGCGGCGAGGTCCTCCGCAGGAAGGGCCTCGTCGCTCGCCGTGCCTGCGGCGACGCGCAGGATGTCCTCGATCTCGGCGAGCGTGGCCATCGCCGGAGAGAGCGCACCGAGGCCGGCGAGCCCGCGCTTCATTTGACCGACGGTGGCGACGAGTCGAGCGAGCGAGAACGGGCTTCTTGCCGTCGTTCGATCGCAGGCGCGAACTGAGGAGGGCGCGCGCTCGACGATCCTCGACTGGATCACGACCCCGTATCGCAGATGTCGAGCGCGTCATCGGCTGGCTCGGACCCAGTGGCGACGCGGAGGCTCGCGTTCGAGCCTTCCTTGCGGTCGACGATCAACGTCCGTCGCTTGCCCAGTCCGCGGTGGTCGAACTCCTCGGAGTCGACGTAGAGGACGTCCCCGCCCACTGACGCGAGCATGTTCGGCACCGCTCCGACGGTGAAGAACGACGACTGTCTGTCGCTCGAACCGTCGGCGTCGAGGGCCACGATCCGCACCACGAGCTCTTCTCGTTGGACGGTGAGAAACTGCTTCAGCGTATCGTCCATCTCCGGTGTGACCGCGATCGGCAGCGCGTGCTCCACGACCACGGCGCAGGCGTCACCCGCGGGGGTCCGCCCGCGGTGCGACCCCAGCGGAAGGATGCGCTCGACGGCAGCCCGGGCGTCATCCGCCCGCGTGAACGGTCGCTCGGCGAGGCACGTGGCGCTCCGCGAGAAGCCGGACTCGTCGACGATCGTGATGCTCTCGGTGCTCGAAGGGGGCGATGACAGGTTCACCCGGCGCGCGATCGAGCCGCTGACGGCGAAGTAGGGAGCGCTCGGGCGGCTCAGGTCTCGAAACACCACGCGGCCGCGGAATGGCGCCTTCGCGTCGGCGGTGATCTGCTCGGGCGCGAGCCTCGTCAGCTCGACGGGAGGAGAGTCGGAGAAGCGGCCGAGGAGGGTCGCGCGGACCACTTGCTCGCCGTCGTCGAAGAGGTCGAAGGTGAAGCGATCCGTGCCGAGCGTCTCCTTGCACCGGACGCGCGAGACGAAGCGGACGGGGCGAGACTCGCGAAGGGCCGCTGCTCCCGCTCCCGACACCGAGGCATCGTCAGCGGCCGGGTCGAGGCATGCCGCCGTGGACAACGAGGCGAGACAGACCGCGCCGCCAACGAGAACGGAGCAAAGTTGTGTGCTCATGTCCGACACGCAGCATCATCCATGCCTCGGTCAGGTGGAGGATTTCTCAGGGATTCTGGTGCCGCCGTGGACCCTCACGTATCGCTCTGCAGGATCCGTCGAGATCCACGACCCCCGACGCGGACACCTCGAACGACGCTCGGCGGCGCCGGAAACTCCGACGGCGAACGCTTCGGAATTTCACGAGGCGACCCTGCTCCTCGACGTCGAGCAGGAAAACGAGCTCAGCGCCGCGTTCATGGCCTCCGACGACTTCGTAGGCGACGAAGAAAACTTCGAGTTGCTCGGGACTCCGCGCGGAAGAGAGGTCCTCGCCAACGAGAGCCTCGCCTCCGTCACGCCATAAGAGCCAGGCGAGTGGCGCGTGACGGCAGACTCGGCGTCGCGCTACATGCGAATTTCGCCCCATCGTGACCACCCGTTTCGCCGGATGGTGACCACCTGTTTCGCGGCATCGTGTCCATCGATTTCGCCATCGTGACCACCTGTTTCGCGGCCGTGACCACCTCTTTCGCCGGGGTGTGATCGGGGCGAGGGTGGGCCCGCTCGTGGGGTCTCCGGTGCGCAGCGACGCTGGGCAGTTCTTCAAGTCCGTCCGCCCTCCGAACGAGGAGGCGAGATGGCGACGGAGCGA
>JAYSXP010000569.1:0-9210 GCA_043717125.1 Polyangiaceae bacterium | reverse complement strand
GCTGCAGCGTCTCGCGCAGCTCTATCGCGACAAGGACGGCAACCTCGCCGCGCTCGTGAAGGACTTCGAGGCCCGCGCCGCACAGGCGGGGTCCGAGCAATACGCGGCGACCGTCGCGCTCGCCGGCATCGCGAAGGTCGACGGCCGCCCCGACGACGCGATCCGCACGTACGAGAAGGCGATCACGCTCAAGGGCAACGACCCGGTCGCGATCCTCGCGCTCGCGCGCTTGCTCCAGGATCGCGGAGACGCCTCCGCGCGCAAGCGCTACGAGGACGCGCTCGCGCTCCAGACCGTGCCCGCCGAGAAGGAGCAGACGCTTCGCACGCTGATGACGCTCGCCCTCGACGGCAAGGATTTCGCCGGCGCGAAGAGCTTCCACCAGCAGCTCGTGCGCGCGCAGCCGACGAGCCTGCCCGTGAAGGGCGAGCTCGCGCGTGAGCTCTTTCAGCGCGCCGAGTTCGAGAAGGCCGAGGCGGAGTTCAAGGACCTCGTCACCGCCGCGTCCGGCGACAACCGCGCGCTCGCACCGGCGCTGAAGGACCTCGGCAAGGCGCAGGCGAAGGCCCACAAGAATCAAGAGGCGCTCGCGACGCTGAAGAAGGCGCTCCAGGCCGCGGGCCAGGAGGCCGCCGTTCGCGCCGAGGTCTACGAGACCATCACCGAAATCTACCGCGCCGACCAGCAGCTCCCGATCCTCATCAAGCAGATCGAGGACGAGCACCCGAACGACTTTCAGCGCCTTGCGCTCCTCGGCGCGCTCTACGAGGAGACCGGCGACGGGGTGAAGGCCCTCGAGACCTACAAGAAGGCGCTCGCGGTCAATCCGAAGCAGATCGACCTGCGGCTCAAGATGATTCGCGTGCTCCAGTCGCAAGGCGAGCTCGACAAGGCGATCGCCGAATACGAGGGGCTGATCCGCGCGGCGCCGAACAACCCGCAGTTCGTGTTCGAGCAGTGCGAAGCGCTCATGCAGCGCGGCGATCGCGCGCGCGCGCTCAAACTCCTCACCGAGCTCGAGGCTCGCGGCCAGAGTGACGAAGAGGTGCTCTCGCGCCTCGCCGACTTCTATGGACGCATCGGAGAGAGCGACCGCTCGCTCAAGGTGCTCACGCGCCTCTCGCAGGTCGGCATCAACGACCCCGGGCACCTCACCGACCTCGGAGACCGCTATTTTCAGGACGGAAATCAGGCGCTCGCCATCCAGACGTGGAGGCGCATCCTCACCACCGTGACGCCGCGCGCACGCGCGCTGGCCGCGCTCGGCGAGGTGTACCTCGAGCACGACATGACCCCCGACGCGCTGGCAGCGTTCAAGGAGGCCTTGCAGCTCGAGCCGCAGAACCTCGCCTTCAAGAAGCAACTCGCGGCCGCGCTCGAGCGCTCCAAGAGCTACCGCGAGTCGCGCATCCTGTGGCAGGACCTCGCCGAGAAGGCGAAGGCGAGCGGCGATAAGGTTCTCGCGCGTGAGGCGCGCTCGCGCATCGTCACGCTGTGGGGCCTCGAACGGATCCTCGAGTCGCAGATCCCGACGCTCAACCAGAAGTTCGGTGCCACGCCGCCGGACGCCGAGGCCGGGCGCATGCTCGCCGAGGTGCAGCTCCATCTCCGCAAGCTCGCCGACGCCGAGACGACGCTGCGCAAGGTCGTCACCGTCACCCCTGGCGACGACGACAGCTACCTCGCGCTCGAACGCGTGCTCGTCCAGGAGAACAAGACCGGCGACGCGATCGGCGTGCTAGAGAAGCTCGTCGCCGTCGAGCCGAAGCGCGCGCGCGAGCTCTATCAGCGCATGGCGCAGTACGCGCTGCAGCTCTATCGCGACGACGACGCCATCAAGTATGCGGCTCGCGCCGTCGAGCTGAACCCGGACGACGCCGAAGGACACCGCCGGCTCGGCGAGATGTACCGGCAGCGCCAGGACACGGAGCACGCGATCGTCGAGTTCCGCGCGGCCATCGCGAAGAACGATCGCCTCTACATCACGTACCTCGAGCTCGCGGACCTGCTGCTCTCCAAGGGCCAGGGAGACGAGGCCGATCGCCTGTTCCGCAGGGTGATCCGCGGCGCACCTGACGAGGAGCTCGTCTCCCGCGCTGCGCGTCTCTCGATGCAGATCAACCTCGGCAAGGGCACGCTCGAGTCGCTCGAGCAGGAGCTCCTGCCGCTCGCGATCGGCAACCCGCAGCGCAAGGTCTACCGGCGGCTTCTCGTGGAGATTTACGGCAACCTCACGTTCGCGCTCGTCCAGCGAAGCCGTCACGGCACCGGCAAGGACGCCGAGGAAGCCCGCGCCTTGCTCGCGCGCATCGGCGGCCGCGCCGTCAAGCCGCTGCTCGACGCGCTCGCCGACGGCGATGCCGGACAGCAGCGCGTCGCCATCGACGTGCTCGGTTACGTACAGAACAAGAACGCCGGCTCCGCCCTCTTTGCGTTCGCGACGGGTCAGGGCGAGGCGCCGCTGCGCACGCGAGCGATGCTCGCGTGCGGCGCGCTCCGGGACGTCGCGCTCCTGCCGAAGTACCAGGGGCTCCTCTTCCCGAAGCAGGAAGGCGGAGGCGAGGCGATGGCCTCCGACACGATCGCCGTGGCGGCGACGTGGGCGCTCGCGAGGCTCGGCGACAAGAAGGCGATCCCGCTGCTCCGCAGGGTCGCCCAGAGCGGCACCCCCGACATGCGCGCATTCGCGGTGCTGGGGCTCGGTGCGCTGAAGGACAAGACGAGCACGGCACTTCTCTCGGCAACGGCCCGCTCGCTCGACGCGGGCACGGTGGCACGAGCCGCTGCGGCCTACGCGCTCGGCGAGATCGGCGCCGACACCGAGGCGACGACGCTCGTCACGCTCGCCGAGGGAACCGACGCCCTGCCGCGCGAGATGGCGATCCTCGCGCTCGCCCGCATGGGCATGACGAAGGGCGAGCCCGCAGGCGGCAAGGCGGCGCTCGCAGCGATGGCCGATGCGGTCTTCTCCGGTGAGGCCGAGAGCGGGCGCGCGCGTCAATCCTCCGAGACGTTGCGACAGGCCGCCGCCGGCGCGCTCGTCCTGCTCGCCACGAAGGGCGCCGCCGATGCTCGCAGCGACGCGCTTCCCGCGCCCGACGAGAGCGTCGACGCCGAATCGACGCTCGACCAGCTCGTTCCGCGCACGCTTTCCGCCAAGGATCGTGCCGCCGCGCTCGTCGCATTCGCGGAGCCGCTCAAGCGCGCGGCTCAGAGCGCCCTCTCCACGTCCACGGAGCGCGCGCGCTCCGTGCTCGATGCTCTCGGTGGTCGCGAAGGCGCGTTCGAGCCATTCCTAGGAAACGAGGACGCGCCCGAGCTCGCTGCCGCGCGCGTGAAAGCGCGCGAGATCGCGACAGCGCTCGAGCCCAGCGTGGTCGGCCTCTCACGCCACCCCGATCCGTCGGTGCGGACCAAGGCACTCGTGCTCCTGTCGCGCTCGAAGTCGGATGCCGCGGCGGCGGCGATCGCCTCCGCCGTCACCGATTCTTCCGAGAACGTCCAGCGTGTCGCGCTCGCGTCGATCGGCCAGCACGCCGACGCGAAATCGGTCACGGCGGCGGCGAAGGTCATGCGCGGTCACGAGGGCTGGGCGATGCGCGTGCTCGCGGCGCAGGCGCTCGGCCGTCTCGGTGCCGCAGGCGCCGGCGCCGAAGCGACGCGTCAGCTCAAGGAGGCCGCGTCCAAGGAGTCCTACGCGCTCGTTCGCGAGGCGGCGCTGGTCGCCCTCGCGACCTACGACAAGAGCGAGGCGTCCAAGCTCGCGTCGATGATGGCCGAGGCGGACCCGGAGCCACGCGTTCGAGAGACGGCGACGAAGATCCGCGCAGGCAAGTAAGCTCGTGGCTGCGATGCGTCGTTCCCTCCTTCCCGTCGTGGCGCTCGTCGCGCTCGTCGCGCTTCTCGGGACGTCGATCGGCTGCAAGAGCGTGGCGCGCTTCTCGAGCAAGGCCGGCGATCACTACGAAGGCGACGTCGTGAAGGGCAGCTTCGTGCGCGCCGGCGTCGCCGAGGACGCGCGGATGTGCGTCATCCTCGACGCGAGCCACCTTCAGGACACGCCCGGAACGCTCTCCACGTCGGACGGGCGCTTCAAGGCTACGCCGCTCCGGCCGATCCCGCAGATCTGGCACGATCCCTTGTCAACGATGTCCTTCGGCGACGGGCGCGTGCAAAACCTCGTCTACGTTGCAACGCCCGTTGCCCCGGCCGGCGACACGCCGGACATCATGATCTTCATGTCGCTGATGGACGAGGGCGGCATCGAGGTGCGTCTCGTACGCGGCGCTCCGCAGGTCGACGGCGGGCCGGCGGCGGCGGGACAGGCATTCCCCATGTTCGGCGTCTTCACTCTCGATCGACGTGACGGCGCATGCTCGTTCTAGGCATCGAGTCCTCGTGCGACGAGACATGCGCGGCGGTCGTCGACGACAAGGGGCGCGTCCTCTCGGACGTGGTCCACAGCCAGATCAGTCTGCATGCGCCGTACGGCGGCGTGATCCCCGAGCTCGCCTCACGCGATCACCTGCGTAACGTGGGGCCCGTCGTGCGCGAGGCGCTCGCGAAGGCAGGCGTCTCGTGGGACGGAATCGACGGCATCGCCGTCACCAACCGACCCGGTCTCGTCGGCGCGCTTCTCGTCGGCGTGCAGATGGCAAAGGGACTCGCGTGGGCGCGAGGGCTTCCGCTCGTCGGGGTCGATCACCTCATGGGTCATCTCCTCGCGGTCTTCTTGCAACGCTCGAGCGAGGGCGAGGCCGGTCCCGAATTTCCGTTCGTGGCGCTCCTCGCGTCGGGCGGGCACACGTCGATCTACCGGGTCGACGGGCCGTCGGCGCCGCTCGTCCGCGAGCTCGGTGGGACACGCGACGACGCGGCCGGCGAAGCGTTCGACAAGGTCGGCAAGGTGCTCGGCCTCGGGTATCCCGGCGGGCCCGCGATTGATCGGCTTGCAAAGAACGGCAACCCGAAGGCCGTGCCGTTCACCCTTCCGATGGGTCACAGCAAGTCCTTCGAGCTGAGCTTCTCGGGGATCAAGACGCAGGTCGCGGCACGCGTGCGCGAGCATGGCGTCCCGAAGACGGAGGGCGAGCTCGCCGACGTTTGCGCGTCGTTCCAGGCCGCGGTGACGTCCGTGCTGGCGAGCAAGCTCGTCGCAGCGGCGGTTCAGGAGGGTGTTCGCACGGTGGTCATCGGTGGCGGCGTCGCGGCGAACCGTGAGCTCCGCGCACGCGTGAGCGCGCTTGCGGCAGAGCGCGGGCTCCGGGCCGTGCTACCAGAGCTCGCGAGCTGCACCGACAACGCCGCGATGATCGCCTACGCGGGGCTCGTTCGCCTGCAGCAAGGCGAGCGCGACGGGTGGGATCTCGTCGCGACGAACGCGACGTCGCTCCCCCGCGAGACACGCAAGGGGCGCGGCGCGCGCTAGGGTTGGTCCGCGCCGCTGAGCCTCACGCCGCGGGTGCGCGTTCGACCAGCGCCGCACCGACGCCGAGCCCGAGCGTCAGCACCAGTCGCGACTGCGTCTGCGACGGCACGCGGCGCGCGAGCGCCCACGCGGCGAGGACGGCGTCGTTGACGACCGACGACGACGCGCTCGCAACCCCGGCGCGCGCAAGAATGTCCCGCACGAGGGCACCCCCTTCTCCCGCGGTCGGGTAGGTCGAGGCACCGAGCACGAGCGCGCCGTCGTGCATCGCGACCTCGCACGGAAGCGCGAGCAGTACGAACGCCGGAGCGACCCCGACGGACGCGTCGGCGAGAACGCCGGCGACGTAGTCCACGAACTCCGCGCGCGCGTCGAGGGCACCGGCGCTCGCCGCTCGCGACCGATGGATTCGCGTCGCAGGCCCGACGCCCTTGACCGAGGTCTGGCCAACGTCGATGACGACCGCACCGTCATAGGCCGCCCCGAGCTCGGCGAGGACTTCACGTGCGTGCGACGACGCGAAGAACGGATCCGCGGCGACGACGTCGAGCGCGATGCCCGCGGCGTCGAACGCGTCACGCGCGCGAGTCTCGTCGAGCGCGCCTCCGACGAGTGCGACGGCGTCCCACGCGGTTGCAGGGAGCCTGTCCCCTCCCTCTCGGACGGCCTTGCCGGAACGCAGCGCAAGCACGGCGCCGACGAGCGAGCCGTAGAACGACGGGGCGTCGCGAAGCCCGTAGAGCGTCGATTCACCGATACGGACGTCCCAGAGCTCGATCGGAGTGATCCCCTCATGCGGCCACGCCATCACCATGCTTTCGTCTCCTCGATGGCGGGCCAGGGGTCACGGCGCACACGCCTGACGTGGCGAACGAACGCCCGCTCGGCGACGTAGGCAGCTCTGCACACGACGAGCGCAGACGAGAACAGTGCATAGTGCATGCGTTCGCGCCACGGCGCCTCCGGCAGCAGGTCGGCGTTCCTGCGCCCGTGCCGGCGATGGGCCTGGGCGGTCTCCGGAAACAGCACGTCGAGGCGTTCGAGCTCCCGGCGCATGCGGCGGTAGTACCGGTGCATGCCACGCCAGGTCTCGGGGGCCCGGAAGAGGACCTCACCGCTCGTCGTCTCCGCGAGGGCGGCTGGGCCATGCGCGAGCACCACCGCGCGCGAGAGGAAGATGTCGTCGATCATGACGCCCGCGGAGAGGTCGTAGAACGGGTCGTCGGCAAGCGCGGCAATGCGTGCCGCAACCGAAGCCGGCGACGGCACGTCCCACGCCCGCATCGCAAAGAGCTTGCCGTTGAACCAGGTCCGCGATGAAGAGAAGCCGCGGCGCAGGTTGTACGTGTGGATCGCCGCGGCGAGCGGTGTACGACGACGCGGAGGGAGCGGGCGCAGCGGACACATCGCGACCTGGATCTCCGGATGCTCCTCCAGGAGCCGGGTGAGCGCCAGCAGCGCGTCCTCGCTCGGGCGCACGTCGGCATCGCAGAAGATCGCGAAGGGCGCAGGCGTGCCAGCGTGCGCGCCCAGACCGGTGCGCTGCGCCTCGACCTTTCCTCCGCTGCTCTCGAGGATCGTGACGCAGGAATGGCGGCGTGCCACCGCCGCCGATCCGTCGGTCGTGTCGTCGAGCACGACACGGACGTCGTACGTGAACGAGCTCCGGGCTTCGGCGTGCTCGCACGCCGCGAGGAGCGCCTCGAGCGTTGCGCCGAGTGCGCGCTCCTCGTTCTTCGCGCAGACGATGATGGGGATCTTCGTCATGCGATCCCCAGGACGACGTCCGCGATCCGCCCGGCGCCGCCCGCGCCCCCATACGATCGCGCGATCGCACGGGCGACCATCCGCTCGGGCGCCTCCTCGGCGAGGAGCGCGCGGAGAGAAGACGCGACGTGCTCGGGCGAAGACCGCGCCAGGTCGAGCGACCGCCCGGCACCCGCACGGGCCACGATCGCAGCGTTGTGGTGCTGATCGTTGCAGATCGGAGAGACGAGGAGCGGCACCGCGTGGGCGAGCCCCTCGTGAACCGAGTTGGCCCCTCCGTGCGTGATCGCGACGGTCGCTTCTGCGAGCAGCTCGACCTGCGGTACGAACGCGACGATCTCGACATTCGGAGGCGCCGAACGCGCCAGCGGCGACGACGCCAGCTCGCCCATTGCGATGACGAAGCGCGCATCGACCGCGCGCGCGGCCTCGAGAACGACGCCGAGCTGCACGGGCTGATGGTAGGCCTGACTGCCGAACGATGCATAGACGAGAGGTCGCTGCGGGCGCCGCGGGGTGGCGGCTCCCCCCGGAAGGGCCGCTCCCACGAGGTGAATCGGGACGCCGTCGTCGGGAAGCTCGTCGCCGAGGAGCGCGCGGGTCGACAGGACGAACGTCCCGAGTGGCGAGAGCACGTCGCTCACCCGAAAGCGCGGCGCCGGGACGCCGTGGGCCGCGAAGAGGGCGCGGCGGGCGGCGTCGAGGGAGCGGAGGGTGTCGACCAGCTCGCTCTCCACATCGTCACGGATGCAGGGGTTCAGCGACGTCGAAAGACCGAACCACGGAAGATTCTCTTCGTGCGCGGCGATCGCGGCGAAATACGCCATCGGATCGATGACGACGACATCGGGACGCGCGTGCGCCAGGTGCGCACGGAGCGGCGCGACCGAAGGCTCCACCGTGTCGACGAGCATCGCCCGGATCCACACGCGGAGGCGGGCGCGATCGGCCAGCAGCGCGGCGAACGACTCCCCGCGATGCTCTGGCGAGGCCGGCCCCGCACCGTCGGGCGCATGGACGTCGGTCCATCCGAGGGGCGCAAGGATCGGGCGGACATCACGTGGCGCATAGAACGAGACGCGCGCGCCTCGGGCGCGCAGCGCTTCGGCGGCACCGAGGAAGGGATGCACGTGCCCGCGCTCCGGCAACACGACGAAGAGTACGTGTTTCACGGCGCGGCGACCTCGTGATGGCGCGACCAGTGCGCGAGCGCGATGACGCGAAAGAGGATCGCGCGCTCGGATTCCCGGAGCGGAGACGGTTGCGCGAGGATGCCGGCGATCGCCCGCGTGTCCACGAGCGCGGCGACGACGTCGGGCGGTTCGAGCAGCACCTTGCGTGCCTCCTCGCGGAAAACGGGCTCGATCTCGAGATCCTTCGGGAGCGCGGATTTCTTGCGCGTGCGGACATGCTCCGGAACGACGCCTCGCGCAGCCTCGCGGAGCGCCCACTTCTCGACGCCGCCACGGAGCGCCACCTCGGGCGCGATGCGAGCCGCGAGCTCGACGAGCTCCACGTCCGCGAACGGCACGCGCGCCTCGAGGGAGGCGCGCATCGTGTGAATGTCTCCGTTGTGGAGAAGCCGAGGGAGCCACCGCTTGACGACGAGATAGGTCATCGCGGCCACGCGACGCGCGACGCTGCCCTCGAAGCTGCCGCCGCGGCACGCCACGAGCGCCTCGAGCGCGGCTATCGCGTCGCCCACGGGGTCGCGCGCGATCTCGGCGCGTACCGGCACACTGCCGAGACGGCGCAGGACGACGCCCGGCCCGCGTAGCGCCTCGGCATCGAGCAGGAAGTGGTAGCCATAGTGCGTCTCGTCCGCGGCGTCACCGACGACGACCGCCTTCAGAGAGGCCGAAGCCGCGCGCGACAGACGATGTTGCGCGATCTCCTGCTCCCAGACCGGAAGGGCGTCGTTGGCGATAGCGATCTCCCACAAATTTTGGGCGATCTCGGCACGACTCACGTGAACGAGGTGTGGAGCGAGGCCGAGCTCGCGCGCGACGTCGCGC
>JAYSXP010000568.1:0-25746 GCA_043717125.1 Polyangiaceae bacterium | reverse complement strand
TCGCGTAGCCGAGGGAGGTAGCTGCCTTGGGATCGATCGCGTCGGCCGCGCTCGACGGCTCGGCGTTGCCGACGCTGGACGACGACGGCGACGGGACGACCACCGGCAACCGGGCCGCCTTCGGGACCGCGAGATCCGGGACCATCGCAAGCAGTCCAGGGGGAAGCGAGCGCTTGCCGGTGGGCTCGAGCTCCGTGTTGTCCATCACGTGCCCGAGATCGCGTCCGAGCTCGGCGGCGGAGGGATAGCGATCGTCGGGGCGCCTCCGGAGGCATCGCTCCACGAGGCGCGAGATCGCGGGCGTCACCTCGGCGCCTACCTCGAGGAGCGTCGGTGCATCCATGGTGGCGATCGCGACGAAGAGCGCGGGCGCCTCCTGCATGTCGAACGGCATGCGCCCCGCGATCAGCTCGAACATCATGACGCCCAGCGCCCAGACGTCGCTGCGCGGGTCCGCTTCGCGAGCACCCTGTATCTGCTCCGGTGCCATGTATGCGGGCGTGCCCATCATCATCCCGACCTCGGTGGCGCGGAGGTCGGGCGCGCGCACCTTGGAGATGCCGAAGTCGAGGAGCTTGGGGGTCGGGCCCATCGGCGGCTTCCTCTTGGCGAGGAAGACGTTCTCCGGCTTGATGTCACGATGCACGACGCCGTGCGCATGCGCCTCGGCGACCGCATCGATGACCGGAAGCATGAGATCGCAAACCTCCTCGACAGGCAGCTTGCCGCCGCGGCGCGCGACGAGGTGCGCGAGATCCTCGCCGGAGAGGAGCTCCTGCACGATGAACGGCGCTCCGTCGTCCTCCTTGCCGATGTCGAGGACGTCGACGACGTTGGGGTGACGCACGAGGTTCGCGGCGCGCGCCTCGCGGAGGAAGCGCTCGACCACCTGGCTGTTCTGCGCGTGCTCGGCACGAAGCACCTTGATGGCGACGGCCCGACCGACGTGCTGGTTGACCGCGCGATACACGTGCCCCATGCCGCCGCTTCCGAGCAGCTCCTCGAGAAGATATTTGGAGGCGAGCACCTCCCCGACGCGGTTGTCCGAGCTCACCGCCCACGAGCATACAGCGCACGGACAAACGTGTACGAAGCCCTTGTGAGTTCTGGATGGTGGATGATGAACCCGGCTCCCTCTCTCGCTGCCATTGCCTGCGTTTCCGCGTGTCTCGTCGGCTGCGGCCGAAGGGACACGGGCCCGACCGCTCGGACCGATGCCGCTTCCGCTTCCGCGAGCGCTGCACCCTCCGCGCTCACGTCCGTCGACGTGGTGTCGAGCGCATCGACCAGCTGGGACGCCGGCCCTGCGGTCGTCGCGTCGGGATCGGTCGACGGCGACGCCCTGCGCACGCACAACCGCGCGCGAATCATGGCCGATCGGTCCGCGGTCACGATGCTCCAGGGGGGCTCGGCGCGCGAGCTCGGTGAGCGGCTGTGCAAGGCTGTCGTCCCGCAGAGACCGAAGGACACGCCCATCCTCATCAAGCCGAACCTCGGCGGTTTCGAGTGGTTCAAGGATCCCGCGAAGAACGGCGGTGACGACGGGCTGCGCGGCCGCATCACCGATCCGGAGTTCGTACGAGGCATCATCACGTGCCTCAAAGCGCGTGGGCACTACAAGATCACGATCGCCGAGGGCTGGGGCGCAACGCACAAGGACTGGGAACATCTCATTCTCGCGTCTGGCTACGCGGCGATGGCGCGCGACGAGCACGTAAGCCTCGTCGCGATGGATGATGACGGCGTCTTCGACGTCACCGGCGACCAGCCAGGCAAGCCCCTCGCCGTGCACGGCATGGAGAAGACGCACGCTCCGACGCTGCTCATGGCGAAGGTGCTCGCCGAGCATCTCGAGCATGGCCTCTTCATCTCCGCGCCGAAGGTGAAGGCGCACCGCTTCGGCGTGACGTCGATGGCCATCAAGGGCGGGCAGGGCGTGGTGATGCTCTCGGACGCCTCGCCGGCGTTCCACCAGAAGTGGCGCATGCACAAGGAGCTCAGTGACGCGCTGAAGCTCCTTCCCAAGGACAAGGAGGCCGGGCACAAGGCGTACCTCGCCAGCCTCGACGTGTTCGCCGAGCGCATGGCCGACGTCCTGGAGGTCGCGAGCCCGCATGTCGTGCTCGCGGAGGGCGCACCCGGGATGGGCGGTGACGGCTTCGGCAAGCGCTGGCCCTCGGCCGAAAACGTCGCGATTGGCGGGACCAACCCCATCCTCGTCGATCGCGTCGGAGCTGCTTTTTTAGGGCTATGGGACAATATCGATCTCGCGCGCCAGCTCGGTGGGCACAAGACGTCGCCGCTCCTCGAGGTGGCGGCGAAGCGCTTTGGTGTCGACATCCGTGCCCCCGTCGTCGAGGGCGATGGCGCCGTGCTGCTCTCCGCGAAGCGGCCCGTGCACTTCGTCTCGATGTCCGGGTTCGCGCTTCATTCGGACGCGTCGTCACCGTCGTCCGGCGCACCCCCACCCGACGCTGCGTCGGACGCCGGGACCGACGAGGTGCGGCCCGTCCTGCATGCGAAACACGTCGAAGACGGCGCGCTCGCGATCGACGGCGTTCGCGAGCGCGCCTGGGATGCTGTCACCCCGGTCGTCTTCGACACCGACTGGAGCGGCGCCGCCACGAAGACGACGACGCGCGTGCGCGTCGCCTGGTCGAAGAGTGCGCTCACCATGCTCTGGGAGCTCGAAGGCGCGGGCCTCGCGGTCGACGCGTCACGGCCGGCGAAGACCGAGCGAGAGAAGCTCTACGAGGAGGACTGCGTCGAGATGTTCTTCGCCCCCGACCCCGCCGAACGCGCCCGCTACTACGAGGTCGAGGTCGGGGCGCTCGGGCACTTCTTCGACCTCGCGATCGACCGCAAGACGAAGAAGAGCGACACGAGCTGGTCGAGCCAGCCCGAGATCGGAACGAAGATCGATCGCGAGCGCGGTCGCGCGACGATCGAGGTCGCGCTCCGCTCGGCGGACATCGTCCGCGTGCTTGCCCCGGGCCAGAGGTTCCCGTTCGCGCTCTATCGGATGGAGGGCAAGGGCAAGCGCCTCTACCTCGCGTGGAGCCCGACGCGCACCGAGAGGCCCGATTTCCACGTCCCGGAGGCCTTCGGAACGCTGCTCCTCGACTGAGGAACGCGCTGTGCGCCGCGTCGCCCGGGATCCTCGGGCGTACGCTGGAGTCAGTCCGCCAGTCGCCGCGCGTCGCCGAACGTGCGACGGATGTCGGCGAGCGAGACGGAGACCATATGATCTTGCTTGCCGCGCAGCGACTCGTTGGAGATGAGCAGGCCCGGCACCCCCTTCAGCTCGAGGAACAGCGCATAACTCACGTTGGTCTGCTTTGCCGTGGGCCCAGGAAGGATGCGCGTCACGGCAAGCGCGTGCACGCCGAGCGTGTCGGTCTTGAGCCGGATGACGCGGTCGCTGCTCGCGTCGACGTCGTAGCCGAGCATTCCGTGACCGAGCGTCTTCGTCTCGAGCTTGATGTCCCAATGGTTCTCTCGATGGCCTTCGACCTTCAGGCGCGCGATGTCCGACAACATGGTCGGCCACGACTGCACCTGCTGGAACCTGGACCACACCTCGTCCGTGGGCGCGTCGACAGTGACCGTGCCCAAGACCCAGCGGGGATCCTTCTCGTCACGGTGTGCGATCCCCGCACCCCGCTGCGGCGCCGTGTCCTGTTGGGCGTGGGCAACTTCGCCTCGCGAAGATCCAAGAAGCCCGCCCAAAGCGAGTGCGGAGATCCCGGCGACTCTGAAAACAAGACGATGGGATGACATGAGGACCTCGTGATGCATACGGCAGGCCCGTCATCAGCGAGCTCGACCGCAGCCGAAAAAAGTGCGTCACCAAGTGAACGCTCCCTCACTCCCGCACGACGACGCGCGCGGGAGGTTCGGGCGCGATGATGTCGTCGTCGGTGCCGTGCTTCTTGTCCGGCCCGGCGCTCGACACGTGGACCTCGCCACGTTCGCCGCATCTCACGAGGAAGGGCTGGTCCCACGCGTCGGTGGTCTTCGACGCGGCGTCGATGAGCTCGGCGGTGCGCAGGGCCTCGACGGTCGGGCACTCGTCGCCGCGATCCATGCGATAAAGGACGACGGTCTGCCGGATCTTGAGCGCGCTCTGCCGGGTCGTCTCCGCGCGCGCCTTGACGAGGTGACCGAAGACCGCGATGCCGATCACGCTCGCGAGGAGCGCGATGATCGTGAGGACGACGAGGATCTCGACGAGGGAGTAGCCGTGGCGGCGACGGCGCGTTCGGAGGGGTTGCATCGTGAGGAGCGATTGCGAAGGGCGTGCCTCGGAGCGAATTCACACGGAGGCACCGTAGGCTCGGAGGTTCCGTGGTGTTCGCGAAGTGCGCGCACGAGGGAGTGCGAAGGATTGGCGAGCGGGGACGCGATTGCTGCCAATGTGTCAGGGCCGCTCGCGTGGCGCAGCGGGGCGAGGCGGATTAGAGTTTCACGCGATGTCGTTCTACCAGTCGCCTCCGGAGCTCGGGAACCAGTACGCCGCCGATGACGTGCTGCGGCGTTACCTCCGCAACACGCTGCCCGCGGACATGCTCGCGCGCATCGAGCCCGAGCTGAACGAGCTCGGCGAGTTGGCGGGAGGAGACCTCTATCGGGCGTCGATCGAGCAGCGCCTCGACGAGCCGCGGCTCGACCAGTGGGACGCCTGGGGCCGCCGTGTCGATCACATCGAGCTGTCTCCGCTGTGGAAGCGCGCGGCGCGCATCACGGCTGAGAAAGGGATCCTCGCGACCGCCTACGAGCGCAACGACGGCGCGCACTCGCGCGTGCACCAGTTCGCGAAGGTCTACCTCATCGACAGCGCGTGGCACGTCTACTCGTGCCCGCTCGCGATGACGGACGGCGCGGCGCGCACGCTCATCGCCTCGAAGAACCAGGCGCTGATCGACCGCGCCGTGCCTCGCCTCACGAGCCGCGACCCCGATCAGGCATGGACGAGCGGACAGTGGATGACCGAGCGCACCGGCGGCTCGGACGTCGCGATCTGCGAGACCGTCGCGCGTGTGAGCAGTGGCGGCGAATGGCGCCTCCACGGGACGAAGTGGTTCAGCTCCGCGACGACCTCGCAGATGGCGCTCACGCTGGGGCGACCCGAGGGGAATCCGCCGGGCGGAAGCGGCCTTGCGCTCTTCTATCTCGAGGTTCGCCGGCCGGACGGCTCGATGAACTCGATCCTGGTGAATCGCCTCAAGGAGAAGCTCGGCACGCGCATGGTGCCGACTGCGGAGCTCACGCTCGACGGCGCGATCGCCGTCCCGGTGATCGGGCTCAACGGCGGGATCAAGAACATCACACCAATGCTCAGCGTCACGCGGACGTGGAACGCCATCGGGGCGATCGCCGGGATGCGCCATGGGCTCGCGCTCGCCAAGGACTACGCAAAGCGCCGCGTGGCGTTCGGCGCGATGCTCGCCGACAAGCCGCTCCACATCGACACGCTCGCAGCGCTAGAGGCGGAGTACGAGGGCGCGTTCCTGCTCACGTTCCGGGCGGTCGAGCTCCTCGGCAAGGACGAGGCGGGTGAGCTCGGCGAGCACGAGGCCGCGCTCCTGCGCCTCCTCACGCCGATCGTGAAGCTGACGACGGCGAAGCAGGCCGTCGCCCTCGCGAGCGAGGTCCTCGAGTCGTTCGGCGGTGCCGGCTACATCGAGGACACCGGTCTGCCGCGACTCCTGCGCGATGCTCAGGTGCTTCCGATCTGGGAGGGAACGACGAACGTGCTCTCCCTCGATCTCTTGCGAGCGCTCGCGAAGCTCGGCTCGCTCGAGCCGATCGCACGCGAGGTCCACGCCGCGGTGGAAGGCGCCGACGCGTCGCTCAAGATCCCCGCCGAGGCCGCCGTGCGAGCCGTCGACCACGCGCAGTCGTGGCTGGTGAAGACGATGGAAGGCGGTCCGCATGCGGTCGAGGCCGGCGCACGACGTCTCGCGCTGACGCTCGGTCGTGCCCTCGAGCTCGGCTACCTCGTGCGCGAAGCGACGCGCTCGAAAAAGCACGGCGACGACGCAAAGCCTGCGGCAGCGGCACGTCGCTTCGCGAAGAACGGCGTCGACCTCATCTCGGACGAGTCTCTCGACGCGGACGCGCGGACGCTCCTGGGCTAGTCAGCCCTTCGCGATCAAGAGAACGGCAAGCAGCGCGAGGCCGAGCACGGCGACGAGCACGGCCATCACGACGCCGCCCCCGGGCGGCGAGGCCGTCACCTTCTGAGCGGACGGAGCGTCCTCGTCGAGCTCGGCGAGCTGGAAGGAGACGCGCGCCTCCCGCGAGGCTGCGATGAGCAGGAGCGTCTCCAAGATCCCGGCGGCGAGCAGCGACAGCACGCCGATGAGAAGGCCAAAGGTGTGACGAAAGCGATTCTCGGCGCTCCGGGCAGGCAGACCGTCGAGCGCCACCCAGCGCGGGAACCCGGCGGCCTGACGCTGCGCGAGCCAGGGGCCCACGTTGCATGCATCATGCACGTTCACCGCGGAGCCCTCGGTCAGCCCCGCGGTACCGTCTCCAACGAGGATCGCCTTGGACACGGCGGCGCCCGCCATGTGCTCCGCACCACGCGGCTCTCCCGAGACGACGAGCCAGTAGAGCCCGGGCACGAGTGGCGGCAGCTCGAAGCGCGCGCGAGGCGTCGGGTCGCCGGCCTCGGTCGTGACGGCCAGCGCCGCGGCGGCGACGCGCCCGCGCGTGTCGTCGAGCTCGGCGTAGACCACGTCGCGCGGATTGGGCGCGAGGAGCACGACTGCGGCAGGCTTGTTCTCCTCGATTGTGCGCGGCGTGCTGATGAAGAAGGCCCCCGCGGCGACGGGCAGCGCGCCGAACCAGCGCCCGGCGGGGTGCTTCGGCGACGTCGCGCCTGCATCCGCGTCCGCGCCGCTTCCGGCTCCGGCGTCCGCGTCGGTCCCGGTCCCGGTGTTCGGCGTCACGCGGCGCGCCGTGAAGCCGCTACCCGTGACGTGCGCCTGCGCGGTCATGGCGAACTCGGTCCATCCCGAGGCGCACGGCGTCGCCTTGTCGCTCGCGGCGAGCAGGCCCGGCTCCGGCTCGGCCTCGAGGACGAGGCCGTTCGGCGCCATTCCCGCGGGCGTCGTCGTTCGTACCCAGACCGAGGTCGGAAAGCCGACGATGAGGCGTCCGCCCTCCACGACGACGTCGAGACCGACGATCCCGTTGCGCACGGTGGGCCGCGCGGTCGCGGTGTTCGTAGAGCTCGTCGATCGCTCGTCGTGCGGAGCGCCCCACGTCGCGCGGCCGGCCGCGAGTGGGGCCTTTTCTCCCTCGAGCCTGACCTCGAGGTCGAGTGGATCGCCGAACGCGAGCCCGTCCATCTCGAAGCTCACCTCAGCGATCCCGTCGGCGTTGCTCGCGCCCTTCCACCGAGCTTCGTGCCCCTTCGAGCGCGCGACGGCCTCGATCCCCTTCATCGGGACCGTCTCCTTCACACCGCGATCGTCGACGAACGTGAGGAGCTGCCAGGCGACGCGCGTGCTGCCGTTCTGCGCCGGGCGTCCGAGCGGCGCTCCAAATAGGACCGCGGCGCGCACGGCCTCGCCGGCGCCTATACGCAGGCCAATCATCAACGTGAGGATCGCGATGAGCGGCGCGCCGATCTTGAGGATGGTGCGCTTCACTCAGTTGTCCCAGCGCACGTGGGCGGTGACACCCGGGTCGGCGATCACGCGGTCTCCGTCGCGAGCACCGAGGGCTCCAGGGCGCAGGACGATCTGCACGACGCCCTCCGTGCCGTGCAGGACATGGACGCCGTCCTCGCGCCTCTCGATGTCGACGTAAGCGTCGCGCTCGCCGACGCGCACGATGCGCACACCGTAGGCCTCGGTGTCGACGCCGCGCGCGCTGCGGAACGTCACGTGCGCGGGAAACTGCGGAGCGCGCGCCTCGGCGGCGCGGCTGACGACGCGGCGTATGAATTTCACGACGAGCGGCCCTTCGTGCCCCATCCCGGGCACGCGGTCGAAATCGACCCTGAAAGAACGCTTGGTCATCGCCTCGTAGAGCATCACACTCTGCACGATGGGCGAGGTGCGATCGTCCTCGCCGTGAATGAGCCACGTCGGTACGTGTCTGGCATTGTCGACGACGTCGAGCGGATTGATCTTGTGCGCCGCCTCCTCGGTCGGAAGGAGGTTCCGCACGTAAGTCGACAGGTCGAACTTCGCGTCACCAAAGTAGCTCGCGACGAACGCGAAGCGGTCGGGGCGATGCCATCCGATCGTCGTCGCGCCCTGGCCGCCCATCGAGGCGCCCCAGAGGGAGACGCGCTGTCGATCGACCGCGATCTCAGCCATGAGCGTGTCGAGCGCGCGCATGACCTCGTCCTCGGCGTCGGCCGTGTAGAGCGAGTTGCCGAGCCCGCTCGGCATGAGCAGCATGACGTCCTTCGCCTGCGCTTCTTCGAGCAGCTCGCGATAAGCCGCATACGTCCACGGCCCGCCGTTCCACGGGTGAACGCCGACGAGGAGCGGGCCGGCCTTCTTCGGGTCGTGCCCGCGCGGCACGAACACGACGGCCTCACCGGCTGCGGGGCCCTTGTGCGTGCTCGCAAATCTGAGGAGCGAGAGGCCCTCGGCCGATCGCGTCGCGGTGCCGACCCGCACGCGCTCGCCGCAGGCGATGCGCTTCTCGTAGGTGCTCACGGCCACGTCGATGCGGACGTCGTGCGCTGCGTCGCCGCCGAGGTGGAGGACGAGCGGGCCCTTCGAGCCCTTGTCACGCACGGTCCCGTCGACCGTCACCGCGCCGCGTCCGTTGCAGTGCGGGATGCGGACGTCCTCGCCGGAGACCACAAGCTTCAGTGTGTACGTCGCGGGCGCACGTGCCTTACCAAGTATCGTGAAAGAGACGCTCTCGCTGCTCTCGACCTTGCCCTTGGCGCCGCCGGAGGAGACCACGTCCATCACGTCGATGCCGCTGCCGTCGATCGCGTCGTGAAGGAGGAGGCCTCCGGCGCGCGCATCCGGCGAGGCCGCCAGCGTGCCGAGCGCGACCGCGCCGGCGAGGAGCATGGAGCCAAAAGACCGCTTCTCGAGGCGCATCGGTGTCGTGGAGCGTATCCGCCCTTGTCAAACCCCGTCACCTTCCCCTAGAGCGGTGTGACGATGTCCGCCGCCCCCCTCTCCCAAAGTATCGAGCCGACGACCCGCGCGAGCTTCTTGCGCGCGCGAATGGGCTCGCTGCTCGCAGTCGTGCCGCTCGGCGTGTGGACGGTCCACCACCTCTGGAACAACCTCTCGGCGTTCAAGGGCGGAGCGGCCTGGCAGGCGGATGTCACCGAGTATGGTCATCCGCTCGCGTTTTTCGCCTCGTCGGTCGTCGCGCTCCTGCCCCTCGTGCTGCACACGGTCTGGGGCATCAGCCGCCTCACGTCGGCGAAGCCGAACAATGTAAAGTACAAGAACTACACGAACCTCAAGTACGCGCTGCAGCGGCTCAGCGCGATCGGCGTGATGCTCTTCCTCGGCGCACACATCTGGCTCGCGCTGCTGCACCCGCGCCTCACGACGGGCCATCCCGAGCCGTTCGCCGATATCGCCCACGAGATGCGCCACCACGGCCCGACGCTCGCCGTTTACGTGCTCGGCACACTCGGCGTCGCGTACCACCTCGCGAACGGGCTCCACTCCTTCGCGATGGGCTGGGGGATCGTCACGAGCCGCCGCGCGCTGAAGAAGCTCGAGACCGTCGTACTCTTCGTCTTCCTCCTCCTGCTCGCCATGAGCTGGGGCGCGATCTACGGCCTCTGGGAAGCGGGCGGCTGAGCCGCGCGCGCGTGCGCGTCACCCCGATGCCGCGTTCTTCCTCTCGTCCTCGAGCCGCATCACCTCGAGCACCAGCGCGCCGATCGACCCTCGCGGCGGCGGCAGCGAACCCACGTCGCGCGGGCGGAACGCAAAGCGACCCGTGCGCCACCCGAGCACCTCGCGCAGCACGTCGATCGCCGGAAGCGGCTCGGCGCTGAGCTCCGTGCTCGCAAACAGGCCGGTCGACAGCACGAGCAGCGCACGCTCGTTCGAGCCGGAGATCACCTCGAGGGTGCCCGTTCGCCGCTCCATCTCGAGCATCATCAGCACGCTCGCGAGTGGGAAGTTCGAGAGGTCTCCGCGAAACGCTGCCGCAAGCGAAGGGGCCGACTGATCTTCGGGCACGTCGGGACGAAAGCGCCGCGCCATCGCCACGAGCGCCGCGACCTGCGCGACGATGTCCTCGTTCGTCACCGGTCGCTCGAGCAAGACATCCGCGCCGACCTGCAGGCCCTGGACGCGCGCATCCTTGTCCTCGGCCTCGCCGACGAGGACGATCGGCGTCTTCGACACCGGCCCAACCTCGGTACGGATGCGCCGCGCGACCCAGAAGCCGTCGATGTCCGGAAGGACCACGCTGCACACCACCGCGTCCGGGACCGAGTCGCACGCGCGCTTGAAACCGGCGCGCGCTTCATCGCGAAAGTCCGCCATGAAGCCCTTCTCTTGAAGGAGACGCACGAGCAGCGGACCGAGCCACTCGTCGCCGTCGATCACGAGTATTCGGCCACGAATCACGGTCTCAAAACGCTACCACGCAGCCTCGAATACCGCGAAATAGCCGGTAAATTTGGACCCTGAGCGTCGGGCGTCACCACACGCGAACGAAGCTTCTCGGCGCGCGCTTCTTCCGCCGGCACTGGGTCGCCGCGTCCATGTAACAGACGCTGAGCGCGCGCCTCGGCCGGCCCAAGCTCGTCCGTCCCGACCGATGCCACAGGTGGTTGTGGAGCAGGATCACCTCTCCAGCGACCACGGGGATCTTCAGTGCCCGACTCTCCGCATCAGCCCGCTCCACATGGTCCTTCGGCACGACCCCGCCGAGCGCCGTCGCCAGCCCCGCGAGGTGCGTACCAGGAACGACCTCGAGGCACCCGCCGTCGGTCGGTGCATCGTCGAGCGCCGTCCAGATCTGCAGGACCGGGTCACGATCGAGTCCCCAGAAGTTGCCGCCGTCCTGATGCCACGGAAGGTCCGTACCGCCTCCGGCATTCTTGTTCATCAGGAACGCGCGATAGAGCGCGACCCCCGCCGCGCCCTCGTACACGCGCGCCGCCACGCGATGAAACCGCTCGTTCGAGAGCCACTCCCAGAAAAGCGGGTCCTTCTCGAGCTTCTCCACCTTGCGGTACGCGAGCGAAGGCCCCGTCCAGCCCTGCCCGTACGCGAGGTCCTCGTAGCGCCCGGTCTCCGTGTCGTGCTGAAAGAAGAGGCCCTCGTACGTCACCTCGCCGAGCATGATCGCGTCGGCCCTCGCGCGGAGCGGAGCGAGCGTGGCCTCCTCCGCGAGCCGCCCGAGCCGCGCCCAGCCGTGGAGGCGGTAGTGTGCGATCGCCTCGTCTCGCTCGGCGTCTGCGTCGCTCATCGCACGTAGTACGTATCGGTGCCGAGCCACGTTCGATAGAGCGCATCCACCAGGCCGCGTACCTCCGGCGTGAGCCCTCGCGCGCAGGCCGAGACGCCCTCCTCGAGCTGCTTCACCGACGCGGGACCGAGGAGGATGCTGTCCACTCCGGGTGCGCCCGCGAGCCAGGCGTAGGAGAGCTCGAGCAAGCTCATCTCCTCGGCGCGCGCGAGCTCTGCGACCGCGTCCACCCGGTCGAACATGACGCTGGTGAAGTAGCGCCCCTGATAGAGGCGATTCTTGTCGAAGCGAGACCCACGCTGTGTCGAGCCGTCGCGTGCGTGTTTGCCCGAGAGGAGCCCGCCGGCGAGGGGATTGTAGACCGTCGTGTGCAGCTCGAAGCGGCGCGCGAACGCGAAGTACTCGATGTCGAGCTGGCGGATCAACACGTTGTAGAGCTGCTGCGCGATCACGGGGCGCGCCATCGTGCGGGCGTCGGCCTTGTGGATCATCTCGAGGACCTGCCACGCGGCGTAGTTCGAGACGCCCCACGCGAGGATCTTCTTCTCGGCCAGGAGCTCCGCCACGGCGTCGAGCGTCTCGTCGATCGGCGTGTCGTGGTCGGGCACGTGCAGGTAGTAGACGTCGACGTAGTCGGTGCCGAGCCGTGACAGGCTCGCCTCGATCGCCTCGCGGATCCGTGCGCGGCTCAACCCCTCGACCTTGCCGCCCACACGTCCGAAGCCGCACTTGGTCGCGATCGTCACCTTGTCGCGCGCGCCTCCGCTCCGACGAAGCGCGTCGCCCACGATCGTCTCGGAGATGCCATCCCCGTACGCGTTCGCCGTGTCGATGTGCCCGATACCGAGCTCGAGCGCACGCGTGACCACGGCCTTGGACTCGGCCTCGGTGGTGCGCTTGCCGAAGTTCATCGCGCCGAGAAACGGCCGCGCCATCTCGCCCGGCACGCGACGCGTCAGGACCTTGCCCAAATGTTCGGAGCTCACGCAAACAAGCTAGTGTCTCCGCCGCCGGGTCTCCATCGGGGATAAGCGTAACTCATCAGAGAGTTACGCTTTGGATGCCGCAGCGTGTTTGCCAGAGATATCTCGCGGTTCGACCTGTAGCCTGAAGCCGGAGCCCGGATCCCTTTGGACATGAACGAGAAGCTCGCGATCCTCGTCGGTGGCGGTCCCGCCCCCGGCATCAACAGCGTCATCGGCGCGGCGACCATCCGTGCGTGCCTCTCGGGTGTCCAGGTCGTCGGCATCCAGGACGGCTTCCGGTGGCTCATCGAGGGTGACACGTCGCGTGTCACGCCGCTGAGCATCGCCGACACGGGCCGCATCCACTTCCGCGGCGGCTCCACCCTGGGCATCTCGCGCGCGAACCCGACGAAGAGCCCCGAGCTGCTCGCCAAGTGCCTCGACACGCTCGACCGGCTCGGCGTCGGTATGCTCGTCACCATCGGCGGTGACGACACGTGCTTCAGCTCGAGCCAGCTCGCGAAGGCCTCGAAGGGCAGCTTGCGCGTGGTCCACGTCCCGAAGACGATCGACAACGACCTCGACCTCCCGCAGGACGTCTACACGTTTGGTTTCCAGACGGCGCGCCACATCGGCGTCGAGATCGTCAAGAACCTGATGGTCGACGCGAAGACGACGTCGCGCTGGTACTTCGTCATCGCGATGGGCCGCAAAGCGGGCCACCTCGCGCTCGGCATCGGAAAGGCCGCGGGCGCGACACTCTCTCTCGTGTCCGAGGAGTTCGAGAATCCGGTCCGTCTCTCGAAGGTCGTCGACACGCTCGCGTGCGCCATCATCAAGCGCCTCTCGCAGGGCCGCACCGACGGCGTTGCTGTCCTCGCCGAGGGCCTCGTCGAGCACATCCTTCCGAGCGACATCGAAGGCCTCGAGGGCGTCGAGCGCGACGCGCACGGCCACATCCGCATCGCCGAGGTCGACTTCGGCAACATGGTGAAGGCTGCCGTGAAAAAGCAGCTCGCGGAGATGCGCGTCTCGGCGACGGTCGTGTCGAAGAACATCGGCTACGAGCTCCGCTGCGCCGACCCGATTCCCTTCGACATGGAGTACACGCGCGACCTCGGCTACTGCGCCGCGCGCCACGTCATCGAGGGCGGCACCGAGGCCCTCATCAGCATCCAGCGCGGCCGCTTCGTCCCGGTACCGTTCGCGCAGATCATGGATCCCGTGACCGGGCGCATGCGCGTTCGCATGGTCGACGTCACCTCCGACCGCTACAAGATCGCGCGCAGCTACATGCTCCGCCTCAAGGCAGAGGACCTCGAGGATCGCGTCGAGCTCGCGCACATGGCTGCGGCCGCGAACATGACAGCCCCGGAGTTCAAGCAGCGTTTCGGCTACCTCGTCGAGAACGAGCCGCGCCAGAGCATCGTGCCGATGCGGGCCGCCAGGCCGGTCTGAAGCGCGCGGGCTACTTCTTGAAAAGCTTGCCGAACAGGCCGCCGAGCGTCTCGGGCTGCGCGGGCTTGCCGCTCGGGCGGCCACCGCCGCTGCCGCCGCCCGGCGGCGGCTTCGACTGTCCGCCGCGGATGTTGTGCAGGCGCACTTCGCGGAGCGCGTCGAGGTTACGCGGGTTCAGCTCCGAGGCCTTCTTGAAGTCCTTGATTGCCTTCGAGCCTTCGTCGATGCGCTTGAAGAGCATGCCGCGCCAGAAGTACGCGCGCTCCGAGTTCGCGTTCATCTTGATGCAGCGATCGAGGATGCCAATCTTCTCGAGGGTCTTCTCACGGCCGATCCACTCCGCCTTGTGGGAGTCGAGCCATGTGACCATCGCGAGATAGTCGGCCTGCTCGGGATCGAGCGCGAGCGCCTTCCGTGCGTGCTCGTGCGCCTGCGCGGTGTCGTTGCGCTTGAGCATGATCTCGGCCTTCTGGAACTCCGTCGCCGCCTCGAGGATCGCGTGGATCTTCGCCTGGTCGTCCGGGGTCGCGCCGCCGTCCTTCAGCAACGTCATGTACTCGGCGCGCCGCTCGGCATCGCAGAGCGTCGCTTGAGCCTCGGTGAGGTGGGTGAAGACCTTGCTGCACGCGTCCTTCACTCCCGTGAGCGCGGGCGGGAGGCGGTCGGGGTGCCACACCTTCGCGAGACCGAAGAAGGCCTTCTGCACCATCTCGGGCGTCGCGTCGCGCTCGAGGGCGAGCATCTGGAAGTAGTCCTGCCCGGAGATCGCGGCGGCACGCTCGAGGATCTTCTGCTTGAGCGAGCTCTGCTCCGCGGTGAGGTTCGGCGAGCTGCCGATCGCCTCGGGCACGACGCTCGGCGACGACGCAGGCGCGGCCGGGGCACCCGCGAGGTTCGGCGACGAAGAGGGCGGTGCGGGCGGCGCCACCGCTGGGTAGGGCGCGTCGGGCGCCGTCATCGGCCCGGGCATCGACGACTGGATGGTCGTCGTGATCATCGACGCGATGTCGAGCCCGAGCCCACCACCCGCGTCGGCTCCCTCGTCCGCCGTGGGCATTCCGGAGATCATGGGCGCCATCGGGGCCATCGGAATCGCGGGGTTGTTCTGGGCGTAGGCGCTTTCCGGAAGCGGGATGGGCTGCGGGAGTGGACTCGCAATTCGCCCGTCGGAGGCACTCCAGGCGACGGGCCCCTCCTCGATGATGAGCGGCGCACGAATCGCGGCCTTCGCCTGGAGCTGCACGCGAGCAAACGCCTGACCGCTAGGCGGCGCCATCGCGCCCGAAGCCATTCCAGGGACGCTTGCTGGTGCGCGCGGCGGCGGCTGTGGCTGCTGCGGCTGCTGCGGCCGCATCGACGGCGTCTCGACGAGGTCGACCTGCTTCGCGATCACCAGGGTGTAGATGAGCAGCTGCGCGGCGCTCGGGCCGATGACCTTCGAGTTGACGAGGTCGACCACGCGCATCGGACGCTGCCGAAGCAGCTCGAGGGCGCCGACCTCGACGCGCGTGAACTGGAAGCGCTCGAGATTCGCGGTCGGCGCCACACGGACCGCGGATTGGCCGACGCGACGAAGCGTGGCGTCGACGTGCTCCCACGCGGGGGCCTGCCTCACGCCGCGCCAGAGCGCGGGGAAGGGGTCGAGCGGCGTCGGCGGACCGCCGTAGCCCGCGAGCGCGTCGAAGTTGTCGTAGTAGGAGAACACCGTGTCGGCGGTGAGGCCGAAGAGGTGCTCGATCTTCCGGTCGAGCTGCGCGCGCACGCCGGCCTCGACACGGGCTTCGTCGCAGGCGCCGAGCTCCTTCAGGACCTGCCCCATCAGCCGCCCCGGGGCCTGCGCGATGCGCTCGTGCGCGGCTCGGACGGCGTCGCCGGGGACCATTCCGAGCTCGGCCATGATGTCGCCCAGGAAGTGCACCGGCTCGGAGAGTCGGATCTTCGCGGGTACGCCGCCCACCACGAGGATGGTGGCGAGGGAGGCCGCGTTGAAGTGAAGCTCGAACGTCCCCGTCAGCGCCCGTTCGAGCGCGTAGACGAGCAGGTGCGGGTAGGGCGTCTTCGCGAACGATCCCTGCGCAGTGGGGGCGGTGGGCGGAGCTTGCATCGCCGCAGCCTCAGGAGTCTACACAGGTCGCGTGGCAATACGCGAGAGGGGTCGGTGTAGGCCTAGCGGTTTTCCCTCCGCACCTCCTCCGGCTCGCCCCGCGAGCGCTCTTTCCGCGTCAAAGCGTTTCCACGGCATGGCATCATCGTCACCGAGCACCCTCGCTCCCTCCCATGTCGATCAGGTCGAGCGCGCCGAATCCCGCCGGCATCCCCAGCCAAATCGCGCAGTTCGAGATCGTCAGGCGGCTCGGCGCAGGCGGCATGGCGGAGGTGTTCCTCGCGAAGAAGCGAGGTGCCGAGGGCACGTTCAAGGTCGTCGTCGTCAAGCGGATCCTCCCGGCCTTCACGACCTCGCGCCGGTTCCGCTCGATGTTCATCGACGAGGCGCAGCTCGCCACGCGGCTGAACCACCCCAACGTCGTGCAGGTCTACGAGTTCTCGAACGAGGGTGACGAGGGGCACGTCCTCGCCATGGAGTGGGTCGAGGGCTGCGACCTCGGTCACCTGATGAGCGCCGCGAAGACGAGGGGCCGGCTCATCCCGCCGTGGGCGTCGGCGTGGATCATCGCCGAGGCCGCGAAGGGCCTGCACTACGCCCACGAGAAGCGCGACGAGGGCGGAGCTCCGCTCGACATCGTCCATCGTGACGTATCCCCGCAGAACGTCCTTCTCTCGTTCGAGGGCGTCGTGAAGATCGCCGACTTCGGAATCGCGAGCGCGCGGCTGACCGACGAGGAAGAGGGAGTTCTCAAGGGCAAGTACGGGTACATGTCGCCCGAGCAGGCGCGTGGCGAGAAGGTCGATCGCCGCGGCGACCTCTACGCGCTCGGCGTGATCATGTGGGAGTGCCTCACGGGGCGCCCGCTCCACGGTGGTCTCGGCGGAGAGGCGCTGCTCGACATCGTCCGCTCGGGCAACGTCGAGCCGCCGAGCACGTACGTGCGCGACATCCCCGAGGAGCTCGAGACCATCGCCTTGAAGCTCCTCTCGCCGAAGGCCGAGGATCGCTACCCGACCGGGCGCGACGTCGCGGCCGCGATCGGCCGCGCGATGCTGCAGAAGCAGATCTTCGTCGATGCCGCGACGCTCGAGACGACGCTCGCCTCGTTCGTGCCGCGTGAGGAGCCCGCGCTGCCCGCGAGCGATCTCCCGCCCGAGCACCACACGCAGGCCGCGGCTCCGCATGCGCTCTCGGGAGGGAGCGAGGGAAGTCGGAGCGGCTCGCGTCCCCCGGTGGGCTCGCAGCCCCCGCAGGCGGGGCGCAAGAGCTCACCGCCGAGCGCAGGCGGGTCTCGGAGGCCCGAGGCTCGCGAGGTCCGTCATGTCGCGATCGTCACGCTTCGCCTCGTCGAGCCCGGGGCCGACGGTACGGGCGCCAACGTGCACCTCACCGACGAGGAGCGGCGCAAGCTGGTTCGCGCGCTCGAGCGCTCGCGCGGCATGCTCGGCGACATGGCCTACAAGCGCGGCATGCGATGGGTGTGGACCAGCGACCTCGAGGCGCGCGCGATTGCCGGGCTCGGTCCGAAGCCCGCGAAGGCCGCCTCGGACGCCGCGTGGCTCGCGGTCGAGACGCACGAGGCCATCGACGCGATCAAGGAGGATCTCCCCGCACCGATCGGCGCGTCGCTCTCCATCGTGCGCGGTATCGCTTCGGGCACGCGCGACCCCGAGGGCAACCTCGTCCGCTACGTCCTCCATGATCCGGTCACGTACCTCGCCGACGTCCTCGCGCGCGCGACGCCGGCGAAGGGCACGTTCGTCGCGGGCGGAGTCTACCGGCTCGTGCGCCGCGATTTTCGCTGGGCTGACGCACCGACGCTCGACCTCAAGTCCGACGTCGGCGTGCCCGAGCGCGTGCAGAACCTGCCGCCGACGATGCGCATCTACGCGCTCGAGCGCTCGCTCTCGCGCGAGGAGAAGGCGGCCGAGCAGGCGAACGCCCAGAACGATCTCATCGGGCGTGACGCCGAGAAGGCCGAATTGCACGGCGCGTATCACACTGCCGTGAACGGACCGGGCGGCGGGATCGTGTCGTGTCGCGCCATCGTGGGTGAGCTCGGCATCGGCAAGACGGCCCTCCTCGCGACCTTCCTCTCCGAGCTGCCGCCCAACGCGAGGCTCGTACGCGTCGAGTGCACGCCCGTGCGCATGGAGGTCCCCTACAGCGCGCTCGCCGACCTCGTCCGTGACGCCATCGGCGCGAGCGGTGACGAGTCCTATGACGAGGTTGCTCATCTGATCGCACGCACGGGAGGCGGCGCCGCGCAGCCCGACGTGACGAATCCCATGGTCGCGCGCCTTGCGGAGATCGCGGCGAACCAGCAGTCAGGCCACGGGCCGCAGTCCTCGGGCGAGGACGAGGACGCGCACTACCGGAAGAAAATCCTCGTCAGCGGCGCACGCCATCTCGTCGCCGCGATCGCGCTCGATCAGCCGCTCGTGCTCGTCATCGAAGGGCTCCAGTGGGCGGACAAGCCGACGCTCGATCTCGTCGCCGAGATCCTGAAGACCCCGGACCCGCTGCCCGTCCTGCTCGTGCTCGTCACGCGCCCGGACGACCGCGTGTCACTGCTCCTCGAGGGCAAGGTTCGCATCGAGCTGCACGCGCTGTCGAGCGAGGAGCAGATCCGTCTCGTCGAAGCGCGCCTCTCGGTGCGCGAAGGCGTCCGGCAGGTCTGCGCCGAGTTGATGCCGCGCGTCGGTGGCAATCCGTTCTACCTCCTCGAGATGGTCGACGCGCTCCTCGAGCGAGGCGTGCTCGAGATCCGTGACGACGCGCTCATCCGTCCGCACGGCGCCGACCTCGACTCGATGGGTTTGCCCTCGACGCTCGAGCAGCTCCTCGCGGATCGTATCCAGGAGCTGCCCGGGCCCGAGCACGTGATCGTCGACTGGCTTGCGATCGCCGGTGGCCCGCTCGGGCTCGCGGATCTCGCGAAGCTGAACGCCCGCGCCGCGCAGCATCGCGGAGCTGCGCCCGAGCCCTCCGGCGGCGACGTCGTGAGGAGCGCGCTTCGTGCGAGCGAGGACGCGATCATGCGGCTCTGCGCGCGCGGGCTCTGCGACCGCAAGGGTGACGTCCTCGATTTCCGCCATCCGCTCACCCGTGACGTCGCGTACGCCGCGCTCGACACGATGACGCGCTCGCGCATGCATCGTGCGCTCGGCCAGCACCTCGCGGACACCTCGCTCGCGCGCGGTGTCTCGGCCGCGATCGTCGCGCGCCATCTCGTCAAGGGCGATGCGCCGGAGAAGGCTGCGCATTTCTACGAAGAGGCTGCAAATGCAGCTCGAAACGCGTACCAGACGCAGCTCGCGATCCGTTACTACCTGCGCGCCGCGCAGCACCTTGCCACCGACGACCCGCACATCATGGCGGTGCACGAGGCGCTCGAGGCGATCTTTCGCGTGCTCGGCCGGAAGCGCGAGCGCGTGCGGCACCTCGAAATTATGCGCGCGACGGCGAAGTCCCTGGCCTCGCCTCGGGCGGCTTGCCTCGCGCTGCTCCGCACGGCTCGCTACGACCTCGACGAGGGCCATCTCTCGCACGGTCTGCCCGTCGCGAAGAAGGCCGCGGGGGTCGCGCACTCCGCGCAGTACCCGAACTTCGAGATCGAGGCCGAGCTCCTCGTCAGCGAGCTCTCGCGCGAGCTCGGCGACGTGCAGGGAGCGCTCGCCGCCAGCGACCGCGCCCTCGCGGCCTGCAATCCGAAAGTGAACCCCGGCGTGCCTGCCCGCGTGCGTGCCGACGTCCTCCGCACCCGCGGCGTTCTCCTCCGCCGCGTCGGGCGCGTTCGCGAGGCGGTCGACGCGTACGTCGAGGCGATCGGGGTCTTTCGCAAGGTCGGCGCACGTCGTCAGGAGGCGCGCGCCAAGAACGCGCTCGCGTACGCGATGTTCGTCCAGGGGCGGTACGAGGACGCCATCGCGCTCGCGCTCGAGTCGATCCGCATCGACCTCTCGATCGGCGGGCGCTTTCAGCTCGCCAAGACGCTCACGAACATCGGCCACTCCTACGCGAGGCTCGGCGACATGGCACGCGCGCAGGCGTATTTGAAGCGCGCCCGCGAGGCACACGAGCGCTACGGCGATCAGGACGGTCGCGCCGACACGCTGCTCGTGAGCGCCGAGGTGCTGCTCGAGCTCGGCGAGGCCGAGGGCGCCGACGCGTACGTGAAGGAGGCCGTCGCGATCTCTGCGGCGACCGGCAACGCTTACGACATGACCCACGCTGCGGTCGTGGCCGCCGCGATCGCTCGCTACCGCCGTGATGCGCCCACCGCGATCGCGAACGCCGTCTCGGCGCGCCGCAGCGCGGAGCAGCAGGCGCTCGTCGCGTATCACTTCTACGCGTTCGCGGTCGAAGCCTCGGCGCGCGTCGACGCCGGCGAGGTGCACGCCGCCACGCTCCTCGCGACGACCGCGCTCGGTGCCGTGGAAGCCCTCCAAGGCTGCGAATACGGCCTGGAAATACGTGTATTGTGCGCTGATGCCCTCAAACGCGCAGCGTCGCCGCAGGCTCCTGCCGCGAGGCAGCGCGCCGTCGACTACGCCAACGCGCTCAAGAGCACGATCCGCGACCCACGGCTCTCCCGCCGGTTCGCCGAGCGCCCGCTGGTGACGACGCTCTTCGACAGCACCCCGACGCCGCAAGCGATAGTGGAAGGCGAGCGATGACCCAGAACGTTTCGATCCGAGGGAAGCAGCGTCGCACGGCGATGATTCTCTCTGGCGGAGGGGCGCGAGGCGCCTACGAGGTTGGCGTCCTCTGGTACATCTTCGACGACCTCTCGCGCATGCGCGGTGCGCCGCCGAAGATCGACATCCTTTGTGGAACGAGCGTCGGCGCGATCAACGCGTGCTACCTCGCGGCCCACCTCGCCGACCCCGTCCTCGGCATGCGCCGGCTCGTCCACCTCTGGAGCGAGCTGCAGCTGACACGCGTGCTGGGCTTCGGCGCGCGGCAGCTCGGAGGCATCCCGCGGCTCCTCATGGGCGGCGGGCAGATGGGCACCGGTCTCTTCGACGTGCGACCGATGGCCGAGCTCGTCCAGCGCGAGGTGAGCTGGCGCGCGCTCGCACGTGCGATCCGGAAGAAGCAGCTCCGTGCGCTCACCGTCTCCACCACCGAGGTCTCGACGGGCCGCACCGTCGTCTTCATGCAGACCGCCCCCGACGTCGACATCCCGCAGACGGCTCCGCCCCGGACGCTCTTCCGCCAGGATCACATCGGTCCGCACCACGCGCTCGCCAGCGCGGCGATCCCGATGCTCTTTCCGCCCGTGAAGATCGACGACGAGCTCTATCTCGACGGCGGGCTCCGTCAGAACACGCCGATCGCGCCCGCGCTACGGCTCGGCGCAACGCACATCTTCGCGATCGGAAGCTCGCGTGAGGTGCAGGGCGTCGTGACGAAGGAAGGGCCCCTCGGCGCGAATGCGCGCGCTCCCGGCGCGGCGTTCCTCCTCGGCAAGGTGCTCAACGCGTTCTTGCTCGACCATGTCGACGTCGACCTCGAGCTTCTCCGTCGCTTGAACCACGTCATCAAGGACGGCACGGCGAACTACGGTCCAGGCTTCCTCGAGACCATGTCGCGTGAGGCGATCCGGCGGAACCAGCCGCCGTATCGGTACGTCGAACCATTCGAGATTCGCCCTAGCGAGGACCTCGGTCGCCTCGCGAGCGAGCATGTCCGAAAGGGCAAGTTCATCGGCAATCCATTCTTCACGAAGCGCCTCTTCGATCTCCTCGACATGGGGGCCGGTGACGAGGCCGACCTCGCGAGCTACTTGCTCTTCGACGGACACTACTGCCGCCAGCTCATCGAGATGGGACGCGCCGACGCGCATGCGCGCCGCGGTGAGATCTTGCAGTTCTTCGGTGACGCGAGCGACGACGACGGCGGGCCGCTCGAGCCCGACGAGGCCAGCGGCGTCGGGGACAAGCCTGCGTCGTTGACGTTGCCCATCGGTACGTGAGAGCCACATCGAGCTCAGCCCCCCGCGCGGAAGAAGTGGCAGCGCTCGGTCCGTCCTCCTAAGCTTTGGGTGTGACTGTCCGGTCGTGGGGAGTGCTCATCGCTGCTGTCGTGAGCTCGGGCTGCGAACGCAAGGCCGCGCCGGCGCCTGCCGCCGCACCGGCGCCGATCTCGGCTACTTCGGCGGCACGCGAGGGCTCGCCCGGTGCCGTGGCCCGTGGCGTGGCTTCGGGCGAGGCCCATGGCGGCGCGGGCCGGCAGTTCGCGAAGGTCGATTTCCCGGAGGTCCCGATCCGTGCGGGTGCGACCACGACGGTGAAGGTCTCGTGGAAGTCTCCGCCCGGCACCGCCGTGAACGAAGAGGCGCCGTTTCGTGTTCGGTGGGATCGCAGCGATGCGCTCGCGGAAGCTCCCTCCGACGTGAAGGCGACGGGAACCGCGGCGCGCGACGGCTTTCACATCGTCGTGAAGCCGCTCGACGGTGCGCCGAACGCGACGCTCGGCGGCGTGATCGATCTCGTCGTCTGCGACGACGCCACGCACGCGGTGTGCATCCCCGTGCGCCGCAAGATCGACATCGAATTCGTCGTGGGCAAATCCGCCCCCGCCGAGACCACCGTGACCGTCGACCTCCCGCAAGCCAAAGCGCTCTAGACACGATCAGGCCCCCGCGTTCTTTCGGGCCTGATCAGAACGGGTGGTTGAAATTGACGTACAGGGTCGAGCCTTCGCGGCTGATGCCGTAGTCGATCACGATGATCGTCGCCTGGTTCCAGGCGATGCGGAAGCCCGCGCCTTGGCCGTTGCGGAAGCGCTTCAGCTCGAGGTCCGAGAGCGGTCCGCGAGGTCCGCGGCCGTCATGCGCTTCTTGTCTCGCATGAAGTCGGGTAGCGGCCTTGCCCCGGCAGCGCTGACCTCCGCGGGACGAACCTGCGCGGGAACCTCCGGCGGCTCGGCGCCCGGACCGTCCACGACTTCGCTCAACGTTCCTGACAGAGCTCAGTGTTCCTGACAGAGGTAGAGCGCATTGCCGTCAGGATCGCGGAAGTGCGCGAGCGTGACGGGCCCTTCGTCCTTCACTTCGAAGACGACGCCTCGGTTCTCGTAGATCGCGATCGCCTCGCGAATCGGCACCTTCGACGTCAACCCGATGGAAGGAGTGAGGGCGCCGCGATTGCCCGTGGTGACGGGATCCATCGCGCTCGCCTGCGTCTGCGGCTGGTGGAGGCCGATGCGAAAACCATCGCCCGCGTCGATGACCGCCCAACCGGCGCCGCCCTCTTCGACGAGCTTCATTCCAAGCGTCTCGACGTAGAAGCGCACCGCCTTGCCGACGTCGCGTACGAACAGAGTGACGAGGCCGCCTCGGATCATGACGTTTCCCCCCTGAAAGCGATGCGTTTCGTCAGGTCTGACCGTGACCGAGCTTCTTCTTCCCTTCCTGGAACAGGATCTCGATCCGTGCGCCCTCGACGTCGGCGACGATGCCCTTGCCGAACTTGGAGTGGAGGATGAGCTGACCTTTCGTGAAGCGCTCGGTCATCACGTACGGGACGAAATCGCCGTCGGGCTTGCCCTCGACGGCCTCTTCCCAAGTCTTCTCGGGAGTGGCGGGCTTCGCCCAGAAGTCCGTCTCCGCGGCCTTCTCTTTTCCCGCAGTCTTGCCCTTTGCGCGCTTCATCGACATGGGAGGGCCTGTCTACCATTGAAAACGGCCGCTCGCGGGCTGAAAGTGGCGCAGGCTCCCATGCCCCCGAAGGCCAAGACCGCAGAACCCGTCGATCTTCCCCCCGCGCGTCCCGCCGCGCCCGCCGCGCCCGCCGCGCAGCACGCTCGGCTCGTCCGTGAGCTCGAGGCTCATGAATACCGCTACTACGTGCTCGACGACCCGATCGTCTCCGACGCCGACTTCGATCAGCTCATGCTGGAGCTGCGCGCGCTCGAGTCCACGCACCCTGAGCTCGTCACGGCGGGGTCGCCGACCCAGCGCGTCGGTGGGCAAGTGCGGCCTTCCATCACGAAGATCCACCGCGAGCACCGGATGTTCTCTCTCGACAACGCCTACTCGGCCGAGGACATGCTCGAGTTTCATCGTCGCGTGACGGACGGGCTGCGCGACGGCGACACTCCGTCGTTCTGCATCGAGCCGAAGCTCGACGGCGCGAGCATCGAGGTCATCTACGAGGGCGGTCACCTCGTCCAGGCCACGACGCGCGGCGACGGCGCCCAGGGCGAGGAGATCACGCCGAATGTGCGCACCATTCGCGGTGTGCCGTCGCGCATTCCCCACGCAGGCAAGCTCACGCTTCGCGGTGAGGTGCTGATCTTCCGGAAGGACCTCGCGACGCTCAACACCGAGCGCGAGGCCGCGGGCCTCGAGACCTTCGCGAACCCGCGCAATGCCGCGGCCGGCGCCGTCCGCATGATGGACCCGCGCGAGGTCGCCAAGCGGCCGCTTCGCGCCATCTTCTACCAGGCCGTCGAGGGCGCGAAGACGAAGCCCACACACAGCGAGACGCTCGAGTGGCTCGCCACGCTCGGGCTCCCCACGCACCTCCGCCACAAGGTGACACCGTGGGAAGGCGTGATGGCCGCGATCGCCGCGATCGACGGAGTGCGCGCGGACTACCCGTTCGAGACGGACGGCGCCGTCGTGAAGGTCGATTCGTTCCGCCACCAGGACATCCTCGGCGCGACGTCGAAATTCCCGAAGTGGGCGATCGCCTACAAATTCCCTGCTGAGCGCGCCATCACCACGGTGCGTTCGATCACGGTGCAGGTCGGGCGAACCGGCGCGCTCACGCCCGTCGCGAACATGGATCCCGTCGAGCTCGGCGGCACCACAGTTTCGCGCGCGTCGCTCCACAACGCCGACCAGATCCGCGAGCTCGACGTCCGCGTCGGCGATCGCGTGTCGATCCAGAAGGCTGGCGAGATCATCCCGCAGGTGCTCGCCGTCGAGGCGCGCTCGCGCCCGGCCGGCACCGCGCCGTTCGCGATGCCGAAGGAGTGCCCGGTGTGTGGCACCCCCGTGGTGTCGCGCGTCCGCGAGGAGGGCAAACCTCTTCCTTCACCCACGCCTTCGGCGCGGCCCCCTCAGTTCGAAGCGACGGTGCGCTGCCCGAACCGGCAATGCCAGGCGCAGGTGCAGGGGCGAATCCTGTACTTCGCGAGCCGCCCGGCGATGGCGATCGATCATCTCGGCGAGTCGCTCGTCGATCAGCTCGTGACGAAGGGGCTCGTCAAGGACGTGGCCGATCTCTATGACCTCACCGCCGAGCAGGTCGCCGGACTCGAGCGCATGGGGAGTAAGAGCGCTCAGAACGTGATCGCATCGATCCAGGCGTCACGCGAGCGCACGCTCGATCGCCTCGTCGGGGGCCTTGGCATCCCGCAGATCGGCCAGGTCGCGGGGCGCCAGGTGGCGCAGGTGGCCGGCACGCTCACGACGCTCCTCGCGTGGTCGGACGAGGAGGTCCGCGAGCACGTCTCCGGCATCCACGGTTTCGGCGCCAAGATGGTCGAGTGCGTCGCTCTCTTCCTGAAGGACGATGCCGAGCGCGCGGTGCTTCAGAAGTTGCTCGAGCGTGACGTGAGCCGGCCGCAGCCGCGCGAGATCGTCGCGACCGAGGGGCCGCTGCTCGGCCAATCGTTCTGCGCGACGGGCGTGCTCACCCGCAAACGGGAGGACGTGCACGCGCTCCTGCGTGCCGCGGGCGCCACCATCCACGACTCGGTGAAGAAGGACACGACCTACCTCGTCGCCGGCGAGAAGACCGGCAAGACCAAGCTCGATCAGGCGAA
>JAYSXP010000567.1:0-9248 GCA_043717125.1 Polyangiaceae bacterium | reverse complement strand
GTCTCGGCGAGGTTGCAGCGGAGCGTCAGCCGCCCTTCAAGGGCAGGTGGCCGTCACGCCGACACGGAGAGAACACGTCCGACTGATCGCGGAGCCCCCAACCTACTTGACGAAGACGCCGCCGGCGGTGCCGCCGTGGCACGTGCCAACCTGGTTGCAGCCTGCCTGTCCCGGGCCGATGGCGCCGGACATGTTCATCTTCTTCCCGTCGGCGGTGCGCACGCCGACGCGGCTGTTGGCCGGGATCGGAATGCCGAGGCCCTGGATCCAGAAGTTGCCGTCCGCGTCGCTGAACGTGCTCTGGAACACCTTTCCGTCCGGACCCGAGATGCGGACCTCGGCGGCGGTCACGCGTGCGGTTCGCGCCGCCTCCGTATAGAGCGTCCCGCCGAAGCCCCACTGGTTGAGGTGACAGCCGGCGACGATGCAGTCCTTGCCGGAGGAGTCGCCATTGTGAGCCGGGTTCGCCATCTTCGCCGGCGCGCCCTGGCCCGGGCTTCCCGCCGCGAACGCGGTGGTCCCGAAGACGGGGTCGCCGACCACGCCTGAGCTTCCCCCGTCGGGCTTGCCGCTCGTGCCGCTGTCGGTCCCGCCGCTCGTCGTCCCGCCTCCGTCGGTCCCGCCGCTCGTCGTCCCGCCGCTGGTGAGCTCACCGCTCGAGCCGCGCGGGCGCTCGGTGAACGTGATCTGGCCCGGATCGGGGCCGCTGCAGGACGTCGTCGCGCCGACGATCGCCGCTCCGCTCACGAGCCCGACAAGCAGAACACCGCGATAATCCATGATTCCTCCGCGCCCCACGCAACCTGACCCGCCACTGGCGAAGGCCAGCCGGTGCAATCATTATGCACGAGCCTCGAAACCCCCGCCACGCGACCGGCTTTTCACCGAACCCCCTCGTACGCCTTTACAAAAACCGCGCGATCAATATAGTGCCGCGTCCCTCGACCCCCCTTTCACTGGGGTCGAGAAACCCCGCCGACGCGGCCTCCCAGCATCAGCTGAGGCTCGCGCGGCCCACCAAGAGGGCGTGTTCCATGTACGCGGTCATCAAAACGGGCGGAAAGCAGTATCGAGTGGCGCAGGGCGATCGCCTTCGCGTCGAAAAGCTCGCCGGCAACGTCGGCGACTCCGTGACCCTCGGCGAGGTTCTCCTCGTCGGTGCGGGTGACGGAATCAAGATCGGCAAGCCGATGGTCGGCGGCGCCAAGGTCGAGGCGAAGATCATCGCCCAGGACCGCGGCGAGAAGATCATCATCTTCAAGTTCCGCCGCCGGAAGAACTACCGCCGTAAGAGCGGCCATCGTCAGCCCTTCACCGCGCTGGAGATCACCGGCATCGCCGGCTGATCTGCCCAAAGGAAATAGGACAGCACCATGGCTCACAAAAAAGGCGCAGGCAGCACGCGTAACGGCCGCGATTCAAACTCGCAGCGTCGTGGCGTGAAGGTTTACGGCGGCGAGACGGTCCGCGCGGGAAACATCATCGTTCGCCAGGTCGGCGAGACGATTTCCCCAGGCAAGGGCGTCGGCAAGGGCAAGGACTTCACGCTGTTCGCGCTCCGCGACGGCCAGGTGAAGTACGAGTGGAAGACGAACGACAAGAAGCAGGTCTCGGTCTACCCGGCGGCCTGATTCGTTTCTGATTCGGATTCGTCCGAACTCGAGCAACTCGCATGGCAGTACGACGGGGGAGCGAGAGGCCGAAGGCTGGCGCAGCCGCGTCGGCTGCGAGCGCAAGTCACGCGAGTGACTCGCGCTCGACGCAGCGCAAGCGCAAGCACGTCCGGGAGGCCGTGCCGTACAAGCTGCTCGCGATCGATCTCGACGGCACGCTCCTCGACCGCCAGGGCGAAGCGAAGGACGTCGACGTCCAGGCCATCAAGAAGCTGAAGGCCCGCGGGATCAAGGTGACGATCCTGACCGGCCGGCTCTTCTCGGGAACCCGTCCGTCCGCCGAGCTGCTCGGGATCGACGGGCCGGTCGGCTGCGCGGACGGCAGCCACGTCGTGCAGGTCAAGGGGCAGAAGACGCTCCTTCACCACGGCATCCGTGGCCGCGCGGCCGATCGCCTTCGCGACAGTCTCGATCGGAACGATCTCGTCGCGTTCCTGTTCGCGGAGGACGCGATCGTCCACGACGAGCGCGGCGCGGACTACCTGCCCTACGTGCGCACGTGGTCGACGGACCTCCGCTATGCGCACCGCGTGACCGAGCATGCGCTGTGGGACTCCCGCGACGGGATGACGGCGGTGGTCGCGCTCGGTCGCGAGGCCAACATCGGCCGCACCGTAGCGGACATCCAGCGCGACAAGAGCGAGTCGATGCAGGTGTCGATGTTCCCCTTCCGCCGGGACGCTGACAAGTCGCGCGAGCACTGGGGGCTCGTCGCGCGCGCCGCGGGCGGCACCAAGGGCACTGCGCTCGCGTGGATGGCCGCGCACTACGGCATCACGGTCGAGGAGACGGTCTGCGTCGGCGACTGGTTGAACGACCTGCCGATGCTCGAGTGCGGCGGCCGCTCGTTCGCGATGGGGCAGGCGCCGGCCGAGGTGAAGAAGGCCGCTACGGATGTCCTCGATTGCGGGATCGAGACCGGTGGCGGGATCGCCGAGGCGATCGAGCGCGCGTTCGGTAGCGGCAAGTGATCACGGATTGAACGAGCGGAGATGCTGAGAACGCGGAATTAGCGCCGAGTTCTCGTGGCTCACGACGCGCACGGGACTGTTGACAATGACTTTCAATATCGCATTGCGCTGCTAGACTGAGCGGGATGATGCTCGTCGATGCGCGTGACGGCCTTTGCGTGCGCATCACGGCCGTCGAGCTCGAGGGCGAGGCGGCGGCGTGGATCGGGGCGGTGGGGCTTCACGCCGGCGAGGAGCTACGCGTGCTGCGTCGGGCGGTACTCGGCGGTCCGCTGCATGTTCGCACGGGCGGCGGGGGCGAGTTCGCGGTCGCGCGCGAGGTCGCCGGGAAGATCGTGGTCGTTCCGGTCGACGGGAGCGACGAGCCTTGAGCGCGGAGCCGTCCTGTCACGAGCCCGCGCGCACGCGAGGCCCCTCACCGCGTGAGCTCGTCGGGGCACTCACGATCGCGCTCGCGGGAAGGCCGAACGCAGGCAAGTCGTCCCTCTACAACGTGCTGACCGGTGGAGACGCGCACGTCGGAAATTATCCCGGCATCACTGTCGACATCCTCGAGGGCGCCGTCACGCTGCCGTCCGGCACGAGTGCGGTCGTCGCCGACCTGCCAGGCTTCTACTCGGTCGAAGCGACGGTCGACCCCGCGACCGACGAGGGCGTCGCACGGGCATTCCTCGAGACGATGAACAAGGGCGGGCGAGCGCTGGTCGTCGTGCAGGTGCTCGACCCCACGCGCCTCGCGCTCGGGCTCCGCCTCACCGCAGAGCTCCTCCGCGCCAAGCTTCCGCTCGTCGTCGTCCTCACACACAAGGACGTCCTCGCGCGCGAGGGGCACACCGTCGACGTGGCGGCGCTGTCCGATGCGATTGGCACCCCCGTCGTGCTCGTCAACGCGCGCGACGTCGCGGCGAAGGCCGTGGTCCTCGGCGCCGTCGAGGATCACTGCCGCGAGGGCAGCGACGCGCAAGGCTCGGGCAAGCTCGATGCCGCGCGCATCGCGAGGTCGGTCGTGAAGGACGTCGCCAACGCGACCGAGCTGCGCCGCCGACGCATGACGGAGCGGCTCGACTCGGTCCTGCTTCAACCCCTCGTCGGTCCCGTGCTGTTCGTCGGCATCATGGCGATCCTCTTCGCGGCGGTGTTCCTCGTCGCCGATCCCGCCTCGAACCTCATGGACAAGCTCGTCGGGCTCGCTCGGGCCTGGCTCGCAAACGCCTTCGGGAAGAACCTCGTCACGTCGTTCGTCGCGGACGGGCTGCTCGGCGGCGCCGGCACCGTGCTCGCGTTCATGCCTCAGATCGTGATCCTGACCGTCGCGCTCGAGCTGCTCGAAGCGAGCGGGTATCTCGCGCGCGGCGCATTCCTCGTCGACCGTCTGCTGCGGCTCCTCGGCCTGAGTGGCCGCAGCTTCCTACCGCTCCTCATGGGCCACGCCTGCGCGGTCCCGGCCATCGCCGCGACGCGTATCGTGCGCGACCCACGCGAGCGCCTCACGACCATCCTCGTGCTTCCGCTCATGACCTGCTCGGCGCGGCTGCCGACGTACGGCCTCGTCCTCGCCACGTTCTTCGGGCATCGATCGGCGCTGTTCCGTGCCTTCATTTTCGTAGGATTGTACTTTGCAGGCATGCTGACGGCGCTCGTGGCCTCGTGGGTCCTACGGCGGACGGCGACGAAGGGAAAGGGCCTGCCGCTCGTCCTCGAGATCCCGTCGTACCGCGTACCGCAGCCGAGAGTCGTGCTCCGAAAGGCGGGCCAGGCAGCGAGGCGCTTCCTGCGCGACGTCGGAACCGTCATCGTCGCGGTGGCGGCGGTGCTCTGGGTGCTTCTGACCGTACCGATGCCGGGGAGCACCGCGCCACCCGGCATCGAGCGCAGCGTGGCGGCGAGCGTCGGGCGCGCCATCGAGCCGGCCACGCGCCCGGCGGGCTTCGACTGGCGAATCAACGTGGGCCTCATCGGATCGTTCGGCGCCCGCGAGGTCATGGTCGGCACGATGGGAGTCATCTTCGGGGTCGAGAACGCGGCCGACGATCCCGCGCCGCTGACCACCCGGCTCCGCGAGACGAAGAAGCCCGACGGCACCCCGATGTACTCGACGCGAACCGGCCTCGCCCTTCTCGCGTTCTTCGTCCTCGCCTGCCAGTGCATGAGCACGGTGGCCGCCATCAAGCGCGAGACGGGGAGCTGGCGATGGCCCGCGTTCGTCGTGGCCTACACGTATGCGCTGGCGTACGTGGCCGCCGTGCTGGTTTATCAGGTGAGCGCCGTCTTCGGGATAGTCTGAACGCGTGACGACGGCGGGGCTGGAGCCGAAGACCGGACGCGAGCGCGCGACGACCGAGCGTGAGAGCACGCCGCGCAACTCGCGCGTCGGCCCCGGGCTGCGCGTGCAGATCCTCCTCGCGCTCGGAGGCGTCATCCTCGTCGCGTATGTCCCGCTGTTCTTCGCGATCGCCCAGGTGACTCGCGCGCAGTCGTTCGCGTATCGCGAGGAGGCCGCGCGAGCGCTCGGACGCGCCGTGGCGGCACACGTCGGTGACGTGGCCGAGCGAGATCCGGGCGCGATCGGCAAGCGGCTCGAGTCCCACGTCGGCGAGGGAGGTGCGCTCGCCGTCGCCGTGTACGGGGCCTCGGGCGCCGTCGAGGCCAGCGCCGGTCCTCCGAGCGAGATCGCAGCGCTTCGCACGCCTGCGCGTCCGTACGGCGAGGCCGCGACGCGGATCGCCACGCACGGCGGTGCCCGCGGCCTCGACGTGGTCCTCCCCGCCGGAGAACGCGCGGTTCTCGTGCGCGTGCGCACCGGCGAGGACGCGGCGCGCACCGCAGACGTCGTGCGCGGCATCGCGCTCTACATGGGCGTCTTCGCCCTCGCGCTGCTCGTGTTCGCGTACATCGCGCTCACGCGCGCGATCGTCCGCCCGATCGAGAAGCTCGCGCGGGCGGCCGACCGCGTCGCCAGCGGCTCGCGCGCCTTCGACATGCCCACGGCTGGCGCCCGAGAGATCGCCGATCTCGGGTCGAGCGTCCGCTCGATGGCCTCTCGGCTCCTCTCCGACGAGAAGGCCCTCCGGCTCAAGGTCGACGAGCTGACGACGACGACGAGGCACCTCGGAGAGACGCGCGAGCAGCTCGCCGGTAGCGAGCACATGGCGAGTGTCGGCCGGCTCGCCGCGGGTGTCGCTCACGAGATCGGCAATCCGATTGCCGCGATCATGGGCATGCACGACATCATCGAGGACACGGAGACCCCCGAGGAGACACGCGTAGACTTTCTGAAGCGAATGCGAAAGGAGACCGAACGCATCAACGTCGTCGTTCGCGACCTGCTCGACTACGCACGACCCGAGAGCGGTCCGCCGTCGGGCAGACAAGCCCTCGCCGACGTCACAGAAGTGGCCGCAGATGCCCTCGCGCTCGTCCGTCCGCAGAAGGAGTGGAAGGGGGTGGACGTCAACGTCGACATCGCGAAGGGCCTCCACGTGCGGCTCTCGCCCCAGCGCCTCACGCAGGTGCTCCTGAACCTCCTGCTCAACGCGGGCGCGGTGCTCTACGAGAAGCCGAGCGACGCGACGAGGACGATCACGGTGCGTGCGACGTTCGCGTCGGGCCGCGCGCGCGTCGAGGTCGAGGACAATGGCACGGGTGTGCCGGCGGACTTGCGCGACCGCATCTTCGACCCGTTCGTGACGACGAAGGACGTCGGCTCGGGCACGGGTCTCGGCCTGGCAGTCTGCCGCGGCATCATCGAAGGCGCGTCAGGCCGCATCTCGGTCGACCCCACGTACACGAAAGGCGCCCGCTTCGTCGTGGAGCTCCCCGCGACTCTCGCGGCGGACGAATAGAACCTCCTCGATGATCCCGGTCAGCCCTTTTCGGGCTCGAGCCATCGGGTCAAAGGAACCACGCGGAGGTTCTTCGAGGCGATGCGGTCGAGGATGGCCGGGAGGGCTGTGACGCCGGCGGGTTTGCGCGTGCCGTGCTCGGGGGCGTCGTGGAGGAGCACGATGGCACCGTCTTCGAGGCCCCGCGAGATGCGCGCGAGGACATCCTTCGATTGGGTGCCCGCCAGGCCGTCACGCGCGCGGACGGACCAGCCGACGACGGTGAGGTCGAGCAGGTCCGCGATGCGCGCGATCGTCGGGTTGGTGTGACCGATCGGCGGCCGGAAGAGCGTCGGCGTCTTCCCGGTGATGCTCTCGAGAACTCGAACGGCGTGCATGAGATCCTCGCGCACGCGCTTGCTCCCACGAAGGGAGAACAAGCGGTCGTGCGCGAAGCCGTGCACTCCGACGGCGTGCCCGCGGCGGACGATCTCGAGGACGATGTCCCGATGCTGCTCGGCCTTCTTGCCGATGACGAAGAAGGTCGCCTTCGCCTCGTGCGCGTCGAGGGCATCGAGGACCTCGCGAGTGTGGATGGGGTCCGGCCCGTCGTCGAAGGTCAGGACCACGCCGGTCGCCCCGGTCGGTCCGCGAACGATCGCATCGGCAAACATGCGGAGGCGGAGCACGAACACGCCCGAGAGCAGCAGCGCGACGTACGCGAGCGAGCCGGCAACAGCGACCGGCAGTGGCGGTGGCTCGGCGAGGAGCGACCGCACGGTCAGTCCAATTCCCGCCAGCGTCGACGCCCAGAAAACGATCCTCGCCGGCGGCACGGTCGCCTCCCTAGCGACTCTTCTTCTTCGCAGCCGCGGGCTCGTCAGCCTCTTCATCCTCGGCGGCTTCGTCGTCGCCGGCGACGCGGACCTTCTTGTTCCCGCTGCCCTTCTTGGACGCGCCGGAGCCCGAGGAGTCGTCCTTCTTCTCACCGTCGAGGTTCGGTGAGTTGTCGATCTCGTAGAAGCCCGCGAGGACCGCCGCGATGATCGGCAGCGACGCGGCCGGCAAGCTTCCGAGAGCGCCGTCTCCGGCCTTCAGCATCGAGAGGTCGAGGTGCACGTTGGCCCACGTTCGGAGCGCGAACATTCCGCCCAGCGCAAGGAGAATGCCGAAGAAGGCCTTGAGGCCCGCTTCAATCTTCCCGTCCGCGGACCAGATGGGCTTGCCCGCCACGAGGCCGGTGGTGACGCCCGTGGCGGCGGCCGCGAGATACGCGAACGCCGCGTTCGAGAAAAGCGCCATGCCCAGGCCCTGCACGAGCACGGCCGCCACGACCGCACCGATGACGGTGCCGAGGATGAGGCCGACGATCAAGCGCTTCAGCATCTTGGGAGCACTGGAGTCTACTCCCCCACTCCGTCACCGCAAGTGACGGCTCGCACACGAGCCGCAAGCTTGGTGGCGCGGCCTCGATCCGCCGAACCGTCGCGCTCTCCGTCCTTCGGGGAGAGCGCGATCCGGAGCGCGCGCGGGTCGGCGACGAGCACGACGAGGCGCTTACCTCGAGTGACGGCGGTGTAGAGGAGGTTCTTCGACAGCATGACGAAATGGGTCGTGAGAAACGGAATGACGACCGCAGGGTATTCGCTGCCCTGCGATTTGTGGATGGTCGATGCGTACGCCAGAGCGAGCTCGTCGAGCGAGGCGCCGTCGTAAGGGACCTCCCGGACCTCCGCTGAGCTTCCTCCGTCCGCAAAACGTACGACGAGGGTCTCTTCTTCCTCGTCGACCGACGCGACGAGGCCGACGTCTCCGTTCCAGACGTTCCGGTCGTAGTCGTTGCGGAGCTGCATCACCTTGTCCCCGAGGCGAAACCGCGTCTTGCCGCGGGTGATCGAGGGCCCGGTCGGATTGAGCGCGGCCTGCAGCTCTTCGTTCAGGATGATCGTGCCGGCGGGGCCACGATTCATTGGCGTCAAAACCTGGATGTCGCGCACCGGATCGAGGCCGAACCTTCGCGGAATGCGTGTCGTGACGAGCTCGAGGATGACCCGGCGCGCCTCCTCCGCCTCGCGCTTCTCGACGACGAAAAAATCGGAGCTCGTGTCGCCGGCCTCGGGGACGACGGGCAGCTCGAAGGCGTTGATCCGGTGAGCGTTCTGCACGATGAGGCTCTTCTCTGCCTGCCGAAAGATCTTCACGAGCCGCACGCACGGCACCACGCCCGAATCGATGGCGTCACGAAGGAACGAGCCGGGCCCGACGCTCGGCAGCTGGTCCACGTCGCCGACGAGCACGAGCCGCGCGCCGTCGGCGATCGCTTGCGTGAGCGCGTCGGCCATCCACACGTCGACCATCGAGCTCTCGTCGACGATGATGGCTCCAGCGTCGAGCGGGTTCTTCGCGTCGCGCTTGAACGCGCTTTTTTTCGGTTCAAATTCGAGGAGTCTATGGAGCGTCGCGGCGTCGCGTCCCGTCGCTTCGCTCATGCGCTTCGCCGCGCGCCCCGTCGGTGCCGCGAGCCGGGTCACGACCTTCGCCCGATCGAACACGCTCAGGATGGCCTTCACGATGGTCGTCTTTCCAACACCCGGGCCGCCGGTGACGACGAGCAGCGGACAGCGCGCGGCCTTCTCCACGGCAAGCCGCTGCTCCTCCGCGAGCACGGTTCCGCTCTCCTTCTCTAACGCGGCGACCGCCTCGGAGAATCCGCGGAGGTCGTCCTTCTCGACGCGAGCGAGAGAGCCCAGCCGAGCCGACAAGCGCACTTCGGCCTCGTGCAT
>JAYSXP010000566.1:0-25875 GCA_043717125.1 Polyangiaceae bacterium | reverse complement strand
AGAGCATCTACGCGGTCGTGGCGATCGTGGCCGTCTACCTTTTGGCCTTCAAGGTCGCCCAACCTGACACCAATCTCCGCGGCAGCATCGGGGTCATCGCTCTTTCCCTTCTGGTTGTCCTCCCCGCCGCTGCTGTCGTCCTCGCCGTGCTGGGCCTTCGGGAGATCCGCATGAGCCGCAAGGCGAACCGCGTCGGAACCACCGTGCAGCGGTACTGGCCTGCGATCGCTGCGCTCCTGTTCGCCTTCTCGTTCATCGTCCCACTCGCCTTCTCCGGTGTTGCGCGTTGGCGGTACAACGCCGCGCTGGGCGCGAGCTCCAGACCATCGACGTGGACGCGGTTCACGTCTCCGAGCGGGGACTTCACCGTGCTCCTCCCCGAAGTGGCGGCAGAAACCACGCAGACCGTGCAGCATGCCGAGGGACCGACCACTCTACGTTCGGTCGCAGCCGTCGCGGGTCCGGGTGCGGGGTACAGCGTCATGGTCGGGGAAGCGCCGGACGACGGCGAGAACGTGACCGTGCGTCTCGACCGCCTCGGCGCAGACTTCGTGCAACGCAGCAAGGGCAAGCTGCTCGCCCAGTCGGTGGTCTCGGCTGGGTCGGTTGTCGGCCGCGAGATCCGAATCGCCTCCGCTGAACACTCCCTTCGCGCACGCCTCTTCGTAATGAATCGGCACGTGTACCAGGTGCTCGTGATCCGCCCACCTGCCGCTGACGAGGACGTTCTCGACGAGCGATTCCTCGACTCATTCACTCTTCCGTAGGTCCCCTACGCCGCATGCCGTGATGTGGGTTCAGTCACGCGCTGCGCTTCGGAGTCCGCACCGCCTTCTTTCGTTTGATCGGTGCGTGGGTAGGTCGGGGGGCCGCGCGCCATGCTCCTTCGTCAGATCGTCGATAATGTTCCAGGTCTTCTTCACGGACGGCGGGGAGCTACCTCTTGGATTGAAGCCATCGGTGATGCAGATGGTGAGGACACGATCGTCGGGCGGATGAATAGTGCGCGCGCGGCCGCCATCACGCTGAGTCGACCCGCGTTACAAGCACGGCGGTGAAGCGCTCGACGTGAGCCGCCTCGGCGGCGGACCACGCGCGATCGTCCGGCGTCGTGCTTGCCTCGGCGTCGGCGAATAGGGTCGGACCGACCAACCGCAACCCCGGTTGCCCGTCGCGTCCCAGAAACGACGAAGGCCCCGCTCCTCACGGAACCAGGCCTTCTTCGTGTTTGCCGGAACGACGTGTCGTCATCCAGCGAGTAGTTGCGCGGGCCCGATACGCGCGCTGTTGCATGCGGTTTCTGAGCCCCTTGAATTCGAGATCCCGAGGAAGCGGGTCGGACAATGAAGGTCCATCATCAGGCCGGTCGCTGTCCGTACTGCGGCGCGCCGCTTGCGCCCGCATCCCGGCGCCCTGGATTCACGTGCGGCTTAGCCACGTGTCGGAGCCGTCGTTCCCGTCGACGACATGCGATCCGAAAAACGCTGGCTCGCCCCATGCCGGAGTCGATCCTGGGACGGGCCCTCCGGCTGACGTGGGCGACCTTCTCCGACGAGTTCACGGCCGCCGACGCGCATGCCGCTACCGCACGCGAGGGCGTCCACGTCGACATCGGCGCCTTCGAGACCATGCTGGCTCACCTCGTGGAGGACACGTACGACGTACGCGAACGTCTTGGAGAAGCGGGGAAGCTTTACAGGTTCCACCTCCGGCCGCGCCCTTCACGTGCCCATGGGTCCGGGCCCACGACAGCACCGAATAACGTTGCATGCTCTCCTGCGCGGGACTCTGGGATGGGGGTGCAAGTGGCCGGGGACGGACCAGGGGCCCCCGTGCTCGCACGGGGGTGGGCTGTCAACGACGAGCCGCTTGGACACCCAGCAGCGCCCGTGGCGCTCCGTGCGCGCCGGCAGGCAAGCACGGTCTCTCCCACTCTCCCTGTCTTCGAGTCGGGGCCGAAGTCGTTCACCTTGGCGCCTGGAGCAGCCGCAACCGTCCGGTGTGTGGCGCGTCCTCAGCCTGATGGCGGGACGTCGTTCCGCATCGCGGCTCCTATCGAGGGATGGAGCACGGACCTACAGGCCCTCGCTTCGGCGGCGGCATCGCGTGGCAGGCACCGACTGCCGGCGCCGGTGGATCTCGTCGATGCCGATGGCGTCGTCCTCACGGCTCGGGTCAAGCGTGGGGGCGCCGGGAACGGCATCAATCTCATCTTCGACGACGAGGCGCAGCTCGCCCTGTTCCCGCGTATCGGAGTCGCCTTCCTTGAGGCCAAGGCCAGCGCGCTTTGGGTCCACGGCCTCGAGAGCTGGATGGCGAAGTGGTTCGCCTGGGCGACGTACGCGTTGACGGGCAATCGATGCCCGTGCGCCAGCGCTGCGCACGCCCTCGGCTGGAAAACCCATCGGCTCGAACTCGCTGCCGACTTTACGGGCTTCGCGCTCTCCAAGGACGACGCCGAGCGCTTCGCGAACGCGCGCGGTGGCCCCGAACTCGTGAGTAGCAAGGGCTGGCAGCGCCGTGGCCTCGCCGAAACCATCAACATCGGCAGGCGCGGGAACCACCGCCTCGCCCTCTCGACCCACGACAAGACGCAGGCCATCCGCAGCAAGAAGGGCACGCCCACGGGCTCGGTGTACGCGTCCACGTGGCGCGCCAACGGGTGGGACGGCAGCCAGAACGTGCGGCGAGTCGAGGCCCGCGCTCACGGGCGTGCTCTTCACCTCGTCCCGCGTGGCGGCGCGGCCTCCGATCTTGACCTACGAGATCCTGCATCTCTCCTCGACCCGAAGGTCCTGGGAGCCTTTTGGGTCCACGCTACGGCAACCCGCACTCGGCTCGTCGCCGAGCCACCGAGCCCGTCGCGCAGGCGCTCCCGCGGCCTCCCCACTGACCCACGTTGGATCGAGGTGCAGGCCGCGGGCGACGCCAGCAGCGCCGTCCGCTACGTGCAGGTCCCCCGAGAGGAATGCGTGCGCGTCCACCACGCCCAACGTGTCGGTCGTGCCCAGGAAGAGGTTGAGCGCGCTGTCGGTCGCCTGGTCGGCCTCCACTCCGTTGAAGCCCGCGGCCTCGACGTCGAGACGCTCATCACCGCCATCCTTCGGGGGCAAGCATTCGCTGAGGAGTGTGCGGTAGCGGAGTCGAGTCTCGACGGCTGGCCCTTCCCTCGCCTTCAACTGGCGTCACGCACGCCGTCATCTGGGGAGACCTGACCTCTGCGTAGCCTCTCTGGCGCTCGATAGGTCATGCTGGGGACAGATAAGGACGCGCCCGATGACGACCTGCGCGCGAACCCGACCTCATCACGCAGCGCTCGCCTCATTGCACATCGTCGAGACTGATCCGCTTTCCGCTTGGCCGGCGTGCAGCCGCCAGGAAACGTCAGTTGTGCGGCCACCTCCCCCCTCTGCCGGCGCGACAAGCCCTCGCACGACGTCTATTCCCTCGGAGCATGAGCTGCCGAGCGCCTCGAACGAGCGCCCGGGCGCCCCCTCTCCCGCTCGCGACAGTTCGCGGCGTGCGTTGCGTGCCCTCGACGGCGCCCCGTGATCGCCGTCGCTTCGCGCAGTGCTCGCGTATATACGGCGACCCGACCCGTATATACGCCGCAGAACGGGTTGCGGGTCGACACCGCCGCGCGCCGGCGCCCGCCGTAGCAGCCGTCGTGACTACTTCTCCCAAGCGCGCGGCCGGAAACGCACCGGTAGCCGCAGCATGTGCCTGGTCTAGGACTTCGGACCCCCGGGTGGGTAGCGCTCAACGACGGTGTTGCAGAGCCAGTCGTGGAGGGCGTCGAGGGCGTGGATCACCAGAGGAAGTGTCTTCGCCGCGCTGATGATGGTTGTGATCTGCCGCTCCTCGCTTCGCACCGGATAGAAGTTCGTTTGGAATGCGAGCGTACGGAGAGACGCATCGCCGACGCGTCCGTCGTCGATCGGAACGTCCCACATTGGAATGGATAGGACGCAGATCGGAATGTGCAGCACCACGCGGGGTTGGGTGTCTCCCGACCACCCGTTGGGCTTCCGCCCGTTCCAGAAGAGGGCCGCCTTCAGGGCGCTGTCGATTGCGCCGTGAAGAGGACGATCGCCGTCCTTCGCGCGTGTGAAACTCACCGTCGAGTCTCGCGCGACGTTCCGTTCGATCGTGTCGAAGCCGACGACGCGTCGCTCGTCGCGAAGACCAAGCTCGTCGAGTAACCGCCCTGCGCCAAGAGTCTCGACCTCGTGGACGAACTCGGGCGTTCCGCCAGGGCGAGGCGAAGGGAGGAGTTCGTGGCCGATGAGAGCCGCGTCGAGATCCGGAACGCTTCGCGCGGACAGGGAGTAGGCGAGCGGTGAGAGGGTGACAGGAAAGCCTTTGCACGAGACGAGGAGTCGTGTGGTGCAGTGAACGCCCAGCGGGTGAGCAGCCGGCACGACCCTGTTCTTCTCGACGAGCACGTCCAGTTCACGGATGCGCCCGTCGTCGTCGAAGTGCGCGCCGAGCCACGCCTCCCACTTCGCAGCGATAAAGGCAACCGCGCACGCCACCTCGAGCGGCTTGCCGGACGCCCCCGCCAGCCGCGCGACTTCGTCAGCAGGCCACTGCTCGTTCGGGGGGACAACTACCGGAGGTGGCTTCATCGACAGCCTCGTAGACGATCGACGAATCGGCGTCATGGCGCGCATCGCTCGCTACGTCATCGAGGCGCGGGTTCTGACGACCCGGACGCGGATTCCGGCGCGTTCGTTCGTTGGCCTATCCTCGACGACCGAGCAACGGTAGGAGCCGTCGAGACCGCGGACGGCTCGAGAAGGTGGTCCCGAGCAACCGAGCGGCCGAGCGCCCCGGCCGCGTACAGCGCTACGCCCCGAAGCCGTACACACACTGCTCGGTCCGTGTACCCCTGCGAGGACGTGCCCTACGCTAAACGCATGAAGAGTACACGCAAAGGAAGTCCGGACATCGCGATCGCTTACCTCCGGGTCTCCACAACCGAGCAGCAGCTCGGCGCCGAGGCGCAGCGGCGAGCAATCGAGACGTGGGGCGCGCATGCGAACATCCAGATCGCTGCATGGCACGAGGACCGCGTGAGCGGAGGCTTGGACCTCGACGACCGGCCGGGACTCGTCGCCGCGCTCGCCGAGCTTCGAGTGAGGCGCGCTGGCGTACTCGTCATCGCAAAGCGAGATCGCCTCGCCCGTGACGTCGCAGTCGCCGCACTCATCGAGCGCGCCGTGGAGCGTTCCGGCGCGAAGGTCGTCAGCGCCGATGGAGCTGGTAACGGCGACTCGGGCGCCGATCAGTTCATGCGTCGCATCTTGGACGCTGCCGCAGAGTACGAGCGCGCCCTCATCCGGCTCCGTACGAAGGCTGCGCTGGCCGCGAAGCGGGCGCGTGGCTTTCGAGCAGGCGCGATTCCCTACGGGTTCACGGCCGACGAGAAAGGTCGACTGGAGCGCTGCGTCGAAGAGAAGGAGATCATCAAGCGCGTCACGACGCTCAGAGCGAGCGGCCGCTCGCTCCGGTCTATCGAGCGCGCCTGCCGTGCAGAGGGGCTCCGCTCGCGTGCGGGGACTCCGCTGCGACTCACCCAGATCGCTCGCATCCTGCAGCGGGGGGACGGTCAGTGAGCAGCGTGGCCACAACCCACGTCCGCTCGGCGCGCCACTCCGGGGGAGCTTTCAAGTTGCCCGAGGAAGGCTCCCCCCGCAAAAGCGAATCTCCGATTCGCCACGCATCGGGGCTCTCGACGCTCAGACAAAAAAGCAAAACCGTGGCCGGAGCACCCGCATGGCGAAGACAGTAGGCGACCTCGAACGGAACGACGTCAAAGGCGCGCTGGGTATCTACGAAGAGGCTTGGAAAACGACGGCTGGCAACGTCAGCGGCGACCTCGTTCAGACGCTATTCATGCTCCAAGACGACACCGCTGCCCTCCGGAAAGCTTTCGAGGCGTTCCATCGTGCGCACGGGATCGAGTAGCCTCACTCGACCCGATCGTGAGGAGGACGCGCGCACCGCGTTCCTGCGCGGACGGCTAGCTCCGCGCGCCTACGGGGCGCGCAGATCGTAGGAGTGTACCCATCCCCGCTGCTTGGTCGTCGCGAGTTCGACTTCGTACCGAAGCATCGTCCTACCCTCGCCCGCGTTCAGCTCGCGCACGTTGAGGACGCGTGCCTTCGTTCCGATGGCCGCGCGGGTGAGCGTGTCGGCGTCACCCCATGACGTGGCACTCTTTGAGACGAGGACCGTTCGCGGGCCGTCCTTGTGTTCGAGCACGACGTTCGTTCCGGGCGCCAGCGCCACCGGCTTCGCGCCGAAGTAGCCGGGCGCGAACTCGACCTTCACGGCCCACTTCTCGAGGAAGACGCTCGGGTCCGCCTTCGCCCAGTCACCCTCGGGGGCGAAGACCGCGCGAGCCGCAGTGTACGATCCTTCCGTTTTCTCCGACCCCCACGCGAAGACGTTGAGGGCGCCTAGAGACGAGGCGCCCCCGCTGTCGTACGCCACGAGCACCGCGTGACGCATCTGCGTGTCCAGCTCCTCCCGGGAAAGTCCGGGTGGAACAGACACGAGTACCTTCAAGCGCGGAACGTCGGCGAAGTCGACGTGCTCCTGCCCGCGAACGACGTACTTCGGCTGCACGCTACGCTCGACGCCACACGCCGTCTCGAGTCGGTCGCGGTTGTGAACAGCGCTCGCTGTTACGGAGGGCGAAGGCGAGGGCGGGTCGTGCCTCGGCTTGCACCCAGGCACCGTGACCGCGACGGCGAGAGACGCGAGCACGGCGAGTCGGCGGGCGGTCATAAAGACCATCATACAGCACAATGTTTTGAGAGCGCGACGGGCCGCACGGTCGGCGCGTGCCAAAACAGGACGCCGACAGGGTTATCAAGGACGTAGGGCGCAAGCTCGCCGAGCTACGCGCCCGTGCGGGACTCACCCAAGAGCAGCTGGCCGAGCAACTCCGCATCGCCCCCAACAATCTGCAACGCATCGAGCTGGGCATGCAGAATCTCACCCTCCGCAGCCTTGTGCGCCTGGCGAACCAACTCGGCGTCCCGGTGGCGTACCTCTTCCGTGCGCCGCGCACGCGCGTCGTACGTGCCGGCAGGCCGCCCAAGTCCCGCTCGAAACGCTCGCGTGCATGACATGACCAAAGTGCGTGCGACTACAGCAAGTCGGTCGTTGACGATCTGGCCGGGTCGTGGAACCGTCGCGATCGCGGGGTGCGCGCTTCTCAAGGCTTAGGGCGCGAGTCGCGTCCGTTCCAGATGGAAGCCATTATGTCATCGGTGAGCGCGCGCACTCCGCGTACCTATGCCCGCCGACTTCCGCGCCCTCAGCACCGCACGCCACCTCGCTAAGGTCACCTATGCCTCCGAGGTCGCCGTCGACGACTTCCTCGCCAATCCCGATGCGCACGTCGAGCGCGTCGTCATCCCTCGCCACGGTTCCTCGGCCGCTCCGCGCGAAGCCTGGAAGATCACGACGCCCGCAGTAAGGGCGTGCTTCGGCATGTTGCGCATCCAGTTCGAGGCGTTCCTACGCCAGTGGTTCGCCGACCTGTACCCGCTGCCGTGCCTCCATGGCTATGTGGCGAAGCATTCTGCGCTGACGAACGCGCGCCTCCATGCCGGACACTCGAGATTCCTCCACGTGGACGTGAGGAGCTTCTTCCCATCGATTCGGGCCGACGTGTTGCAGGCCGCGTTCCTTCGGCTCGGTCTCACGCGCGCAGGAGCGGAGCTGCTAGCGAGAATTGGCTCGCGCGATGGCTCACTACCTCTCGGCTACCCGACGAGCCCGCTGTTCTCCAACCTCGTCCTCGCCGACGTCGACCGCCAGCTCCTGGACCTCGCCACCCCTCATGGTGCCACATACACGCGATACGCCGATGACTTGACGTTCTCCGGCAACGCCGAGCTGCCGACACGAGCCGAGGTCGGTGACCTCCTGGGAACGCTCGGGCTGACGGTCCACCCGACGAAGTCACGCGAGCGCAAGCGCGGCCAGGCGCTCTACGTGACGGGATACAGCGTGAGCGAGGCATCGCCGCGGGCACCGCGTGCGCTCAAGAAGCGCCTTCGCCAAGCGCTGTACTACACGCGGAAGCATGGCCTCGCGAACCACGTAGCCCATCTCGGGCGCGCGAGCGTCACGGCAGAACACGATCGTATCGTCGGACAGCTTCAGCACGTTCGCCATGTCGAGCGGGAGATCGGCGACCTCCTACTCGCTCAATGGGACGCACGGCCGAAGGAGCGCGACGGGAATCTCGCGCGTCCCCTCCCAGGCGTGGGCACGCCGGTTCTGCTTCTGTTCGACGACAGCGGCTTCAAGTTCTTCGGGAGCGACTATCGCGCGCTCGGCGTCGTCATCCTTCGTGACCCGGAGGCAGTTCGCGCCCAGCTCAAGGACTTGACCGCCGAGTTCCTACTCTCGGACACGATGCCGGAGCCGGCACGCGATCTGGTTCGAGCCGAGGGGCTCCACTTCAACACGCTGCCCCTCGACTTTCGCCGTGACGCGATCTCGGCGGTGGCCCGGATGCCTATCCGCGCTCACGTTGTCTTCGATCAAGCAACCGGTGCGAAGAAGGCTCAGATGACTGCTTTCCTTCGGCGGGCACTAAAGTGGCGGCTTGGAGACTGCGCCGGAAAGCTCGTCACGGTTGTTTTCGAGGAAGGGGAGTACATCAATCAGCGCGAGGCAGAGCCCTTGGTCACCGAGGTCTACAACTCGCTTCCCCGAGAGCGTCGACCGCTACGCATCGACGGCGTTCGCGTGGCTGGGAAGCTGGCAGAACCATGCCTCGCACTGGCCGACATCTACCTTGGAGCATGGCAGCAGTTCGCATGCGATCGAGAGCCAAAGCGCCTAGCGAATCGCGCCCGAGACGAACTCCTCTTCCGCACGTTGCAGCCCCGCATCGGCACCATCTTCAACCCGTCCACTGGCATCCGCTTCACTTCGCGAGCTCCATTCGACGGGCTAGAAGCGCCTGCGGCCGAGGGCAATCCCGAGTAGCGGCACCTACGCGGGTGGTGCGTGCCCACGTGACGGAGAGCCCAGCGCGTTTCCAGCACGCTGTACGGCACGAGGTCATCGCCAGACTCCGTTGACGACGAGCGCTGAGGCGGTGCCCGCGTCGGCCCTCCCGCGAGCGACCGGCCGTTGACACCTCGCACGACCACGCGCAGATCACGAGACATGGACCCCGCCACCGGCCTCGTCGTCAAAGCTATCGCCCTGCCACTCGCGAAGAAGTACGCCGGGAAGTTCCTCGCGAACCTCGTTGACCCGAACACGTCGCGCTTCAAAGAACAGCGCGACGAGATGTTCCGAGACTGGCAGGTCGAGACAACGCAGCTCGTCCACGAACTTGCCGAGGAGAGCGTTGCGGCCGCGGCAGGCGTCGACGAGCGCGTCGCTGAGATCGAAGCCAAGCTCGCGGAGCGCGCGGATGATGCCGAGGGACACGCTGTCTTCGCGAACTATGCACTGCAGGCGTATCAAGAACCGATCGAGGAGCGGCGGAAGATGCTCGAATACGCGGCGGCCGGGATCATCGACGTCCGCCTGACGGTCGCCGAGCACGCACGCGTGCAACGTCGTCTACGGGAGCTAGAGCCGATCGACGTGCTTACGCTGTATGGCCTCTCGCGAACGTACGGGCGCGTCTTCGCTCGGCAGTGCTACGCCAATGAGCACGACATGCGTGGCGCGCTGCTGACCGCGAATGGCGGCGGCGACGCACTTTGGGCCGCGGGGTGCGTGAGGATCGCGCCCGAGCCGAGCGGGACGTACATCTCGGTCGAGACGCCGTTCCCGGATGTTCCCGCATTGGTGATCACGGACTTTGGGCGCCTTCTCCTCCGCGTGATGCGTGGATACTCCCGGGCGCGCGCAGTGCCCTTTGCGGTTCCCGGCCGCGAACAGTTAGCGGCTGAGCGGTCGCGCGAAGACGGTCTCAGCGCTTTCCCGAGCATCAACGAACTTCGTCGTGTGCTCGCGCTCCTCGTCGCAGCGCGCGAGCCTACCGCCTCGCGCTACCAGGCGCCGCAGTGGTCCACCGGAGAGCGCAACACGGGCAGAGACTGCACGCCCCCGGAAGCGCGCACGGCGGGACGCCTTGATGTCGAAGGACTAGCGGCCCACGAAGCCGAGCGCGTGCGCATCCTCGCGCCGAAGGCCGACAGCGAACTGACGCAGAGCCGCATCGCGGAGCGGATCGCTATCGAGTCTGCGAGGTGCGACGGCGGAGACACCTGGGCGGTCCACGTCTACGGCCCGCACGACGTCATCAGGCACCTCGCCGATGACCTCGACGTGCGTTGGTTCTGACGCCTCATTCAGGCGGCCGTGCTCGTGTGCGAGCGGATGCTGGCGGTCGATGATCGGGACTAGCCCTTCGCAGTGATCGCCGCGGCTACGCCTGCGCCCGTAGCATCCGTTAGTCTGGGGGGGGTGAAGCAGGCCGCGCCCGTAGAGGCCATCGACATCCAGTCGGACCTCGGGAGAACCGTTCGCGTCTTCCTCGATGCCCCGTGCGTGTGTTGGTCTGGCCGCCTTCTGCGTGGGTGCTGCCTGCGACATGGCACGATTGCGGAGCGGTCGACACCATCGGCCACGACACCACCCGCACCGGCAACGGGTTACGCCCATCCCCGGTGCTACGCACGCTCGCTGAACGACTGCGACCAGAAGGTGAGCAAGGAGCACTACTTCTCCCGCGGCGTCGTGAGGGCGGTGGCAGGACGCGGCGCTGCCAAGACCATCCGCCTCACGCGCGGGGGGCAGTTTGACCAGGAGCTTCCGCCCGACCAGGCTCTCCAGTCGAAGGTTCTCTGTCGACGCCACAATTCGTCGCTCAGCGCGCTCGACGTGGTGGGCGAGCGCCTGTTTCGCGCACTCAGCGAAGGTCTGAAGTTGATCCCCGCGTTCAGCTATCGAACACTCCCCGGGCTCGACGTCGAACGTTGGCTCCTCAAGGTCGCGTGCGGTGTTCGGGCTGTTCTCAAGCAGGACGTGCCGGTCGACTGGCTTCGGATGCTCTTCGGGCAGTCCGAGATCCCGTCGCCCTTGGGCCTCTACATGCATGTTCCGCTTGGCCAGAGCGTCCACGGGACCGCGGGCATCACGTTCGCCACGTACTCACGGCCAGAGGGCCAGTCCGGTGCGGAGGTCATCCTCGACGGAGTTCGGTTCACTCTCGACCTGAAGGGCGACGGCCGCACGCATCGCCAAAGCGACGCCGGTTCCCTGAAGGTCTACCGGCCGAGCGGACTCTGGTTCGACCACTCGGGCTCGACGACCTTTCATCTCGGACTCGAGTGGGGGGAGCGACTCGCCGCCAGAGAATCGATCGCCCTCGACGTCGAGTAGCCAGTGCGCCCTCCCGGACCACCGGGCGAGGCTCGAGCCCGAGTAGTTCACCTGCCGCCCGGCTTCCATCTTGCGTCGCCGTTTTCGCGAGCGCGGTTCAGGCACCGTTCGGCGGCCCGTGACTCGGCCATCATCTGCCGCTTTCCGGGGCTCAGGGTTTGAGAGATCGCGTACGATGGCAATCGCATGGGGGGCCCGGCTTTCGGGACCTCCCGTCCGCGACGGAACGACACTCAACGCTCCCACGCGGGCGAGCCATCGAGTGTCACGTGAACGCCAAGCCCTCCCCCAACTTCGCCTACCTCGCGCACCACGACACGCGGCTCGTCGCGCTCGCGACCCAGGCCGAGGAGGTCTTTGCGAGCGATCCGCCGACGAGCATTGCGAAGCTCCGGCTCTTCGCGGAGGTCCTGGCAAAGCGCGGGGCCGCGAAGGTGGGGCTCCTCCCGTTGCCGAACGAGACCCAGCAGACGCTCGTTGACCGCCTGTTCGACAAGAGCCTCATCGGCGCGACGCAGCGGTCGATCTTCCACGATCTCCGGCGCGCGGGTAACGCCGCCGTTCACGAGAACCGCGGCGACGCGAACGAGGCACTTCACCAGCTCCGCATGGCGCGCGAGCTCGCGATCTGGTTTCAGCGGTCGTTCGGCAACGATCGGAAGTTCGACCCTGGCCCTTTCGTTCCACCTTCGGCACCGAAGAAGGTCGAGGCGCAAAGCCCAGCGCTCCAGGACGAGCTTGCGCGGCTTCGCGAGCAGCTCGACGCGCACGCGAAGGAGGCCGTGGAGGCGAGGTCGCGCATCGAAGCCATCCGCCTCGCTGCGGAGACGGAGGCCAAGCAGCGCCTCTCCGCCGAAGAACGTGCAGCGAAGGCGCGTGAGGACGCCGCGATCTGGGAGGCCCTCGCGTCTGAGCAGATCATCGAGCGAGAGAAGGTCGCGGCCAGCGCAGCTCGCACCAAGGAGCTCGAAGAGCAGAATCGGAAGCTGCTCGACGAGCTCGCCGCGCTGCAGGTCGCCGCCGAGAAGGCGCCGCCCCCGTCCATTCGCGCCACCATCGAACGCGCCGCCGAGGCCAGCGAGGCGATCGAGCTCGACGAAGCGGCGACGCGCAGACTCATCGACCGCCAGCTGCGCGACGCAGGATGGGAAGTTGATTCGCAGCGACTGACGTTCGAGCACGGGGTTCGGCCGACCAAGGGAAAGAACCTCGCGATCTCGGAATGGCCCACGATGGCCGATGGGAAGGAGGGCTGGGCCGACTATGTGCTCTTCGCCGGGCTCCAGGTCGTCGCCGTCGTCGAAGCCAAACGGAAGCACAAAGACGTGATGGGCGTCATCCCGCAGGCCAAGCGGTATTCGCTGGGCTACGTGGTCAAGGGCGACGAGTCCCTGCCCGAGGGCAGCCCGTGGGGTGCGCACAAGGTCCCGTTTCTGTTTGCAACCAACGGGCGCCCGTTCCTCCGGCAGCTCCGCACGAAGAGCGGCATCTGGTTTCTCGACGCACGACGCTCGGAGAACCACCCGGCGCCACTCGAGGGTTGGTACACACCCGAGGGTCTCATCGACCTCTTGAAGCAGAACGTCGATGAAGCGCAGGCGAAGCTCAAAGTCGAGCCGATGCCATACATCGACCGCGAGTATCAGAAGAACGCCATCCTGGCCGTCGAGAAGGGGCTCGAAGAGGGAAAACGTGAGCTGCTCGTAGCGATGGCAACGGGCACCGGCAAGACGCGCACGTGCATCGGCCTTTGCTACCGGCTGCTCAAGACGAAGCGGTTCCGGCGCGTGCTCTTCCTCGTGGACCGAAACGCGCTGGGCAAACAGACCGCCGACGCGCTGAAGGATCTCCGGCTCGAGAACCTCCAGACGTTCACCGACATCTTCGATGTGAAGGAGCTCGCCGACCTCAAGCCGGACCGCGAGACGAAGCTTCAGATCGCGACCATCCAGGCAATGGTGAGGCGTGTCCTGGGCCCGCACTCGGATACAAGCGAGGTCGACATTCCGCCCGTCGACCAATACGACTGCATCGTCGTGGACGAGTGCCACCGTGGCTATCTTCTCGACCGAGAGCTCTCCGATCGGGAGTTCCTCTTCCGTGACGAAGACGACTACATCTCGAAGTATCGGCGCGTCCTCGACCACTTCGATGCGGCGAAGATTGGCCTGACGGCAACGCCCGCACTCCACACGAAGGAGATCTTCGGCGCGCCCGTGTTCTCGTATTCGTACAGGGAGGCTGTCGTCGACGGGTTCCTCGTGGACCACGAGCCACCCATCCGCATCGTCACGAAGCTCGCGCACGACGGCATCCACTACGAGGCACGCGAGGAGGTGCTCGTCCTCGACCGCAGCACGCAGACCCTCAAGAAGGAGGAGCTCCCGGACGAGATTCGATTCGACGTCGATGCCTTCAACAAGCGCGTCATCACCGAGAACTTCAACCGCGCCGTGCTCACGGAGCTGGTGAATCACATCGACCCGGAGCAGGACGAGAAGACCCTCATCTTCTGCGCGACGGACGAGCATGCCGATATGGTCGTGCTGCTCCTCAAAGAGGCGCTCGCGCAGAAGTACGGCTCCGTAGACAACGACGCCGTGGCGAAGATCACCGGCGCGACCGACCGGCCTCTGGAAGCGATCCGCCGCTACCGCAACGAGCGGCAGCCGAACATCGCGGTCACCGTGGACCTCCTGACCACGGGCATCGACGTCCCGAAGATCGCGAACCTCGTCTTTCTTCGCGGCGTCCGGAGCCGCATCCTCTACGAACAGATGATTGGGCGTGCGACGCGCCTCTGCCCAGACATCGGCAAGGAGCGGTTCCGCATCTTCGACGCCGTAGACCTCTACTCGGCACTGAAAGACGTCACCGACATGAAGCCGGTCGTCGTCAACCCGTTCGTCACGTTCGAGCAGCTCGCCGAAGAGGTGGTCGAGGGCAAGGAAGAGGAGTTCCGGCGCGCGTCGCTCGACGAGTTCTTGGCGAAGCTTCAGCGCAAGAAGCGGGCGCTCACTGGAGAGAACGAGGAACGGTTCGAGGCGGCCGCGGGGATGGACGTCAAGGAGCTTGCGGTCCTCTTGAAGACGAGCGGCGTCGGCGACGCGGCTGACTACCTACGGAGCCACCCCGCGCTCGCGGGGTTCCTCGACCGCGCGGCAGGGACCGTTGCCTACAAGATGCTCGTCTCCGAGAGGGTGGACGAACTCCGGGAGGTGACGCGCGGCTACGGCAGGCACGGTAGTCGGCCCCCCGGCGACTACCTTCACGCGTTCCGTTCCTTCGTCGAAGGGAACATCAACAAGATGCCGGCGCTGCTCGTCGTCACGCAGCGGCCCCGCGACCTGACCCGCGACGATCTCCGGACGCTCAAGCTGGCGCTCGACCAAGAGGGCTTCAGCGAGAAGGCCGTGCAGAGCGCTTGGCGCGATCAGAAGAACGAAGACATCGCGGCCACCATCGTTGGTTACATCCGGCAGCTCGCGCTCGGCTCACCGTTGATGTCGTACTCCGAGCGCGTGGATCGCGCCGTCCAACGCCTGCGCAAGACGCACAAGTTCAGCGACCCGCAATCCAAGTGGCTCGAACGCATCGCCAAGCAAGTGAAGCTCGAGACCGTCGTGGACCGAACGTCTCTCGACGCAGGTCAATTCAAGGCAGACGGGGGCTTCGCGCGCTTGAACAAGGTGTTCGACGGGAAGCTCGATACGCTGCTGGGCGAGCTCGCCGACGAAGTTTGGAAGGATACCGGATGAGCGCGCGCCTCCGAGTTCACTTCGACCAAAACTGCATGAACGCGCGGGGTCTCGACCGCGATCTCCAGCAGGTACAGATGCTTCACGACGCGGGCAGGATTGAGCTCGTCGGAAACCTCCGCAACCGAATTGAACTTGGTCACTCCGAGAAGGACGGAACATACAAGACGCTCGCTCGCGCACGCCTCGCCCAGCTCGAGGAGAGCCAGGAGGAGTTTCGTCTGGACGTGTCCCCCTTGGACCTCGCCGTACTTGGTGCCGGAGACGAGCAGGCACTCAACCCGTCAAGGGTCTGGGCCATCGTGTTTCCGAAGAGCCCTTTCCCGGTCGGGGAAGGGAACGTCTTCGATGACGGACAGAACTCCCTTCACGACGTGATGCACATCGTGAACGCGCACGATGCCGACGCCGCCGTGTTGCTCACGCGTGAGAACGCGCTCCTAAACGCGCGCGAGCGCCTTTACTTAGAACTCGGCCTCAAACCGCGCATCGAGTCTCCGGCCGAGTTTCTGCTTCGCTTCCCGTCTCTGCCCGAGGACCGCTCGTAGCCATGCCCACGACCCAAGACATCGTTCAAAAGCTCTGGAACCAGTGCCACGTCCTCCGAGACGCCGGCGTTTCGTATCTCCAGTACGTGACGGAGCTGACCTATCTGCTCTTCCTCAAGATGGCGAAGGAGACTGGCACCGAGGACCAGATCCCCAAGGGCTACCGCTGGAACGACCTGACGAAGAACGAGGGCGTTGAACAACTCGACTTCTACAAGAAGCTTCTCATCGACCTCGGCGCGAAGGGTTCGGGGCGCGTGCAGGCTATCTTTGCGAACGCCGCAACGTCGTTTCGCCAACCGCGACACCTGGGCATGGTCGTGGAGACGCTCGACGGTCTCGACTGGTACAGCGCCAAGTCGGAGGGGCTGGGCGACCTCTACGAGGGACTACTAGAGAAGAACGCATCAGAGGTGAAGAGCGGCGCTGGCCAATACTTCACTCCGCGTCCGCTGATCGAATCAATGGTCGCCCTGCTCAAGCCGCAACCGGGTGAGCGCGTGCAAGACCCCGCCGTGGGCACGGGCGGTTTTCTCATCAACGCTGACCGCTACGTGAGGACGCTGACCGACGACTACCATGACCTCGCCGTCGCGAAGCAGAACTTCCAACGACGCGAAGCCTTCTACGGCGTCGAGCTGGTTCCCGAGGTGCAGCGCCTTGCGCTCATGAACGCGATGCTCCACGACATCGAGGGGGACATCGTTCTCGGCGACACGCTCGGCCCCACCGGAGCGCAGCTTCCGAAGGCTGATGTCATTCTTACCAATCCACCGTTTGGCACCAAGAAGGGCGCCGGAGGCGCGACGCGGGACGACATCACGTACACGACGAACAACAAGCAGCTGGTCTTCCTCCAGCACATCTATCGCGGCCTCAAGCCGGGCGGTCGCGCGGCCGTCGTCCTTCCCGACAACGTGCTTTTCGAGGAAGGTGTTGGGCAGAAGGTTCGCGCGGACCTCATGGACAAGTGCGACCTCCACACCATCCTGCGCTTACCCACCGGCATCTTCTACGCGCAGGGCGTGAAGACGAATGTGCTCTTCTTCACACGTGGGGCGAAGGACAAGGCGAACACGAAGGCAGTCTGGTTTTTCGACATGCGCGCCAACATGCCATCGTTCGGCAAGCGCACGCCGTTCACGCGCGCCCACTTCGCCGAGTTCGAGAAGGCATTCGGCGAAGACCCGCACGGCACGAGCAAGCGGAAGGAGCACGGCGAGGCGGGGCGATTCCGCAAGTTCACGCGTGAGGAGATCGCGAAGCGCGACGACAACCTCGACATCGCGTGGCTCAAGGACGACAGCGTGACCGACCACGCGGACCTCCCGGAGCCCGACGTCATCGCCGCCGAGATCGTCGCGCAACTCCAGACCGCGCTCGAGGAGATGCAGGCACTCCAAGAGGAGCTGGGAGGCAGCGCGTGACGGAGCAGCTCCCGCGAGGTTGGGCCCACGTAACGCTCCGTGAGCTCGCAGACGAAGGTGTTTTCGCTGACGGTGACTGGGTGGAGTCGAAGGATCAGGACCCGAACGGTGAGGTCCGTCTCATCCAGCTCGCCGACGTTGGCGCTGGCCGCTTCGTCGACAAGTCGTCTCGGTTCTTGACCGCCGAGAAGGCGGAGGAGCTTGGGTGTACCTTCTTGAACGCAGGTGACGTTCTCATCTCTCGGATGGCCGATCCGATCGGACGCGCCTGCATCTTCCCCGGCGCGGGGCGCCCCTGCGTGACCGTCGTCGACGTCTGCATCCTTCGACCTGGCGACAAACGGGCTGAGCCGAGGTGGCTCACTGGCGCGATCAATTCACCTCAATTCAGGGCGAAGGTCGAGCTGGCTGCCAGCGGTACGACGCGCAGTCGCGTTTCGCGAAGCAACCTGGGCGCACTGTCGCTTCCGGTACCTCCGCCGAACGAGCAGCGCCGCATCGTTGCCAAGCTCGAGGCTCTTCAGACGCGTAGCCGGCGCGCGCGCCAGGTCCTCGACGCCGTGCCGCCGCTCCTCGAGAAGCTTCGGCAGTCGATCCTCGCGTCGGCCTTCCGCGGCGATCTCACGAAGGACTGGCGCGCGAAGAACAAGGACGTCGAGCCCGCCAGCAAGCTCCTCGAGCGTATCCGCACCGAGCGCCGCAAGAAGTGGGAAGAGACCGAGCTCGCCAAGCTAAAGGCGAAGGGCAAGCGCCCAAGCGACGACAAGTGGAAGGCGAAGTACAAGGAGCCCGCGCTGGTCGACATGACGGGGTTGCCGGAGCTGCCGGAGGGGTGGTGTTGGGCGAAGGCGAGCGATGTGGTCGCTCCGGACACGGTGATCACCTACGGCATCGTTCTTCCTGGACCGCCACTCGACCACGGCATCCCGTACGTGCGGGGGCAGGACATCGAGGAAGGTCGCATTCTCGTCGACCAGCTCTGGCGCACGACCCCGGAGATTGCCGTTGCGCATAGCCGTTCAGAGCTTGCGGAGGGCGACGTCCTTCTCTGCATCATCCGGCACCTGAAGGTTGCGATCGTCCCCTCCGGGCTTGATGGCGCAAACGTCACGCAGGGCACGGTCCGCCTACGGCCCTCATCTGCGATTCTCGGAAGCTACGTGGCGCGCTGGCTTGAGGGGCCGTCAGCGCAGGGGTGGATGAAGGCGCGATACTTCGGCAACGCAATGCCTCGAATCAATGTGGAAGACGCGCGCGAGATCCCGATTCCTGTCGCGCCTATGGCGGAGCAGCAGGCAATCGCTCTTGCAATCGCGAAACGGCTGGAAGCCGTCGAGAGCGCGGTCAAGGCGACGGCGAGCTGCTCGGCTCAGCAAGCATCGCTGGATCGCGCGACCCTCGCCAAGGCATTCCGCGGCGAGCTCGTGCCGCAAGACCCGAGCGACGAGCCCGCCGCGACGATGCGCGCGCGAATCGCCGGCGCGAACGGCACGGCGACCAACGGGGCTCACCCCGCGCCAACAAGACGCAAACGTGGACTCGGGGGCAAGCGTGGCGCGGTCGAGGAGGCCTGAAGGCAAGTGCCGCATCTGCGGCCGGGTGGGGCCGCTCTCGTGGGAACACGTCCCGCCGGAGTCGGCCTACAACGATCAGCGAATCGTGCGTGCGAGTCAGCAGCAGATGGTGACCCCCGGCGCCTGGGACGGGCGCGGCGGTCGCGTGGAGCAGCGCGGAAGCGGCGCCTTCACGCTCTGCGAGGCGTGCAACAACAACACGGGCTCGTGGTACGGCGCGGAGTACGCGCAGTGGGCGAGGCAGGCGCTCGAGCGTCTTCAGCGCGTCCCGCCCGAGCACGACACCGCATTCTTCGTCCCGTTTCGTGGTCGCCCGTTACGATTCCTCAAGCAGGTCGCCACGATGTTCTTCTCGGTCAACGCGGAGACCTTCGCGGATCTGCACCCCGAGCTCGTGAAGTTCGTCCTCGACAGGCGGAGCGCCGGCCTCCCACCGCAGTACCGGTTCGATCTTGTGCTCGTCCGGGGAACCTTCGCGCGAAGCTCGGGCGTCTATGGGACCGTCGACGTCTCGACGGGAAGAACAGACATCGCGTCGGAGGTCGCACACTTCCCTTTCGCACTGCGCCTCGTCCTCAGCGAGCAGGTGTCTCAGCGTCGCGGCGCCATCGAGCACTTCGCTCGGCACGGGTTCGATGAGGAGCGCGAGGTCTGGCTCTACACGATCGCCGGACACATCGCGACGAAGTATCCTGGCGACTACCGCAGCCGCGACCGAGTGGAGCGCGAGGCGCGCGCGCCTGTAGAGACCGGAGCGGTGCGATGAGCTCCGGCGTACGCGAGCCACGGGAAGACGCTCACGTCATTCAGCTTCCCTCTGCACTCAAGCTCCACAACGTCGGTAGCCTCCTCCGCGAAGCGGTGTTGTTCCCGCTGTCGCCGAAGGCGCTGCACCTTTCGTTTCACCCGAAGTACAACCAGTTCGAGCCGTTTGGAATCGCGATGCTCGCCGCCTGGGCGGACCACTGGAGGGCCCGCGGCGTTGAGATTCGCTGCAGCAACGTGCAGGCCAAGGGCATCGCTTACGCGAGACGCCTGGGCCTCTTCGACTTCTTGCCGGGCGGGCCGACGGACGGGTTGGTCGACCACGAAGGTGCTGGGCGTTTCGTTGCCCTCCGCAAGATTCAGAAGCAGCAGGAGTTGACCGCGCTCGTCGCGGAGATGGGCGCTATCCTGCGTTCGCCGGAGCTCATTGCATCAGCGCAGTACACCGTTGCTGAGATGTGCCGGAACGTCCTCGAGCACGCGGGCGCCCCCGCCTTCGTCTGCGTTCAGACATACCCAAAGGCCAAGCGCGTCTCGATCGGCATTGCCGACTGCGGGCGCGGCGTCCTCGAGTCGCTCCGACGGAACTACAACTTCGAGACCGATGCAGGGGCGATCGTCGGTGCCGCGAAGCCGGGTGTGAGCGGCGCATCCTCCAGTCCTTACGGCTCGCCGGACAACGCCGGCCTCGGGCTGTTCTATGCCCGCGGCCTTGCCCGGCTGAGCTCCCAGTTCTTCCTTCTGGGCTCGGGCTCAGCGGTGTATCGGCTTGCTCGAAGTCGGCCGGGCGCGCCTCCGGCGCGGAATCCGACGGAGGAGCGCCACGACCTGTACGACGGTCTGCCCGGTTGGAAAGGCACACTCGTCGCGGTCGACCTCGGTCAGTCGGGAAGTAGCCATGCGGACTTCATCCGAAGCATTGCGGCGGTGGCCGGGCCGGACGAGCCGATGCGTGAGGCCAAACGGAAGATTCGGTTCACATGAGGCGCCGCGTCGTTCGGATGCCCGGCCCCGTTGCTGAGAACAAGGACTGGGCACGTGATCAGCGGCGGAAGGCCATCTTGCCGGCCCTCAGGGCTGGTAAGCCGCTCATCTTGGACTTCGGAGAGGTGCTCACGGCCACCCAATCCTTCGTCCACGCCTGCATCTCCAAAGCCGTTGCCGAGCTGGGCGAAGAGGTGCTGGCCCTCATCGAGTTCCGGCGCTGCAACGAGCAGGTTCGCGAGATCGTCGAGGGCGTGGTCGAGTACTCGCTCAGGGCGCGGACGCTGACGCAGCAGGGACTGTCGGCGAGTATCTCGAAGCGGGATGTGCCCCAAGCCGATTCTCTCGATCTGGTCCGCGCCGTTGTCGACGCGCTCGCCTCCGGTGACATGACACCCGCCGATGTGGCGATCACCACGCGGTTCTCATACCGCCATGTCCATTACCGGCTGCATGCCGCGCGGGTATTGGGCCTTGCGAAGTTCGTCCGGAATCTCGCCACGCTGACGGAGCTGGGCGCCGAACTGGTGCGCACGGTGCGCGGAACGAAAGAAGAACGCGAGGTCCTCGAGCGTGCGATCAACGAGAGCGCGGTTCTCCACGAACTCGCTCCCGGCCTACTCGCGCAACGTGTACCCGACGCCGCCAAGCTCAGCCAGCGGCTGGAGAAAAAGACGGGGCTGGGCGCCGCGACGGCACGGCGGAGAGCGAACTCGCTTCTCGCGTGGCGCAAGACGCTCTCTCAAGAACCACTTCTCTAGCCCGGTGCGACATGCCCGTTCCGACCTACGACCGATTCATCCCCCCGCTTCTCCGTTACCTCGCCGAGCACCCTGATGGCGTCCGCGCGGCGGACGCACACGAGGCGGTCGCCATCGCGCTCGGCCTAGGCGCGGACGACCGGACGGAGCGTGTCCCGAGCGGAGTGCAGCCGCTCTACAAGAACCGTAACGGCTGGGCGCACGATCGGCTCAAGCGTGCCGGCTTCTCTACGAGCCCGCGACAGGGCTTCTGGCGGCTCACGCCCGACGGCCAACGGTACGCCGCAGCAAACCCCAAGCTTTCCGACGAGGAAGTGGAACGCCTGGCCAACGTGGACCGAAAGCAGCGGCTCCGGCCGAAGAAGGACGCGCCGGATGACACGCCGTCGGGGCCGGACCTTCCATCGGACGCGGCACTTTCGAGCCCCGACGAGCGAATCGAGGCCGCGCTTGCGGAGCTTCGCGAAAGCGTCCGGCGGGACCTACTCGAGAATATCGGCCGCGCGCCGCCGGAGTTCTTCGAGCAGCTCGTGCTCGATCTCCTGCACGCGATGGGGTACGGCACGAGCCGCTCGGACCTGCAGCGCGTGGGCGGCTCCGGCGACGGCGGGATCGACGGCATCATCTCCCTCGACCGACTCGGGCTCGAGAAGGTCTACGTGCAGGCGAAGCGGTGGAAGAACACGGTCGGGAGCCCCGACGTCCAGGGCTTCATGGGCGCCCTCCAGCTCCAGGGCGCCTCGAAGGGGGTCTTCATCACCACGAGCGCGTTCACCAAGGACGCGAGACACGCCGCGGCCAAAGCACGCGGAAGCATCGTTCTCGTCGATGGCGAGCACCTGTCCGCGCTGATGATCGACCATGGAGTGGGCGTGAGCCACAAGGCGCTGCGAGTTCCGAGGGTCGACAGCGACTACTTTGAAGAGACATGAGCATGCTGAACACGAGTTCCGGTCGCTGGTGACGGGCAGCTCCTCGGCGAGCACCGCTGGCCGAATCGGTCATTCTCTCGCTCGTGCCCCTCGGAGCGCTTCGACGGCTTGTCGTGTCCGGCCGGGTAGATGCGGAAGGATGACCGTGAGCACACGATCGATGCTGGCGGCGCGGACGAGGCCCTTGAGCGTAGCGCCCTCAGCCCCGCCTCGCACGTCGCGTAGGAACGCCTTCAGGACGCCTACGGCCGTGTCGAGCCCTATCCGGTGTCGATACCGGAAGCAGTCCGCGACCGTCTTTGCCGATGAGGTGACGCGAAGAACGCCAAACCTGCACGTGTGTCGTTCGACTCCGTAGTTCATCACTCGCGTGTGCGCGCGAACGCATGCGACCCGCGGCGTGACAAGGTGCGGTCGGCGGTCGTGGGTGCCGATCATGAGCCAGATGGCCTCGGGCGCCCTCCGCACCAAACCGTGCAAGCGTGCGGCGGTCAAGAGACATAGGGTGGCCTGCGGAACCCGAACGAGTGAGAGTGCCATGTCGGCGAGCTCGTTCTCGTCACGGTCGACATCGGGCACGCGGTAGACGCCTCGCCCTATGCGTTCGAGCTCACCCCGCTCGACGAGGCGCGCGAGATACGCCCGCGGAATGCCGACTGCCTCCAACGCGCGAGCGCGGAAGGGGCCACGCCGAGCGAGTTTCAGCAAAGCGTGGGCCTTCGTGGTGCGTGGCGACATGATACGAAACGTCTACCGCTAGGAATCGTACGCGATCTGGTCTGGCGGCCAAGAGCCCGAACTCGCAAGGAGATCTCCCCGACTCCATCTGCCGTCGAAAAATATTTCGGCGACCGGCGCTAATGCGAGGCCCTCCGCGCAAGTCGGCCGGTATGAACGACCGTGCGACGCAGGTGGTGATCGTAGTCCGAACCAGAAACGCGAAGCTCCGCAAGAAAGGCCAGGCAACCGTCTACGCCACGACAGTTCCGGTGGTTCAGACCTGCCCGAAGAGCTGCCCCCTACTCGACCACGGGTGCTACGGGCAGCGCAAGCCGGGTGGTCACGTGGCCCGTCTGGAGCGGAACGCCAAGAGACGCGGCCTGACCACCCTCGATCTTGCACGCGACGAGGCAGAGCAGATCTCTCGCGTGGCGACCACGCTGCGGACCGACGCTCCCTTGCGGCTGCACGTGTCCGGCGACTGCCGGTCGACTGCGAGCGCGAAGATCGTGAGCGCTGCGTGCGCCACGTGGCGAGGCCCTATATGGACGTTCACTCACGCCTGGCGAGAGGTCGCACGCCATGCGTGGGCGCCTATCTCCGTCCTCGCGAGCCTTGAGCGCTCGGTCGACGCGCTCGTGACGCTCGCGCAGGGGTACGCGCCCGCGCTGCTGGTCAGCAAGCACCCCGAGGATGGGCGCGCGTGGTTCGACCAGACCGGCGTGCGCTTCATCCCCTGCCCCAACGAGACGCGCGGGATCACGTGCGTGGAGTGTCGCCTTTGCTTCGATGCAGACGCCCTTCTTCGGCGCGCGACGGGCATCTCATTCGCGCCTCATGGCTCGGGCAAGCGACGAGTCACGGCTGTCCTCGTGCAACTGCGTCGTGCGCCACGACGCCCAGGGGTGTGACGTCGTGGCAACGCGATCGCCACGCACGGCAGGCAGCAGGCCAGCGGCCGAGCCGCTAGATGATCGGCAACGGGAGGACGGACCACCGAGGTCAAAGCCGGGCGGGGCGACGGGGGGCAGCAAACAGGCCCCCGGCAACGCAGTTCAGCCGCCGTGCGTCGCATCGGAAAAGGACCTGGATGACGGTGAAGCCGACGACGACGCCACGCTTACGGATGCAGAGAAGCGCTTCATTGACGTCCTCGCGGCAGTCGCCGTACGCGCAATGCTGGGAGACCGCAATCAATGATCTCGACTGAAGCAGGAGCCGCGAACATGAACCACGGAAGATTCACCAAGTCAGACAGCATCGCCTGCTACCAGCGGTTCAGCAGCGACATGCAACGCGACGCATCCCTTGACGACCAGCTTCGAGGGAACATGCGCTTCGTCGAGCGAGAGGGCGGAGACCCGTCCAAGGTCATCGTCATCAACGACGCAGCCGCGAGCGGCACTCGGTTCCGACGTCCAGGGTATCTGCAGCTCCTCGACTTGATCGACAAGCGCAACGTCACGGCCGTCATCGTCGAAAGCGTCTCGCGGCTGTCGCGCGACAACGAGCACGGCGCGAACCTGTTCAAGCGCGCCACGCGGAACAAGGTCCGTCTCCTCGGCGTCACGGACGGCATCGACTCATTCCAGAAGGGCGCGAAGGCCTTTTTCACGATGAAGACGATGATGAATGACGCGTTCATCGATGATCTCCGAGAGGCGACCCTCCGCGGACTCGAGGGGCGCGCCGCTGCCAACATGTCCACCGGGGGCCGGACGTACGGGTATCGGAGCGAGCCGCGCAAGAACGACTTTGGAGACGTGATCGGGTACCCGCTCGTCAGCTACGAGCCGGAGGCAAACGTCGTCGTCCAGATCTTCGAGCTGTACGACGCTGGCATGTCGACCAGACGCCTCGCCATGCACCTCACCGCGGCGAAGATCCCCTCGCCGCGGGCCAATCCGAAGCCGGGCTTCGACCCGAAGTATTGCCCAAAGACCTGGGGAGCGTCGACGGTGCGCGAGATCCTCCGCAACACGAGATACATCGGGACGTGGCGGTACAAGGAGCGGAAGTGGACCCGTGAGAACTCGCTCGACGCGGAGTCCGAGAGGCGCGTACCGGAACGGCGAGCCCCATCGGAAGTGATGCACCTGACGTGCCCGACGATCATCGACCGGGCGCTTTGGGATCGGGTTCGGGCTCGCGCGAAGGCGGTCACCGATCGCTACACCAAGGATGAGGACGGCAATGCGAAAGGACGTGCCAAGCATCCGGGCAAGGCGACGGTCTACCCGACGAGTGGCGTTGTCCACTGCGAGTGCGGCACATCGATGGTCATCGCGGGCGGTTCGTCGGCTCGCTATTACAGATGCGGCGCGAACATGAAGCGGGGCCCCGAAGCCTGCCCGAACAGCCAGTCAGTTCGTGAGGACGTGCTGCGCGAGGCCGTGCTCGGCGCGCTGGATGAGCACCTCGCGACGACCGAGGCGGCGAGCTACTACTTGGAGCGCCTGAAGGCCGAACTCACGACTCACGCGCGTGACTCAGGAGCCGATCTGAAGCAGCTCCGCCAGGAGTTGGCGAAGACGGAACGAGGCATCGGGAACCTGGCCAAGGCAGTCGCGGAAGGCGGCCTCTCCGAGGAGCTGGGGAGCCACCTCCGCGCCTACAAGACGCAGGCAGAACGGCAGCGCGCGACCATCGCCGACTTGGAACGCGAGTCCCGCGAGCCGCTCCACCTCCCCACGCCCGAGGACGTGTGCCGTCAGTACCGGACGCTCACGGAGATCATCGCGACCGATCCGACGCGAGGAAGGGAGGCGCTCCTCAACCTGTTCGAGGGCGGCCGGCTCACGCTTGAGCCTCAGGGCAACGGGCGCTACCTAGCGCGGTCGAGGTTCTTCCCCATGGCCGTTTTGACGATCCCTACCCCCGACACACGAACGCCCAAGGCTGGGGGCCTTGGGCGTCGTGCTACAGCGCTTTGTTGCGCGGGGAGGATTTGAACCTCCGACCTTCGGGTTATGAGCCCGACGAGCTACCAGGCTGCTCCACCGCGCGCCACGTTCAGTTGCCTGAACTGCG
>JAYSXP010000565.1:0-9262 GCA_043717125.1 Polyangiaceae bacterium | reverse complement strand
CGACCACTGCACGACGAGGCGCGGCGCTCGCGAAGGAGCCGGGTGCCGAGGAGGCGCTCGCTCTCGCGCTCACGCGGAAAGGCTGGCTGCTCGCGCAGGCCGGCGACAGCGCGAAGGCCATCGAGCGCCTTCGCGAAGCACGCGCGCTCTCGACGCCACGCTGAGCCGCATGCTCAAACTGGCTTCTTGCGCGAGCCGCTGCAGGCCTTGCCGAACCCCTTCTGGTGGTTCGCGAGCATTCCGTTGCTGAGTGGCTTCGTCTTTCCGCAGTCGGGGCACTTGCCGGTCTCGTCGACCGACGCGCCCGATTTCGACGACGTCTTCTTCGCGCTGGCTGTCGGGCGCGTCGGTCGGGACGGTTGCGCAGGTTCGGCGGTCGACGAGGTGGCGACGGGAGGGCTCTTGGCAACGTACGCGGGCGCGGCAGCAGGCGCGGTTTTGGGAGCCTTTGCGGCCTTCGCCTCGCGCTGTTCGGCGTCGGCGAACTGCTGCTCACGCTGTCGCCGCATGTCGTCGATCTTGCCCATGACCCGGAGCGTACACGGCTACGGGGGCGCACGGTCGGCTACGACGGTGGGAGCTCGGGCTTCCAGCCCGTCGACGTGATGAGCCGCGCACCTCGCTTGTACGAGAGGTACGACCACGCCCACGTGAGCAGGACGGCAACGCGGTTCCTGAAGCCAATCAGGTACCAGATGTGGATGAAGAGCCACGCAAGCCACGCGATGAATCCGCGCATCTTGACGCCGTGCGCCTCGGCGATGGCGCGCGAGCGTCCGATGGTGGCCATCGAGCCCTTGTCGAAATACGAGAAGGGCTTGCGCGGAGGTCGTCCCACGCTCTCGAGCTCCCAGCGAATGATCTTCCCGACGTAGCGGGCCTGCTGCATTGCGACAGGGCTCACGCCGGGGAGCACCTTGCCGTTCTCCTCGAAGCGCGCCATGTCGCCGATCGCGAAGACCTCCGGCTTTCCAGGGAGCGAGCAGTCGGTCTCGACGATGACGCGGCCTTGCTTGTCCGTCGGCACGCTCAGCTTCTGTGCGAGTCCGTTCGCCTTCACGCCCGCGGCCCACACGACGGTGGCCGAGTCGATGCGCTCGCGCGTGATCGAGGCGTCGTCGGCGTTCTCTACGTCGACGCCCATGGCGTCGATGTCGACGACGCGGAGCCCGGTGCGCACCTCCGCGCCGAGCTCCTCCAGCTGCTCGACCGCGCTCTGCCCGAGCGACGTCGAGAACGAAGGCAGAATGCGCGGGCCTGCCTCGATGAGGACGATCTTGGCCTCGCGCGGATCGATCGCGCGAAAGTCGCGGCCGAGGACGTAGTGCCCGAGCTCGGCGATCGCGCCCGCGAGCTCGACCCCCGTGGGCCCGCCTCCGATGACGACGAAGGTGAGCAGCTTGCGCCGTGCACGCGGATCGGGCTCGCGTTCGGCGCGCTCGAAGGCGAGCAGCACGCGGCGCCGGATCTCGAGAGCGTCTTCGATGCGCTTGAGGCCCGGCGCGTGAGCCTCCCAGGTGTCGTGGCCGAAGTAGGAGGTCTGCGCGCCGACCGCCAGAACGAGCCAGTCGTAAGCGACGGGCTCGTCGCCGACGTAGACGCGGCGGCTGTCGAGATCGACACGCGTAACGTCCCCGAGGACGACGCGGACGTTCGGCTCATCCGCGAGGATGCCGCGTATCGGCGACGCAATGTCGGCAGGCGAGAGCCCGGCCATGGCCACTTGATAGAGGAGCGGTTGAAAGAGGTGATAGTTCGCGCGGTCGACGAGCGTCACCGCGGCGTTCACGCCGTCGAGCGCCTTCGCGGCTTCGAGGCCGCCAAAGCCTCCGCCCACGATCACCACCTGCTTGCGCTCGGCATTCATGGTTCCGGACCGCCTTTTCCTGTTTTTCTGGGGATACGGCCCCGCTTCGTCAAGGTCGCGCGGGCTGCGGAGTTTTCCGTATCGGCACCGGGCGATCTTCGTAGTGCAACATGACGCGTCCACGATGGCACCGTCAGAAAAGGAGGAACGACATGACGACCATCGAAACTCTCGCTGTCGTGCTTGCCGTCTACGGAGTGGTCTTCCTGGCCCACCGCGCCACGCAGGTCCTTGGGCGCGGCTGAGTCGAGTCGACCGATCGGACGGTGTTCGCCGAGGTGCTAGGCTGCCGCTTCGCATGCGACTCGCGGTAATTCGACCCTTGCTCGTCTTCACGGCTCTGTCGTCAGCGCTCGCGCTCGGAGTGCTCGCGGCGTGTGCGAGCGCCGAGCACGCGGACGCGATGTTGCCCGTCGACGGCAGCAGCGACGCATCGCTGCTCGGCGATACGACCCCGCCGAACGGCGATGCGGACGTGCCGCTCGGCAACGTCTGTGGTGATGCCCAGGGGATCGAGACGAACGCACCGTGGCCGATGCGTGGCGGATGTCCGAAGCGCGCGGGTGTGGCCGCGGGGGCGGGGCCGCAGAACGCGACCTTGAAGTGGTCGGTGGCGTTGCCCGCGGGTGAGAGCTCCCCGGCGATCGGGGCCGATCGATCGATCTGGGTCGGCACCGCCGATCACGACGTCGTCGTGCTCTCGCCGGACGGGACCGTACAAAATGCGCTGCACACCGGCGGGGCGGTCCGCTCCTCGCCGGTTCGTTCGGCGACCGGCCTCACCGTGATCGGCAGCAGTGACGGATCGCTCTACGGTGTCGATCGCTTCGCTTCGAGCGACGCGGGAACCGACGGCGGCGCGGATGACGGCGGCGACGCTTCCGCCTACGACGCCGGGTTCCGCCCCGCGCGTGCGGTGTTTCAGCGCCCGCTCGCGCCCATCTTTTCGTCCCCCGCGATCGGCAGCGACGGCACGATCTACGTGACTACCACCGCAGGGAAGCTCGTCGCCGTCGCCGCGGACGGCAGCGTCGCGAAGTGGGAGGTGGCGACGAACGACACGCTCGGCTCCTCTCCTGCCCTCGCCGTCGACGGCACCGTGTACGTCGGTAGCTCCGACCACAAGCTCTACGCGTTCACGCGCGACGGCTCCACGAAGTGGGTCTTCGAGACCGGCGGCGCGATCCTCGGCTCGCCGGTCGTCGGCGGTGACGAGAGCGTCTACGTCGGCTCGAGCGACGGAAAGCTCTACGCGCTCGACGCGGACGGAAAGCTCCGCTGGGCCTACGCCGCGGGCGGGCCGATCTCGGGTGCCCCGTGCGTGCGCGCCGGCGCGGTGTATGTCGGCAGCGACGACAAGAAGCTCCACGCCGTGAGCTCGCAGACCGGCGTTCTCCGCTGGACGTACGCGACGCTCGGTGCCGTCGCCACTCCGGTGGTGGGCGCGGACGAGACCGTCTACGTCGGCTCTGCCGACGGCAACCTCTACGCCATCACCCAGAAGGGGCTCCTCTACTTCGCGGTCAACGCGAAGGGGAGCATCCGCAGCGCACCGGCGCTCGACACCGACGGGACGCTCTACGTCACGACGGACAAGGCCATCGTCGCGATCGGCCCGTGATCACCAGGGCAGCTCTTCGCCATTCGCGTGGAAGAACTTCCCGCTCTTCGCGGGAGTGAGCTCGTCGATCCGAGCGATGAGTCCCTTCGCCGCGGTGGGCGGGTCGTCGTTGCCGGCGCCGCCGGTCATGCCCGTCCGGATGAAGCCCGGGTGGAGGAGGACCACCATGATCTTCTTGGGCGCGAGGTCGCGCGCGAGCGACACGCCTGCCATGTTGAGCGCGGCCTTCGACATGCGGTAGCCGTAGAGCCCGCCGGAGCCGTTGTCGCCGATCGAGCCGGCGCGGCTCGAGACGAGCGCCACCTTCGATCCGGCGTGGAGCTTGGAGAGAAGGCCGGCCGTCATGCGAAGCGGCCCGAGGGTGTTCACCTCGTACTGCTTGCGCATGGCCTCGACATCGAGCGCTTCGAGCGCATCGGCGACGAGCACGCCCGCGTTGTTGACGAGCACGTCGATCGTCCGGTCACCGAGCGCCGTCGCCACGAGCGCGGGGCCGTCCGCGCTCGTCATCTCGATGCCCGACGCGACCTCGACGCCCAGTGCGTCGAGCTCGGGTGAGCTCGTTCGACAGACGGCGACCACGCCGTCGCCGCGGGCCCTCAGCTGCGTGCAGATCTCGAGCCCGATGCCGCGATTCGCTCCCGTGACGACCCATGTGCTCATGAGGAGAGTGGAGCACGCTTTCCACGCCGGAGGCGTCGCCGTCGGCTTCGCAGCCTCTCCTCTCGTCTGCAAATAGCGACTACGGTAGCGACACGGTCTGCACGTTCAACTTCACGTGGCCCGTCGAGTCGGCCGGTTTCAGCGGATCGAACGCGTTGTAGGCGGCGACATGGACCGAAACCGTCGCCCCCGCCGCGATCGTCACCGCCCTCGTGCCGTCGAGCGACGCGAACCTGCTGTCGCCCGTGAGCGCCGTCGTACCGAAGGTGCTGACGCCTTTGACACACGCCTTGCGCGAGTCGTCGTCAGTGGGGCTGGTCATGCCGTCGTACGCCGCGAGCACCGTCTTGAAGGCGACGCCACCGGGCGCGAGCGAGTTGTAGATCGCCACGACCGCGGGGCGCGCGAGCGGATTGTGAACCTGCAGGTAGACATACGGCGATGCAATCGTCGTCGAGAACGTAGCGGCAGGGCAGGTGCCGCTCATCCGCGAGAGCGTCTGGCCCTGGGAGAGGACGGCGATCGTCGACGTGACGCTGCCAGGCGTCGGTCCGATCTCGACCACGGTGGGCGGAGCCTCACACGTCGCGCGGAAGTTGTCGAAGAGGCAGCTGCTCTGACACGTCCGCGTGTGAAAGAGGTCGGCCTGCGGGCAGCCGGCGCTCGAGAGCTCGACCCCACCTGGGACGCACGACGAAGCAGGCTGCCCCGCACACGACGAAGAGGTGAAGGCGCAGAACGCGGTGCAGGTCCTCATCGCCGTGCCGCAGTTGCCGCACGCCTCGTTCACCACGGTTCCCGGGATGCAGCCACTGGCAAGCTCGTTCCCACAAGCCGAGTAGTCCGTCCAGGTGCTCGTGCTGGCATCGCCATCCGCGAGGCACACCGTCGCCTGGGTGCCGCACACACCGCACGGTTTCGTCCGCACCTCGTCGCGCTGCGAGCACGCGGTGCCCGCGACAGGAGGTGGCGGCCCCGCGTCGACCGCGGCGTCCTTGCCCGCCGCATCCTTCGCAGGCTTGCCCGCGTCGGTCGCCGGTCCACTGTTGTTGCCGCTCGTGGCCCCGGGGAGCTGGGCACCCACCGGTTCGGGCGCGGGCTCGGTCGCCGAGCCGTCGTCGACGTAACCCGTCCCGTCGGCGCTGCACCCGACGACCGCGAAGGTCCCCCAGAGACCCACCACCACGAGACCGACAAAGCCTGACCGCAGACTGCTCATTCGAGGACTCCTTGGCGCTCGCAAGACCTGCGCGAGAACGAGCGCGGCGGTGACTGCGAACGCCATGCGCGAACCCAGTGCCGAGTGTGGATGCGGCTCCGTCGCGCAACGCAACGAGCCGTCGTAAAGCAGGTCATCCGAACGACGCCGACCGCGCGTACCCGTCGCACAGATTTCGAGATCGTCGAGATGTCAGCGCAAAAACACGCGCTTAGGGCGGGTCGCGGTCTTCGTCCTCGTCCCGAGAGAAGGCGGCGTCGATGACGAGGAGGCGACTCGACCACGAGGCCGAGCCGCCAGGCCCCCGTGGACCAGCGCACTCGCCGGGATTTCCAGGGGGAGGCGAATCCACGAGCTCCAATTCAGCCGAGCTCACGATCGCCCGTATCGTTCTCGCACCACGTAAGCACCTCGCGGAACGAGCGGCCTCCGAGCGTGCCGAAGAGCGGATGCCGCGTGAGCTTCGCGCGCGTGAGCGCCGGGCTCGTGAGGCCGACGAGCCAGCGCGCTCGCTGCCTCGGCTCTCCGAGCGCGTCGCGATGCTTCGACGCGAGCGCGCGCACCGCGGTCACGTCGAGGTCGCCCGGGAGCGGCGGGGCAGGGGCGGGCCGGGGGAGGGGCGAGACCTTTCCCGTCCGGCACGGAACGCAGTGCCCGCACGGCGCCGTGCGCACCTCGCCAAAGTGAGCGACGAGAGCATTGGTGTGGCAGTCCGCGAGCTCGGTGAGCGCAAGCACCTGGGCGAGGCGTTCGATCTCCTGCGCCTCGCGCTTCGCAAAACGCAAGGCGAGGTCTTCGACGAGCGTATCGCGGTCCGGGTGACCCGTGAGCCGCTCGTAGCGGTGCCGCAGGTCGGCGGCAGTGAGCTCGGCGAGCCCGCGCTCCTCGAGCACCTCGAGCGCCCGCACCACGCGCGTCCGCTCCTGCCCGAGGGCAGCCGCGACCGCAGCCGGATCGATCGCCAGCCAGATTCGCCCCGCCTTCGCGTGGTCGAGGACCGAGGCGAGAAAATCGCGCGGCTCCCCCTTGAACTGCGCGAGCACCTCGCCCCGAGGCCGGAGCAGCCGCACCTTGTAGCCCGCGTACGTGGGCGTCTTCTGGCGGAGGACCCCAAGGAGCTCGAGGTACGTGAGCGCCGTCCGCAAGACGAGCGGCCGCATGTCGTGTCGCTCCGACAGCGCGTAGTGGCTCACCTCGATGTCGCCCTCGCGCCCGACGAGCTCGTTCACGAGGCCGGCGAGCGACGCGGTCGCCGGCGTGTCGCCGTACGCGAAGCTCTCGATCGAAGCGACGTCGTCCGGACACGCGAGAAGCTCGACGATCGACGTCTCGCCGTCGCGTCCGGCGCGGCCAATCTCCTGGCTGTAGCTCTCGAGGCTCTTCGGCAGGTTGTAGTGGTAGACGTACCGAACGTCGGACTTGTCGATGCCCATGCCGAAGGCGATCGTCGCGACGACGATGCGTCTGTCGGAGGCCATCCAGCGATCCTGCACGGCAGAGCGGTCCTCGCTCTCCATGCCCGCGTGGTAGGCCTCCGCCGGCTGCCCCTTCTTGCGAAGCAGCTCGGCGATGCGCTCGGCGGTCTTCTGGAGCGTCACATAGACGATCGTCGACCCAGGCGCGCGTGAGGAGATGCGCTCGACGAGCGTGCCGTCGCGCTCGTCGTTGGCCACCGGCGTGATCACCAGCTCGAGGTTGGGTCGGTAGAAGCCCGTCACGATCGCGTGCTCGGGCAGGATGTCGAACGCCGTGCAGATGTCCTTCACGACGGACGGCGTGGCCGTCGCGGTCAAGGCGAGCACGCGCGGGACGCCGAGCTTCTTCGCGGTCTCGGCGAGCTTCAGGTAGTCGGGGCGAAAGTTGTGACCCCACTCCGAGATGCAGTGCGCTTCGTCGACGGCGAAGAGCGCGATCTTCGTGCGCCGCAGCGTGTCGAGGAACCGCTCGTTGTTGAAGCGCTCCGGAGCGACGTAGAGCAGCGTGATCGTGCCCGAGGCCATCTCGGTCGCGAGCGCACGCGCTTCCTCCGGCGAGAGCGAAGAGTCGAGGCGCGCGGCCTTGATCCCACGGCTGCGCAGGAAATCGATCTGGTCCTTCATCAGCGCGATGAGCGGCGAGACGACGAGCGCGAGCCCTTCGAGCATCAGCGCGGGGAGCTGGTAGCAGATCGACTTGCCGCCGCCGGTCGGGAACACGGCGAGCGCGCGCCCGCGCCCGGTGAGGGCGTCGACGACCTCGCGCTGGCCGGGGCGAAACGCCTTGAATCCAAAGTGTTGCTCGAGGAGCTCGAGCGCGCGTGCCGACATCAGTGCAGCACGAAGTTGTTGAGTGCCTGCACGAGCACGCCGACGATGCTCTCGCCGGCAATGCCACCGGCCGCGATCGCGACGACGTATCGCTCGGCCCAGGCCTTGTTGGCGCGCGTCGCGATCTCGCCGAACATCGCGCCCATGAACATCGCGAGCGGATAGAAGAACGGGAGGACCATGCCGAGGCCGATGCCGGTCGGTGAAGGGACCCATTTCTTGTATGGCTTCGGAACGGTGAGCTCGAGGAGCGCGAGCACCGCGCCGATGAGCAGGCCATAGCGGATCGCGATCTGGGACATCGGGTGGAGGTTGCCGAGCCCGTACTTGAACACCTCCGCGACGGCCTTCCACTGCTGCGCACCGGGCGCGGGGAACGCAGGCGCCTTGAGGTCCGTCCCGGTGAGCACGCTCGCGTCGGGGACGAGCACGAAGTAGCAGAGCGTCGTCGCGATGGTGCCGGTGAGGATTCCCGCCGCCTGCGCGAGGAACTGCCGCCGCGGGTTCGCGCCGAGCAGATAACCGCACTTGAGATCGTTGAGGAGATCGGCGCTCGACAGCGAAGCGCTCGCGGTGATGGCTGCAGTCTGCAAATTCGCGGTCGAGCTCTGCGGGATGAGCACGCCGTAGGTGAGCTGCATGATCTTGCCGAGCGGGCCACCCGGAGTGATGTCGCTCTCGCCGGTCGCGCGACACGCTACGAGCGCGAGCACGAACGTCATCATGACCGCGAGCAGCCCGAGGTGCAGCGGGATGTCGAAGACGCGCCACGCGACGATGATCACGCCAAGGCCGGCGACGACGATCCCGCTCGCGAACCACGTGTACGGGACCTCGACGTCCTCGGGGCGCACGGCGTCCGGGTCGACGGGGCCGTCGTCCTTCGATCCGGCCTTCTTGCGACCGCGTGCGCTGGATAGCATCCCGTCGATCGCACGAACGACAGTCCTCCACTGCGCGAGGAATGCGACCAGGCCGCTCGACACGAGGATCGGAGCGCCCGTCCAGATCCCGATCTCTTTCCAGGCACTGGTTGGTTTCGTCACGGCACCGACCTCGACGCCGACGGCGTTCACCCACAGCGCGTCGAGCGCGGGCGGCGCCAGGAACACCGTGAGGAGGAGGCCGCCGATCACCATCCAGAACGTGATGCGCACGCCGATGATGACACCGGCGAACAGCAGCGCCACGCCATGATCCAGCTTGATGTGGAAGTCGCTGAGGTGGAAAGCAGCGCCGCCCGGGTGCAGCTTCGGCGGGCCGGCGTTCAGCATGCGGTGCGACCACGACTCGGGAAGTACACCCGTGATCCAGTCGAAGACGTTCGACTGACCGGGAACGAGCGTGTCGCGCAGCGTCTTGCCGGTCTTCGGGTCGACGCCGACCTTGCGGATGTCGAGCTCCTTCAAGAGCGGAACGAGCGCGGCGATCCCGGCGGTCGCGAAGAGGGCGCGCGCGCGCCGCATCGCCTCGGCGCCGTGGCTGTAGAGCCCCTGCAGCGTGACCGCTGCGGCCGTTCCGGAAGGGAACTTGAGCTTCTCGCGGTTGATCATCGAACGCTTCATCGGGATCGCGAGTACGACGCC
>JAYSXP010000564.1:0-25969 GCA_043717125.1 Polyangiaceae bacterium | reverse complement strand
TGATTCTCTCACGGGACCGCCGCGCTTTGCACCCGCCGACCGCCGGATGCGTTGACGTGTCGCGATCGTGCGCTACCTTGATTTCACGGACCTCGGTCCGTGCGGCGTGAGGCGAGGTGCCCACGCTGGAAACCCCGCTGGGAGCGAGAGTGCCTCGGCGAGTCGGAGAAACAGCATGCATCCTGCATTTTATTCGTGGTGGAAACACGCCCGCGCTCACGCTCGTGATCATGGCTTCGCGGGCGCGGAGCCCGGTTCTTGTGGTCCCGAGGGCGGCGGCTTGGGTGGTCCTGGCGGTCCTGGCGTCGGACGCGGCCACGGCCCTTGGGGACGTGACCACGGTCACGGTCACGGTCACGGTCCGGGGCACGGCCATGGACCTGGCGGTCGCTTCGGCGGCCACGACGACGGCGGCGGCTTCGGCGTGCGGCGGCCGCTTCGGTTCCTCGCGCACAAGCTCGAGCTCTCGGAGGCGCAGGTTCCCGAGCTCGCGCGCATCCTCGACGAGTTGAAGACCGAACGTGCCCAGGCCGAGGTCGACAACCGTAGGACGGTGACGGCGTTCGCGGACGCCGTCGAGGGATCGACCTTCGGTGGAGCGCGCTCGGGTGAGGGCGGCGATCTTCGTGTGAAGAGCGCCGAGCGCCTGCGCGATGCAGTCACCCTCGCCCTCTCGCGCATCCACGCGATGCTCGACGACGATCAGCGCAAGCGGTTCTCGTACCTGATCCGTACGGGCGTCGTGGCGCTCTGATGGCGGTGAGGGGCGTGCAGCGTCTCTTCTCGTCGCCGTCGCTCGCGCTCCTCGCGTTCTCCGCGCTCGCGTCGTCGTGTGGAGGCGGACTTCCGCCTGCCATTCGCGACGAGCTCGCGCGCGCGCCGCGCGGAACGGTCACGGTCGTCTTCTTCACGGATTTCCAGTGCCCGTTCTGTCAGCGTACGCACGCAGTGCTCGCGCCTCTCGTCGCCGAGCGACAGGGGCGCGTGCGCGTCGTGCTCCGTCACGTCCCGCTCCCAATGCATCCCGATGCGCGTACGGCCGCACGGGCTGCGGTGTGCACACAGTCACTTCCCGCCGCCGAGGCGGTGGTCGATGCGCTCTATCGCGCGCCCGATCTCGGTGAGGCCGCATGCGAGCAGATCGCGCTCGAGCACGGCGCCGAGCGAGCCGCGTACGAGCAGTGCGTCGCCGATTCCGCGACCGATGCACGCATCGACAGCGACACTTCGATGTTCCGCGCGCTCGGTGGAGACGGCGTTCCGATGATGTTCGTCGATCGCACGCTCCTCGACGGCTCGCAGACGCGCAGCACGCTGCAGAGCGCCATCGAGGATGCCCTTCACAAGAATGGGCTTCTTTGACGGCATTTTGGCCCCATATCTCCGTCCGTCGCACACGTCGGAGCGTGTGTTACCGATCCCGTGCGAGACGCGAACGCGACGCCGCGCGACCGAGCGCGAACCAAGCTCTGCGCTAACGTGGGCGGCCATGCAGCAGGTCTCGATCACGAAGTGTGTCGTCGGAACTCTCGTGAGCGCCCTCGCGCTCAGCGCGCTCATCGGATGCGCGGTGGGCAGCACCGAGGCCGACGTCGGCGAGAGCGACCTCACCACCCTTCCGAGTGAAGCAGGCACGGGTGACGAGAACAGCGTCGTCCTTCCGCCCTCGACGAAGCCGAAGGAAGAGCAGAGCGCTCCCGACGCGGGCGACGTCGACGCCGGCGGTGGCGGTGGCAGCGGCACGGACGCCGGCGCGGGCACGGATGCCGGCGCGGATGCGGGCGGCGGCGGCGGTGGCGGCGCTGCCTGCGCGAGCCTCAACGTCTGCACCGGCGCGACCGACCTCGGCTCGGTCAGCGGTGACACCGGCGCCGACGTGAAGACGGCGCAGGGCAGCGGCTCGCAGTGGTTCAAGGTCCGCGTGACCGAGAACGATAGCAGCGTGTTCGGCCTCTCGCTCCTAGCGAAGGCGGAGCTCACGTCGCCGCCCGGTACGAACTTCGATCTCTTCCTCTACCTCCCCGGCGGCAGCAGTGGCCAGGAGTGCTCGGCGGTCTCCAAGAGCAGCACGAGCACGGGCGCCGACAGCGCGTCGCTCGAGTGGGGCGAGGGTTCGATCTCGAACGGCAGCAACGACGACCGCACGGTGACCGTCGAGGTCCGCTGGGTCTCCGGTACCTGTAGCCCGTCGGCGAAGTGGTCGCTCACGGTCCGCGGCGACACTCCTTGACCGGTCGCGCTGCGGCGGCGGCACGCGCCTGCGCGGTCGTCGCTGCCGTGCTCGGTCTCGTTACGATCTTCGGCTGCGGGCGGGCTCCGCGAGCTCCGCAGGATCCGCATGCGGTCGTCGTGCACTCCGGCGAGGGCGCTGCCGAGGTGCTCCCGTTCGTCCACGACGACTATGCGCGCGCGCTCGCCGAGGCGAAGCGGACGAAGCGTCCCATCTTCGTCGACGCGTGGGCTCCGTGGTGTCACTCGTGCCAGAGCATGCGCTCCTTCGTGCTGACGGACCCGGCGCTCGCCCCGCTCGCGAACGATTTCGTCTGGCTCACGATCGACACGGAGAAGGATTCGAACGCGGTGTTCGCCGAACGCTTCACGAATCACGCGTGGCCGACCCTCTGGGTGATCGACGCGCAGCGCGAGTCACCGCTGCTGCGCTGGGAAGGTACGGCAACGGCCCCCGAGCTCGTCACGCTGCTCGCGACCGTAAAGGAGGGCGCGCGTGAGGGGGCACCCGAGCTGACGATGGCGTTCCTCCGCGCGAACCAGGCCGCCTCGCGCGGTGAAGTCGAGGAAGCGGAGCGTGCGTACCGCGCGCTCGCGGGTCGGCGCGATTTCTCGGAGCGGCCGCGTGCCGTCGAGGCGCTCATCGGCCTGCTCTCGTCGAAGAAGGATTACGCGGCGTGCGCGGACCTGGCGGTCATCGAGGCCCCGCAGCTCGCGCCGGGGACGTCGCGCGCGACGCTGCTTGCGACCGGCCTCTCGTGCGCGCGCGACGGCAAGCGCGCGTCCGACATGCGAACGCTCGCCGAAGCCGCCGAGCGCGCGGCCTCCGACCCGGACCCTCGCACGATCGCCGACGATCGTTCGGCGCTCTTCGAGGAGCTCGTCGAGACCAAGAAGGATCAGGGCGACGAGGCCGGCGCGAAGGCCACGGCCCGCACGTGGGCGTCCTTCCTCGAGCGCGCCGCGGCCAGCGCTCCCACCAGAGAGGCGAAGGCCGTGTTCGATCCGCACCGTCTCTCGGCGTATCTAGCCGCAGCCGAACCGGAGCGCGCGATTCCGATGCTTGCCGACAGCGAGCGCGCCTTTCCCGACGACTACAACCCGCCGGCGAGGCTCGCGCGCGCGTACTTCACGATGAAACGCTTCGATGACGCGCATGCGGCCATCGAGCGCGCCGCGGTACGCGTGTACGGCCCGCGGTCGCTCCGCGTCTTCGGTCTCGCGGCGGACATCGCCAAGGCGCGCTCGGACGGACCGGGCGAGCGCAGCGCGCTCGAGCTGGCGCTCTCGCGCACCGCACATGCCGTGATGAGCGAGAGCCAGAAGAAGCTCCGCGCAGACCTCTCCAGTCGACTCCGCGCCCTCCCGAAGTGAGGCACTGTATCGTGCCACGCATGTCCCACCTTTCCGTCTTCGCCGCGCTCGGTGGCCTCGCGATCGTGACCGCCGCCTGCCAGCCGCCCATTCCGCCGCCGAGGATGTCGTCGAGCAGCTCCTCGAACGAGGGCTTTGCGACGTGCCCGCACGGCTCGACGGTCGTCGGCGGCGGTTACGAGATCGACGCGAAGCTGCGCGCTGCCGGCCATCCGCCGACCGTGATGATGAGCCGTCCGACAGAGACGGGGTGGAAGGTCGAATGTGTGGACGGCGAAGGAAAGAACGTCGTGGGCTGTCGCGCCTACGTCCTCTGCGCGTCGGTTCTCTAGGAAGTCCCCGCGGGCCTGCAAGCTCTTGCACGAGCGAGCACGTGCACACCGCAGAACCCACGCTACGGTCAAGGTGTGCCGCCGCTCTTCGTCGCCGCCTTCGCTCTCGCGAGCCTGCTCACGGCCGCGATCTTCGTGGGCTTCATTCGCACACGACGCCTGAAGCGCGCGCGCAAGCCCGAGCGGGAGCCCAGCGGCTTCGTCATCCTCGAGGGCAACGCGTGGGATGCGTGCAGTGTCGATGACGTGCGTGAGCCCTGGTCTCGCCTGGCCACGGAGCCGGTGCGTGGATTCTGCGGTGTCGCCTCGGGGCGCCACCGGGTGCGCACGACGACCGCCGCAGGGGACGCGACGATCGACTTCGTCGTCTATCCGGGCGAGGTCCTCGCGTGGCGTCTCGACGCCGAGCGTGCCCGGTGGGAGCCGCACGACCTCGACGCGGAGACGCGCGCGAACCTCGAATCGACGCCTCCGAGCACGCTCGATCTCGCGGCGAGCGTGCGGCCAAAGCTGCCCGGGTGGCTCGTCCATCTTCGTACCACCATCGGGCTCGCGAGCTCGCGCGGAACGGCTTCGATCCCGACCTCTGCCGAAGGGCTCGAGCGCGTGCGCAAGCGGCTCACGAAGCTCATCGCACGCGCCGAGAACGAGGGCTCCGACGCGAGCGGCGATCGGCTCGTCGAAGCTCGAGGGCTCGGCGAAGCGCTCATCGGTCGCGCGCTCTCACGTCGCGACCTCCGGGCGCTCGTCGCTCCCGCGCGCGAAGCGGCCAGCCGCCTCGCCTCGCAGGGAGATCCGGAGCGCGCGATGCAGGTCGTGGGGATCGGCCTCGCCGTGTTGCCCGGGGATCCCGAGCTGATGGTCGAAGCTGGCTGCGCGCTCGCCGCGCGTGGCGAGACCGACGAGGCGATGCGTGCGCTGCAGGCCGCGCTCGCTCGCGATCGCTGCCTCGAAGCAGAGGACGTCGCGCGCGCGATGCGTGCGCGCATGGAGTTGAAGAGCCGCCTCGGCCGCAGCGTTCGCGTGTGAGGTCGCGTGTGCGCCAGCGTGGGGCTCCGGGCGCCAGCGGACGCTTATGTATTCGTGGAGTCGCTCGCGAGCGCTCGCGACGCGGCTCGCGCCTGTTCGCGGGAGGCTTCGTGACGACGCTCGCAAGTAGCGGGGATCGTTTTACGTCGTAAGCGCCAGAGGGTCGGCACGGGCTGTGCTCGAGCAGTCCCCCAGCATGTCGAAGGTCTCCGGAGCGGTCGCAGTATGTGTCTTCCTCACAGGTGTGATGGGAGCCGCCGGCTGCTCGTCGTCCGAAGCCCCTGTCGGCGACGGATGCGTCGGCTCGGGTAGCGAGGCGTTGAAGACGTGCGCGAAGGGCACGACCATCACCGGCGTCGACGTGTCCGCGTACCAGGGCAACGTGAGCTGGTCGCAGGTCAAGGGGGCGGGGCGACAGTTCGCGTTCGCGCGCATCAGCGACGGTCTCAACTCCGTCGACTCCAAGTTCCCGCAGAACTGGCCGGCGATGAAGGCCGCGGGGATCGTGCGCGGCTCCTATCAGTTCTTCCGCCCGAGCCAGGACGCACGTCTCCAGGCGCAGATGGTCCTCGACAAGCTCGCGGCCGCAGGCGGCCTCCAGCCCGGCGATCTTCCGCCTGTCCTCGACCTCGAGTCCGCGGACGGGCTCGCGGCGAGCGTCGTCGTGACCAAGGCGAAGACGTGGCTCGCCACGATCGAGGCCGCACTCAAGGTGAAGCCCATCGTCTACACCGCGGCGTTCATGTCCGACGTGATCGGCACGAGCTTCGGCGGGTACACGCTCTGGGTCGCGAACTATGGTTCGACGTGTCCGACCATGCCGAGCGGCTGGACGGACTGGCACTTCTGGCAGCACGCCGACAACGGCAGCGTCGCGGGCATCGGCGGCGCGGTCGACTCCGACTTCTTCAACGGAACGCTCCCCGAGCTGAAGGCGCTGACGATCGCGCCGGTCGTAACCCAACCGCCGCACGTCGACATGACGGCCTTCGCCGCGCAGTCGGACATCGTCTTCGGCGACAACCAGCCGAAGGACGGCTCGCAGGGCGCGACGCTCGGAGACAGCGCGCACGGCGGAACGAACGACACGAACACGACGCAGAGCGCGCCGATCACTCCGTGTAGGTGAGTGCGAAGAACGCGGTCACCCCGCGGGGTGACGCCGTCGGCGTTGACGGGAGAGCGCTGCGAGCGGCATTCTTCGAGCATGCGCAACCTTCGGTTCCTCGCGCTCGTCACACCTGTCTTCCTTCTTCCGCTCGCGTGCGAGGACAGCTCGGGGTCCTCCTCGGGGGGAGCGTTCAATCCGGAGGCTGGCCCGGGCTTCGAGGCGGGGACCACGCCCGAGGCGGGCCCGCTGCCCGAGGCCGGTGTCGACTCCTCGCCGCCTGCGCCGTCCGGCGTGACGGTCACTGTGACCGAGGGCGCGCTGCCATCGAACAACGTGCGCGTCATCCTCCAGGATGCAGCCGGGCTCGTCATCGGCGAAAAGTCAACCGACGCGACCGGCAAGGTGACGGTCGCGACTGCGCCGAGCATGGTCACGGTTTTGATCGCGCAAGGCACAGGCGCGGGTTCGAGCGTGGCGCCGGTCACGTTCGTGGGCGTCGCCGACGGCGACAAACTCTTCGTGAGGTCGGTCGCTGACGTGGTCGTGGAACCCGCGCTCTTCGGGCAGTACTCGGTGTCGTTCACGAGCGGCGCGGCGAATGCAACCGCGAACCTCTTCGACGTGTTTGCGGGCGCGGGGTGTTTCAACAGCGGGGGCAGCATTGCGGCGTCCGTCGTCGTCTCCCTCTATCCGGGGTGCCTCGGGGCGAAGAACGCGGTGCTGACGGAGGCGTCTTTGGCGGGGGCGATCCTCGGCTTCGGGTATGCCAAGGATCTCGCCAAGCCCGCGCCGAGCGGCGTGCTCAACGTGGGTCCTCTCACGTTCGCCGCGCCGGGCACCACCACCCTCAACGCAACGAACGTCCCGGCCACGCTGTTCAGCTCGACAGCGGAGCTCTCTGCAGTCGCGAACGACGTGCTGTTCCGCATGAGAGAAGCGACCGGCACCATCGACAACGGCGGCAGGAACTGGAAGACGCCCACGGGCTTCGCCGAGGCCTACCAGACGGAGGTCTCGTTCGACGAGGCCAACGCCTCGTCCCTGAGCACACGGCTCTTCCTGCGTCGCGAGGCGGTCCCCGCGTCGAACATCCTCACCGGCGTGGACTACGCGAGCGGTCTCGCGAAGATCACCGATGCCGCGCTCACGAAGCCGACGCCGGCGCGACCCGAGGTGGCGCTGACGAGCACGGCCGCTCTCACGAGCGCCGACGGCGGCATCGCCACGTTCCACTGGAACAGCCCGATCGCCCAGACGAGCGGCTCGTGGACCGTCGTGTTCCCGCCGAGCACGACGACCATCAAGCTCCCGGCGCTCCCCGCCGACGCGACCCCGTTCGTTCCCGCGGACAACGTGTCGATCGACGAGGTGCTCTTCATCGAAGCGACGCAGCTGCCCGGCTACAAGGAGCTGAAGCTCTTGCCGATCCAGCCGAACTTCGGGCTCGATCTCGTCGATACGCAGAAGCCGCTTCCCCTGCCCGGTACCGTGCGCGTCACGCGCTGGACGCCGGGCGTGCCCGGCTGACGACGGCGACGCAACGATGGCCGCGCGCTTCGACATCGGCGGTGCTCTGGGGACCGCCGCGTTCGGATGCCTGTGCGGCTTCGCGGTCGCCGCGCTGTTCCTGTGGCCGTGGGAGAAGAAGGCGCGGCGCCTTCCTGAGCCGAGCGCGTTGGTCGTGGCTTCGGCGGCGCCGCTCGCCCCGGCGGCGCCCGCCCCGGCGGTGACGGCTGCTCCGGTCGCGCCCGCCGTCGCCGCGAGGCGGACGTACAACGTGCTGCTCATCACGGTGGACACGTTGCGTTTCGACCTGGGCTTCATGGGCTACCCGAAGCCCGTGACGGCCCACATCGACGCGCTTGCGGCGAAGAGCGTGGTCTTCGAGCGGACCTACGCGACGGCCTCGTTCACGCCAAAGAGCCTCGGCCCGATGCTCATCGGTCGCTACGCGAGCGAGACGAACCGAGACTTCGAGCACTACACGACGTTCTTTCCGACCAACGTGTTCCTCGCCGAACGTGTGCATACTGCAGGAGTCCGTACCTTCGCGGGGATGTGCCATCGATACTTCACGTTCAAGAACGGGCTGCAGCAGGGTTTCGACGTGTGGGACACGTCGGCGATGCCGCCGAAGATGACGGACAACGACCGCCGGGTGACGAGCGATCGGCTGACGAACGTCGCGCTCGACCTGCTCGCCAGACCCGAGAACGTCGCGGGGCCGCGGCGGTTCTTCGCTTGGTTTCACTACTTCGATCCGCATCTGCCGTACGTGCCGCACGCGGGCGCGCCGGACCTCCATGCGCTGGACGGCTCGAAGGTCGCGCGCGCGCGCGTGCCGTACGACGAGGAGGTGTGGTTCACCGATCAGCAAGTCGGGCGCGTGCTGTCGTACGTGGCATCGCAGCCGTGGGGCGCGGATACGGCGATCGTGCTGACCGCGGACCACGGCGAGGCGTTCGGTGAGCACAACCACGTGGGGCACGGCCGCGAGGTGTGGGAGTCGCTCGTGCGCGTGCCGCTCCTCGTCTACGTGCCGGGAGCGAAGCCGAAGCGCGTGACGGTGAAGCGGTCGCACGTCGATCTCGCGCCGACGATCATGGAGCTGGTGGGAGCGCCGCTGCCGTCGGACCGGTCACTGCGCGGGACGAGCCTGGTGGCCGATGTCGCGGCAGGCGACGGCGCGGTGCCGGTCGAGCGCGACGTGTACATCGACATGCCCGAGGGGCCGTTCAACGAGATGCGTCGCGCGCTGATCACGGGTCGCACACCCGGGGCGAAGGTCGTCGACGTCGGAGGCCGCCGCTTCGAGCTCTACGACCTCGCGAAGGATCCGGACGAGCTGCAGAACCTCGGCGCTGACAAGGCAGCGGTCGCGCCTTTCGTGGACGCGATGCAGAGGTTCCGCGGGCAGCTGCAGGAGACGGCGCCCGCGCGGTAGGTCGACAAATCGCCTTTTCTGCGGGCAGTATCGCGCTGTCCACCCAAACCGGCGCGCGATGGGTCCGCGCGAGACTAGGGCGGTCTTTCCCTGGCTTTTGCGCTAACGTCGCGCCCGACTTGGGGTGCGGCATTGGCGTGCCTTCGCTTCGTGCATTTCCGGCACAGCTCGCCACAGCTCGCCACAGCTCGCCACTCGCCGTTTCGCTCCACTTCGACCACCGAACTCGACCGTGGGATCCATGAACCAGACGCCGCACACCGACATTCCCAAGCCGCGCACGTACCCCGTGCCCCCGCCGGCCCGCATTCCCGCGGCAATCGTCCCCGTGAGGCACGCGGCCAAGTGGCCGCCGGATGACGACGGCTTGCCCCCCGGTAACCCCGGCGTCCCGAGCTACTCGGGCGGCGGCGGTGACGACGGCAACTTCAAGAGGGGTCGCTTCGGCGTCGCCGCCGTCATCGTCGGTATCCTCACCGCCGGCGCAGCAGCCGCCATCTTCCTCATCGGCGGCATCAAGTCCGCCGAGCAAAAGACCCCGAAGCAGATCGCCGACGAGAAGAAGCTCGTCTCCGTTCTGCCGCTCACCGAGGCCCTCCCGAAGTGGCGCGAGTGGGCGAAGATGGACGACGTTCCCAAGCTTCAGGAAGAGGCGTTCACGCAGCTCGCCTGGGCCAAGGACACCGAGGGCCTCGCCTCCATCATCAAGGGCCTCGAGTCCGCCGATCACCGTGTGCGCGGCACCGCCGCCACCGCGATCCTCGAGTACGGCACGCCTGGCGGCGACGCCGCGAAGCCTGCGCTCACCAAGGCCCTTAAAGAGTCCGACGCGAGCGACAAGCCGCAGATCGCCTGGGCGCTCGCCAACCTCCACGACACCGCCGCGTTCGACACGGTGATGATCGAGTACCGCGCGGGCCACCTTGCGAAGGTCCAGCGCCTCGACGGCAACCCTGCGTTCGATCCCGAGCAGCTCGCGGCCATGGTCTCGATCGACAAGCTCGCGACGCTCGCCGGCGACGAGAGCGAGAGCGTTCGTCAGCTCGTGGCCACCGTCCTCTCGCGCAACGCCGATCCGAAGTACACGACGACGCTCATCAAGCTCGTTCAGGACAAGTCCGTCGAAGTCGCGCGCGAGGCCGCGGTCGGTCTCGGGAAGATCGCGAACGAGCAGTCGATGCAGCCGCTCCTCAGCGCGCTCGCCAAGGCCGACAAGGACTCGCGTCAGAAATTCCTCGAAGCGCTTCGCGACGGCGTTGGCGGCAAGGGGCTCGTCCTCGCGCTCCAGAGCGTCGACAAGTCGAAGCGCGACACCGAGAAGTTCCAGACGAAGCTCATCTTCGACATGCTGAAGTCGCTCGAGGACCCGCGGTCGGCCGATTCCCTCGCCGCGTACATCGCGACGAACCCGCCGCCGCACTGGAAGACCGAAGCCGGCCTTCGCCTCGCCGAGGTCGGAGATCTTCGCGCCGTGCCCGCCCTCGCGTGGCGCATGAAGCAGGACCCGCTCAACCTGTACAACAAGGACCTCGACCCGGATTACCGCCAGGACGACAACGAGCGCGTCGTGTCCGCACGCATGCTCGCCGATCTTGCCGTCGTCAATCCGGACAAGCGTGCCGACATCCGCGCCGAGGCCTACGACGGCGTCTACTTCTGGATGACGAACAAGCCGCAGCCCCACGCCAATGCGCTCCGCTTCATGGCGGCCGCCGAGGCGAAGGACGCGCTCCCGAAGATGCGCGCTTGGGCGAACCCGAGCACGCCCTTCCCGAAGGAAGGCCAGCAGGACTTTCCGCCCGTGTGGGCGACCGCGCAGAGCGCGCTCCGCTACGTCGGCTGGATGCAGGACGCGCAGTCGTGGGGCGCGCTCGAGGCGCAGCTGCGTCGCAAGCCAGAGAAGGTCGACGCCACGATGGAAGCGCTCCTTCAGGGCGGGATGGCCGTCATGGGCATGAGCCTCCGCGCGATCGGCGTCGGCGCCTCGCACGGCTTCGCTCAGTGGGGCGACGCCAAGGCGTACCCGGTGCTTGTAAAGTACATCGAAGACAAGCAAAACAACGAACAATCACGCATCGAAGCCTGCTTCGCCCTCGGCTGGGTCGCCACCGACGACCAGATGAAGGAGGTCGTCAAGAAGGTGAAGGAGTTCGACAAGCCCGACCCGAAGACGCAGCTCATTCGCGGCTGCTACCTCGAGTCGCTGGTCCGTAAGCCGCTCCCCGCGGCGACGGCGGGGCTCGTCGACCTCATCAACGGTACGCTCGATCTCGAGGTCCAGCACCAGGCGGCGCGCGCTGTCGGCTTCGGCGGCATCACGCCAGCGATCACGAGCCAGCTCTTCGAGAAGCTGAAGAACAAATCGACCCGCACGGACGCGGCGCTCGCCATCCTGCTCGGCGGCGACCAAGACTCCGTTCGTCGCATGATCGGCACCTACAACGATGACCCCACGCAGCTCGAGGAGCTCAAGGTCGTCTACAACCAGACCTTCGGGTACTGGAGCGACAAGAACTACGAGAACGGCGACGTCGCTCGCTGGATCGACAACGCCTTCGCCGCCTCGCGCGTGAAGGTGAACGACGCGCTCCAGGACTGGCCGAAGCTGCTCCTCTCGCGCGCCATCCAGGGGATCGACTACGACAACGGCCCGCACTCGGTCACCCGCGTGCAGATGCGCGTTCGCCTCCTGCGCGATTCGCGCGGCTCCGACGAGAAGAAGCGCCGTCAGGCCGTCCAGATCCTCAAGTTCATGGGCGAGAAGGGCGCGCTCATGGCGCTCAAGTCGGAGCAGGGCCCCGCGCAGGAGCTCGCGCGTCAGGCATTCTTCGAGCTGATGAACCCGAAGGCCTCGACCGAGTCGTTGCCCGAGGCGAAGGACGCCAAGGGCGGCTCCGGCGGATCGAACATCGTCACGCCGAAGTGATGTCGCGCACCCGGGCGTCCGTGGCCGTCATCGCACTGGCGTTCGTCGCCGCATGCGCGAGGCAGGAGCACCCTGCCACGAGCACCGCAGGGACGGTCCTTCCGGCGCCTCCGGCCTCGAGCCCGACGCCGAAGCGAAGCGACGAGGCCTCGTCGCTCGGCAGCGTGCGTTCCGGCAACCAGCTGCCGCTGAACAGCGCAGCGGTTGCATTCGCGAAATACCTCAACGGGATCCACAACCGGCTCCATCGCGAGTTTGCGGACAAGGAGCTCCAGAGGCTGGACACACTACCGCCTAATCATCCGATGAACGACACGAAGCTCGTCACGCGCGTGGAGCTCGTAATCGAGGGGGAGACTGGCCTCCTCTCCAGCCTTCGCGTCGTGAGAGGCAGCGGTATCGCCGAATTCGACGCGGTGGCCGTCGAATCGGTCAAGCGTGCGGCGCCGTTCGACGACGCGCCCTCGCAGATCCGCTCGGCGGACGGGAACGTGTACGTGCACTGGGAATTCAGGCGCGACGAGGTGTTCGCGTGCTCGACCATGCACGCGCGCCCTTTCCTGCTCTCGATCCCTGCGGGCCCGCCGAGCCCGCCGAGCCTCGCGCTGTGAAGAGGCTCGCGCTCGCGCTCCTCGTCGCCGCCTGCGGCCCGCAGCTCCCCGCGAGTGCGCCGGGCTCGAACCTCCTCGCGAAGAACGTCGTGACCTCCGATGGCGTCGTCGTCACGTCGGCATGCACGCCGACCGGCCCCGAGCTCTGCTTCAACGCGAGCGACGACAACTGCAACGGCGTCATCGACGAAGGCTGCGGCGTGGGTACCGGAGTCTTGCAGTTCATGGTCGCGTGGGGCGACAATCCGGCCGACGTCGACATCAGCGTCACCGATCCGAACGGCGCCAAGGTCCACAAGTCGAACCGCTCCACGCCGTCGGGCCTCCAGCTCGAGAAGAACTGCCCCGAGGACGGCTGTCACGGGCAGAACATGGAGAACGTATTCTTCGACGGCAACGAGCCGGCGCGCGGCAAGTACGTCGTCGAGGTACGGCTCGTGGATCCGCACGGCGGCGAGCTTCCCGTGCGCGCTCGTCTCTCGGCGCGCGTAGGCAATCGCACGTTCGCGATGGATCTCGCGCTCGCACCGGGCGGCGCGCAGGAAAAGCAGGGCTTCACGTTCGAGCTTTGAGCTGGTCACGGGTCACTGCGTGAACGGACCCGCGCCCGCCTCGGGGTTCGAGGGGAACGCGCTCGAGCCCCAGTAGGGAGCCTCGGTGATGAAGCGTCCCGCGCCGGCGGGGGGCGGTGTCGCGGTCGGGACAGCGGGCGGAGGTGCGGCGGCATCCGTCGTCGTGTCTGCGGTCGAGGTCGACGTCGTGGCCACAATCGCGGTCCCTGCGCTGTCGTTCGTGCTCGGTGGCGCTCCCGTGGCGGCCGCGGCGCCTGGAGTTGGACCGGGCGTCGGCGGGTTCCCCGTGATCGCCGGCGGTACGGTCACCGTGGGCGCTGCGATCGGGGCCGCCGCTTCGATTGCCGGCTCCCGGCCGACCCCGGCGATCGACACGTCCGCGCCCACCACCTCGGCGCTCGTCGTCTCGACGTAGGCCGGAGCTGTGAGCTCGTGGCGCGCGCGGCTCCCCCGATCGTGGCAAGAAGCCACGATGACCGTCGTGGCCGCCGCCGCCATCACGACGCCGACGACGACCTTCCACATCCTCGCGCTGCGCCGGCTAGAATCGGCTGCCCGCCACTGCGATTTCATCGGATCCATGCGTAAAAGCGTGCACGCCACATGCCTCGCGCGGCATGGCCGCGCTTCGCCACTCGTCGCGATTGACGAGGCGCATCAAGTCCCTATATGTCCGGGGTAATTTCGTCCGCGAGGACGACCGAGGAACGATGAACCCGACCGCAATGCTCCTGCTCATCGTGGCCGCCCACGTGGTCTTCCTTTGGTCGATGATGCGGCGCTGGCAGCTTCTCCGGGTCGGGAGCTTCACGGACCGGTTCGATCGCATCCCCGAGCGCATCTCGGCCGTCCTCCGCTACGGCCTCGCGCAGGAGAAGATGGCCTACTACCAGCCGGCCGGAATCGCTCACAAGCTCATCTTCGTGGGCTTCATGGTCCTCCTCTTCCGGACGCTCGTTCTGTGGGGCCGCGGCTTCGACCCGAGCTGGAACCTCCTCGTCCTCGGCCCCACGCAGCCGCTCGGCAAGGTCTACGAGTTCGCGAAGGACATCGTCGCCGTGCTCGTCATGGCCGGCGTCTCCGTCTTTTTCTACTTCCGCGTCATCAAGCACCAGAAGCGCCTCACGCACAGCATGGAGGCCATCCTGATCCTCGGCATCATCTTCACGATGATGGTGGCGGACATCACGTACGACGGCGCGGCCCTCGCGCTCGCGCACAAGTTCCCGGAGCTCTGTCCGCCCGGCTCGGCGATCGCGCTCGGCGATCAGTGCCGCCGCATGGGCGAGGTGGTCGCCCCGCACGCGGGCGTAGAGCACGCCGACGGCTTCTCGTTCTTCCCGTCGCCGGCGGGCACCGCGATGGCGCTCGCGCTGAAGAAGCTCTCGCCCTCGGTGCTCGTCATCGTCGCGAAGGTCGGCTTCTGGACGCACGCGACGCTCCCGCTGATCTTCCTGAATCTGCTGCCGCACTCGAAGCATTTCCACGTCATCACCGGGCTCCCGAACGTCTTCTTCAAGGACCTGAACCCGAAGGGGCGCCTCGCTCCGATGGGCAGCGCCGAGCAGATCATGGAGAGGGCCGGCGCGGCCTTCGAGCTCCCGGAGCCCACGAAGGCGGCCATCGGCATCGCGAAGGTCGAGCACCTCTCGTGGAAGGCCGTCCTCGACTTCTACACGTGCACCGAGTGCGGTCGCTGCTCGGACAACTGCCCCGCGCACAAGACCGGCAAGATCCTCTCGCCGAAGCACCTCACGCTCGCGCTGCGCGATCACATGTACGAACACCAGAGCGAGCTGGTGGAGCGAGAGATGGCGTGGGGCCCCGCGCTCTCGGGCGGGGAAATGGGCCAACCCGGGCTAGAGGGCGCCGCCGAGCCGACGCTCGATCCGGAGCTCGTCGCCGCGCGCTCGCAGCACGCGAAGTTCCCGCCGAAGTACACGGCGATCGATCTCGTCCCCAACATCATCCACCCGGACGTCCTCTGGGCCTGCACGTCGTGCCGCGCCTGCGAGGAGCAGTGCCCGGTGCTGATCTCGTACGTCGACAAGATCATCGACATGCGCCGCAACCTCGTCATGGTCAAAGGCGAGTTCCCGCACCAGCTCCAGAAGCCGTTCCAGGGCATGGAGGTCAACGGCAACCCGTGGAACCTCTCGCGCCTCGATCGCTCCGCGTGGTCCGACGGCCTGAACATTCCGACGTTCGCCGAGAGGCCGGACGCGGCCGTCCTCTACTGGGTCGGCTGCGCCGCGAGCTACGACGACCGCGCGAAGAAGATCGCCCGCGCCACCGCGCGCCTGATGAAGTCGGCCGGCGTCGACTTCGCCATCCTCGGCCAGGAGGAGAGCTGCACCGGTGACCCGGCACGCCGCGCCGGCAACGAGCTCCTCTTCGCGACGCTCGCCGAGGGCAACGCGGCCGTCCTCAACACGTACAAGGACCAGGGCGGAATGAAGCAGGTCGTCACGGCCTGTCCGCACTGCTTCAACACGCTGAAGAACGAGTACCCGGACTTCGGCGCGAAGCTCGAGGTCGTCCACCACACGGATTTTCTCCTCGGCCTCCTCGCCGAGAACAAGCTCCACCCGAAGAAGGCCGTGCGCGGCCGCGTCGTCTATCACGACAGCTGTTACCTCGGCCGGTACAACGACATCTACGAGTCGCCGCGCGAGATCTTGAAGCTCATCCCCGGCGTCGAGCTCGTCGAGCCCGACTACTGGAACAAGACGCGCGGCCTCTGCTGCGGCGCCGGCGGTGCGCAGATGTTCATGGAAGAGCAGAACACGAACCGCGTGAACGTGAAGCGCACGCTGCAGCTCGTCGACACCGGCGCCAAGACGGTCGCGAGCGCATGCCCCTTCTGCATGACGATGCTCACCGACGGCCTCAAGTCGCAGAACCTCGAAGACCAGATCAAGCAGATGGACGTCGCGGAGATCCTCGATCTCAGCTGCGCGGTCGACGACAAACCCGTGCCCGCCCTCGTGGTCGCCCAGGCCGAAGTGGTCGAGGCCGTTCCCGCCGAGTGAGCTCTTCTCAGGTCGCCTGCCTCGCGCGGAAGGTCTCGTAGACCGCGCGCGAGATCTCTCCCAGCATCACGCGCCCGACGTTGTCGTGGTTCGGGCGAATGTCGCCCGAGCCCTCGCTCAGGAGCGCGATGGCGTACGTCGCACCGGGAACTGTCACGATCGCCGCCTCCGCGACGATCCCCTCGAGCGAGCCGGTCTTGTACGCAAGCGTGATCGCCGGGGGAGGCGCAAGGAGGCGCGGAAAACGCTCGTCGGGCAGGCCGCGCCCGATGGTGCTCGCGGTCTGCGTGCGCGCGAGCAGCGCGAGGAGACGCTCGCACGCGCGCGGCGGTAGACCCTCCGCGCGATGGATCGCACGGAGGAGCGCGACGAGCTCGCTCGCGGTCGACGGCGAATGCTCGCCGCTCTCACCCTCGACGAAGATGCGCCCGCGTAGCCGCGTGGTGACGAGACCGAGGCCCGCGAGCCGGGCGTTCACGGCCTCGGTGCCGACGTGCTCGATCAAAAGGTTCGCCGCGGTGTTGTCGCTGATCGCCATCGCCAGGTAGAGCAAGTCCGAGACGCTAAGCTCGAGCCCCGGCTCGAGCGCGGTGAGCACACCCGAGCCGACCACCTTGTCGGCCTCGTGCAGGATCGCGCGGCGCGAGCCGTCGAGGGTGCCTTCCTCGATCGCGCAGAGCACCTCGAGAGCGATCGCGATCTTGATCACGCTCGCCGCAGGCAAGACGCGCTGCTCGTTCGACGCGAGGCGAACGCCCTCCGTGTCGAGGCGCTCGGCGCACACGGCGAACGCTCCCGGGAGCTCACGCGTCACGCGCTCGATCGTCTGCAGGAAGATCGCCGACATCTCTCGACGTGGTATCACCTTCTCCATGTCGATCTGCCCGATCTGCGGCAAGGAGGTGGCGCCGCGTTCTTCGAACAAGGCGTTCCCGTTCTGCACCGCGCGCTGCAAGTCGATCGACCTCGGCAAGTGGCTGAACGAGGACTACCGCGTCCCCGCGACGCCCGACGAGGCCGGCGAAGGCGATGAAGGCGAGCCCGACCCGAAGGCGGGCGCTGTCTCGGGCGGTTCGGCGGAAGGCGCCTCGCCATCGAAAGCAGATATGCGACACTGATACGGATGCGCCGACTCCTGGCCCCGCTTTCGCTCTCTGTCGTCACCGCCGCCGCCATCCTCGCCAGCCCGTCGGAGGCTCGCGCCCTCGCCCAGGACGTCGCGCCGCCGCCGGCGATCGCGCCGCCTCCTCCGATGGACCCGAACGCGCCCGGCGCGCCAGGCGCCGACCCCAACGCACCCGGCACGGCGGAGCAGGGCACCACCGCCAAGCTCGACGAGGCCGAGCAGAAGGACAGCGGTCGGAAGTTCGAGCTTTTCTGGATCGACACCTATCTCGGCGGGTCGTACATCGACATGCGCCAGTTCTCGTCCGACACCCTGCAGCTGCAGAAGGCGAGCTCCGCGGGGCCGATGTTCGCGCTCGGAGCGGGCATCCGGCTCGTCGTCCTCGTCGTCGGCGTGCGCGCAAAGTACAACGCCCTCGCTGCGTTCAACATGTGGCAGCTCAACGGCGAGCTCGGCTTCAAGATCCCTATCGGTGACGTCGACCTCCTCTTCGGCGGGCACGGCGGCTACTCGTTCGTCGGCAGCGTCGCCGACGGCACCGTGTCGGCCGGCAGCACGAGCGCGCCGAACAACACCGACGCCGTGAAGATCCGCGGGTTCAACGCCGGGCTCGATTTTGCGTTCGACTACTACGCGACGCCGACGGTCTCGGTGGGCGTCGGCGCCTTCGCCGATTTCCTCTTCCTGAACCGTCCGCCCGTCGACAAGCCCGCCGGAATCACGCCGGCGCAGGCGGCCATCCTCGACCAGGATCCGCTCTACCAGAAGTCCGGTACGAGCGCGGGCCTCCAGCTCGGCGCCGCGCTCCGTCTCGGCCTACACTTCGGTTTGTGACTCCCGCGGAGAAGCTGGCGATCGAGCTCGGCGCTCCGCTGGGCGATCGCGATGGCACGAAGGTCGTGCCGATGCTCTGCGGTCGCGACGAGACGGGCGAGCGCGTGCTCGGTCACGAGGGCTGGCTCTTCGAGCTGAAGCTCGACGGCGTCCGGATCATCGCCGACAAGCGCGGTCCCCGCGCGACGCTCGGGTATCGCCGGCTCCGCGACGCGACCGAGAGCTACCCGGAGATCGCCCAGGCGCTCGCGTGGCTCGCCGAGGAGCGCGTGGTCCTCGACGGAGAGGTGGTCGCCTTCGACGAGGAGGGCAAGCCCGATTTTCAGCGCCTCGGCTCGCGCATCCACGTGCGCGGAGCGGGCGCACGCCGCGTCGCGCGGAGCGTCCCCGTCGTGTACGTCGTGTTCGACGTGCTCGTCGTCGGTGATCGCGACGTCACGGGGCTGCCGATCGAGGCGCGAAAGCGGATCCTCGAGCGGATCCTGGGGAGCGCCTCGGGCTCCGGCCCGATCCGTCTCCAGCCCACGTTCGACGACGGAAAGGCGCTCTTCCAGCAGTGCCGGGAGCGCGGTCTCGAGGGCGTGGTGGGCAAGCGCAAGGGGTCGACCTATCGCCCCGACGATCGCTCGACCGACTGGGTGAAGGTGAAGTGCGAGCTCGACGCGGATCTCGTGGTCGTCGGGTGGACGGAAGGGGAGGGGAAGCGCGCGAGCCTCGGCGCGCTCGACATCGCGGCCTATGACGGCGGACGGCTCGTCATGCGCGGCAGTGTAGGCAGCGGGCTCGACGACGACCAGATCGACGAGCTCCTCGATCGCCTGCGGCCGCTCGAGGTGCCGAAGCCCGTCGCGGTGGGCAAGCCGACGCGGGTGAAGCGCGGGCGCCACTTCACGAAGCCCGAGATCGTCGTGTCGGTTCGATACCTGGGCACGAGCAGCCAGGGGATCCTGCGCCATCCCGTGTTTCGCGGGCTGCGTGAGGATCTCGCGCCGGAGGACTGCATCCTTCCCCTGGCGGCGCTGAGCGAGAAGGACCTGCCGCGCCGTCGCGCGACCTCGCCCTCGCTCGTCGTGCTCTCCGACGGAACGACAAAGCATGCATTATGCATCTATTACGAGGCGGTCGGGACGGCGATGCTGCCTTATCTGCGCGGTCGGGTCTGCCCGCTGGTGCGAGGTGACGCACCGCCCGCGCGCGGTCGCATTGGCCTTCCCGCATGGCCCCTCCCGGAGTGGACGCCGAGCTGGGTCCGCACGTGCGTCGCGCGGCGCGAGCACGGTGAGGTGCGCGGCGTCGTCGTCGACGACATCGACACGCTGCGCTTTCTGGTCGAGGCGGGCTACGCATCGCTCCTCATGACGACCGTGCGCGAATCGGCGCTGGCGACATCCGACTTCGTCGCGCTCCGCATCGAGGGTGATGCGGCATGGCGCGTCGCTCTGCACGCCCGGGAGACGATCGCGAAGACGGGGCTCTCCGCGTTCGTGAAGGGCACCTCCGCGGCGGCGCTCGACGTCCTCGCTCCGCTCGGCGAGGTGCCCGCCGAGGCGGCGGCGACGCTTGGTGCGTTGCTCGCGCGCCTGCTCGCGCCCACGGCGGAGAAGCTGGGCGTGACCGTGGAGCCAATCCGTGCCCCGGTCGCTCCCTATGCGGTCGTGGTTCCGGTCCCTGCGGGGGGAAACGCCTCGGCTTCCTTGCCGCTCGCGTGGGAGGAGCTCGCGGCCGACCTCGGCGCGGAGGCCGTGCTCGACCGGGTCGTGACGCGGCTGAGCCAGGGGGGCGCCGATCCGATGCTCGCGATGCTCTCGGTGCCCGTGCGGTTCGCGGACGCGGTTTGGGCCCTCGAGGCGATGGTCGCCGCTGCCGGTTAAAGCGGCTCGTTTGTCCGGGATCCAGCCGCTTGCTAAGCTGCGCGCGTGCTGACGTGGATACGCTGGATAGGACCGTCGCTCGTACCGGCGCTCCTCCTTCTTGCCGTCGTCTACTTCAGCGATCGCCGGCGTGAGCCCCTGCCGCTCGTGCTCCTCGTGTTCCTGCTGGGCGGGCTCGGCAAGGGCGTCACCTGGTACGCCGAGCATCGCGCCTCCGCGTGGACGGGGCTCGACTTGAGCTCGCAGGTCGCGGGCAACACGGGCTCCATGCTCTTCCTCTTCGGCTTCGCGGCGCCGATGCGCGAGGCCTCGAAGGTCGCCGCGATGTGGCCCGCGTTCCGTTCGAAGCACTTCGACGAGCCGATCGACGGCCTCGTCTACGCGGCCTCGGCCGCGCTCGGATTCGCGTGCGTCGAGAACGCGCTCACGCTCCGCGACAACCCGTTGGGGTGGATCTGGATCGCGCGCACCCTCGTGGCGCTGCCGGCGCACGTCTTCTTCGCGTGCCTATGGGGCTATGCGCTCGGACGCGTGAAGCGGATCAAGCGGCCGGGCCCGCTCTTTCCCGCGGCCTGGCTCGTGGCGACGGCCGCGCACGGGCTCTACGCGCACCTCGTCTACGGCCGCGGGCCCGGCGCGCTCGTCGGAACGCTCCCGCTCTTTCTCGCGATGGCGGGCACGACCTTCTTCGCCGTTCGGGACCTCCACGCGCGTGGTGAGCGGTCGAGCCGCAGCTCCGTTCTGCTCGAACGCGTCTCGACGCTCTACATGTCCGGCCCGCCGAGCCTGCGCACGGTCCGCGACGTGCTGCGGCGTGAAGGCCAGCCGATCACGCTTCGCTGGATCCTGTTCGGGGCGCTCGTCACGATCGGCGCGATGACGGCTGGGCTCGCCCTCTCGGTGGCCTTCGGGCACTGGGCTCACGTCGATTTCGCGGGGGTCGACGAGCATGACGTCGCCACCACCGCACCGGTCGCGCTTCTCGGTTCGGGCGTCCTCGCGGCCTTCCCGGTGAGTGGCTTTCTGATCGCGAAGGCCTCGAGCCTGCCGACCCTGCTCGAGCCGGCCCTTGCTTCGGGGCTGGCCATCCTCCTGATGCTAGTGCTCCTCGGGGCAGCGGCCCCCGTGGCTCTCGTCTTCGCCCTGGCGTTTTCGCCGATCGCCTGGGGTTTGGCCTGCGCGGGGGCGTGGGTCGGGCGCCCGGCCCGGTAGGGTCGGCTGCTACCCTTGACTTTCCTCGGGCCCCCCGTAAAGTGCGCGGTCCCTGGCCCCCTTTCGGGGCTCTTTTGTCGAGGATTCCGCAGTGGCCAACCATCCCTCAGCCGAGAAGCGCAACCGTCAGCGTATCAAGCGCACCCTTCGCAACCGTGGCGTTTCGAGCGCCGTCCGCACGCAGGTGAAGGCGGTTCGTACCGCGCTCCACGCGAAGGACGCGGCTGCAGCCGCCACCGCGCTCAAGGTCGCGACCGTCGCCCTCGACAAGGCCGCCACCAAGGGTGTTCTGCACCCGAAGGCAGCCTCGCGGACGATCTCGCGCCTCACCGCGCAGGTCCACACGCTCTCCACTCCCGCCAAGTAGCCCGCATCCGCTGGCCCCCGCCCGGCTCCCGCTCGCTGCGAAGCGGCCGCGCGTGGATGTACGCTTCTGATTAGGAGCGCTGGCCAGCCGTGATCGATCTCGACGAGCAGAGAGAGCGTGCGCGCGCAGCCCGCGAAGCGCTCATCGGCAAGACGATCGCCGGGAAATACATCCTCCGTGGCCTCGTCGGTCACGGCGGGATGGGCGCGGTGTACGAAGCCGAGCACGTGGGGCTCGGCAAGCGCGCGGCGATCAAGTTCGTCGACGCGGAGTTCGCGAGGGACGAGAACGTCATCGCGAGGTTCGCGCGCGAAGCTCGCGCGATGAGCGCCATCGAGAGCGCGCACATCGTCACGGTGTTCGACGCCGGTAGCGACGACGGGCGCCCCTATCTCGTGATGGAGCTACTCCGAGGCGAGGACCTCGGCGAGCGGCTCCGGCGTATGGGGCGGGTTCCGCTCGGTGAGGCGATGCACGTCGTCGCGCAGGTCCTCCGCGGGCTGGCGCGCGCGCACGCCGCCGGTATCGTCCATCGCGATCTGAAGCCGGACAACGTCTTCCTCGTGAAGCACGACACCGATCCGCTCTTCGCGAAGATCGTCGACTTCGGCATCTCGAAGATCGAGCGCCCTCGCGACAAGACGCACCCGCTCGCCCTCACCGGTCGCGGCACCGTCCTCGGGACGCCGTTCTACATGTCGCCCGAGCAAGCGCAGGCCTCTCCCGACGTGGACGGTCGCGCCGATCTCTACAGCGTCGGCGCCATCTTGTTCGAGTGCCTCACCGGGCGCCCTCCGCACACCGGCGAGAGCTACGAGCAGGTGATCCTCTCGATCTGCATGCGCGACGCTCCGGACGTACGCACGATCGACCCGTCGATCCCCGTGAATGTGTCGGCGTTCGTCGCGCGTGCGCTGTCGCGCGACCGCGACACCCGCTTCTCGTCCGCCGAGCGGATGCTCGCAGCGCTCCACGAGGTCGCGCCCGAGGAGCGGACGCGCGTCCCGCTCGACCCTGTGCCGTCGACGCTCGCTTCGGCGGCCGTGAGCCCGATGGACGCGACGGTCCTCGACGGCGGACCGCCGGTGCGTTCGTCGCGGCCGTCGTCGGACCCGGGCGCTGCGACGCGGCTCGGAGTCGGCACGCTCGAGAGCTCACGGGACGAGGTGATCGGCTTCGCGAAGAAGCCGGACACGGTTGCGAAGAAGCCGACGCCGGAGGCGAAAGAGCCACCGACGGCGAAGGACGATTCGAAGGCGAAGGACGTCCCCTTGGCGAAACGGCCGAGCAGTGCTCGTGCGTCGGGTGCCCCGGCGAAGCGCCCGATCGGCGTGGCCGTGGCGACGGCCGCCGTAGCAACGCTCATGGGTGTCGGCGTCACCTTCGGCGTCATTGCGATGCTCGAGAAGAAGCCCGTCGAGCCCGCGCACACGACGTCGACGTCGAGCATCACCCCGCCCCGCGCGATGGCGTCCGTCACCACGACGGTGACGATCGCGACCAGCGCTCCTGCCGCCTCTGCGAGCGGATCCGCGGCCGCACCTCCAGGCTCCGGTGCCTCGGTGCCCGCGTCTGCCTCGACCGCACCTGCGAAGCCGAGTACTTCTTCGAGTGGGCGCCCGAGCGGCACCGGGACCTCCGTCCCCACGCTGCCCAGACCGACCTCGACGAAGCCCCTCGACATCCAGCGCGACCTCCCGTGACCTTTGCCCCTGTCCTGCGCTCGTCTCGAGCGCTCGCGATCGTCCTCGCGTTCGTGCTCACCAGCCTGGGCGCGCACGCGGACGAGGCCGCGGCGCGCACTCACTTCCGGCGCGGGGTCGAGCTCTACGACAAGAGGCAGTACGCGCCCGCGCTCGAGTCCTTTCGTGCCGCGTATGCCGAGAAGCCCGCGGCCGGTATCAAGCGCAACATCGCGCTGTGCCTGAAGGGCCTCGGCCGGCCCGTCGAGGCCGCGACGGCGTTCGACGAGGCGCTCGACGAAGGCGAAGACTCGATCAAGCCCGACGTTCGCGCCGCCATGCAGCAGGAGCTCGCGGAGCTCGCCAAGGTCGTCGCGACCGTGCGGCTCACGGTGGTCGGCGCGGGGGACAAACGTCCGCTCGGAAACGCGATCATCACAGTGGACAACGTCGCGCTCGCGCCGAATGCGCTCCGGAGGCCCGTCCGTCTCGAGCCGGGCATCCATGTCTTCGGCGCCCACGTCGAAGGGCTCGGAGATCCACCGGAGAAGAAGCTGTCCCTCCTGGCCGGCTCGCCCGTCGACGCGACGTTCGAGATCGGCGAGCGCCTCGGCACGCTGACGATCACGCCCAGCGTGCCGGATGCCGTCGTTCAGGTCGACGGAACGGAGCCGCGGCGTGGCGTGTGGAGCGGCAAGCTCCTCCCCGGGCCGCACCGGGTCGTCGTGTCGGCCCCCGACTACCAGACGCAGACGACAGACGTCGTCGTGTCCTCGGATGCGAAGGTCGACTACGCGATCAGCCTGCTCAAACCTGGTGACCTTCCGCCTGCGTACACCGTGCCGCCGCGCAAGCCGCCGCCGGCTCAGAAGTCGCGCTACCTCGTCCTGATGATCGCCTACGAGGGCCAGAGCATGCGCCTCGCGCCCGCGCTCGGCGAAGGCACCGCCGGGGCGAAGCGCGCGTTCACCGGCGCGTCGATCGGCGTGCGAGCCGGGTACCGCGCGTCGCGCTCCTTCGCGCTCGAGCTCTACGGCGACGTGGGGCAGGTGCGTGAGACGTATGCGATCTCCCCGGCCACCGCGGAGAGCACCACGAAGATCGTCCACTGGCAGCTGACGCCCATGCTCCGCTTCACCACGATCGGCTGGATCCGGTTCACGACGGGCACGGGCGTCGGCGTGCATGGGCTCGCGGTCGATGCCGACGTCGCGACGAAGAACACGCTGACGATGACGACGACGCGGGCGACGCACAAGGGCTCGGGTGTGGCGGCATCGTGGTTGGTCGACCTCGGCATGCAGTTCGACGTCGGTCCGCTCTTCCTCGAGGCGGTCGCGTTCTTCGACATGCACGGCGTCGGGACGACGCGCGACAATGCCACGAACGAGCGGCTGCTCTATTCGTCGCCGGGCACGCGTGCCGGAATTCGTGTCGGGCTCGGCATCCCGTTTTGACGCCTCTGACGCGCGGACGCGCCTCCTCGAAGCGGTGGGCGCTCTGATGCGAGACGGTCGCGACGCGCGACCGAGGCGGGGCGGGAGGCCGGGAGCGCGCGATGAAAGAGCTATTTACAGCCGGGGAGCGGGACGGTACGTAGAAGCGCTTCGTACTGGTCCCCGTCGTCTAGAGGCCCAGGACCGCGGCTTTTCACGCCGCTAACACGGGTTCGAATCCCGTCGGGGACGCCCCGTCAGGGATACCGGTTGGTCCGCCGGTATCCCCGCTGAAGAGAACGCCGAAGCTGGCTTATCCATCGAGCCAGAAGCGGCGCCGTCCTTCGCGGATGACGGGTGCGGAACCTGTCAACGAGTCTGAGGCGAGCATCGACGCTTCCGATAGGCTGAAGGAATGGACCCGGTGACGGCCGTCGACGTCGGTAGCATGGAGCCCTGGCGTGAGGAGCCGCCTCGGCGAAACCGTCTGTGGGTCGCACTCTTCGTCTTCATCGCGACGTCCGTGGTCGCGGGCGCTGCGATCGCCGTGCGGCGCTTCGTCGAGATGCGCGCGGGGGACGACGCTCCCTACGACGACGAGAAGAAGCTGCGCGAACGCGCGCTCCACGTTCCAGTCGCGATCGTGGCGCCGAAGGACATCGACCTCCCCGAGGTGAGCGGCGGCGTGACGATCCCGCCGGAAGACCTGGTGCTCACGATCTCGAAGACGATGCTCGCCCTGCAACAACCAGACCGGCGTCACCTCGCCGAGTGACCGTGAGATGGAACCAATGGTCACCATGAGGGCACGATCGACAGGAGAGAAGCATGACGGCAGCCAGTGATATCAAACCGGAACCACCGACCAGATCACTAAAGTACCTGTTCGGCGTCCTCCGGTTAGCGATCGTCTCGCTGGTTGTGGTCGCGATCGTGGCCACCTTCTTGGACACAGCGACGCGGGTCACAATCAACCCGTTCAACTTCTTCGGCTTCTTCACGATGCAGAGCAACATCATCGGCGCGGTGGTCTTGTTCCTCACAGCTCTGAACACACTCATGGGCCGCCCGCATACAGGGGTCCTGATATTCGCGCGTGCCTGCGCGACGACCTACATTGTTATGGTAGGCATCGTCTACAACCTCCTCCTGGCGGGTCTGGAGGGCGGCGTCTCGCTCGACTGGGCAAACTGGGTACTCCATGTTGCGTTTCCGATCTATGCCGCATTGGACTGGATTCTCTTCGGCGACCGCACCGCGCTGCCGTGGAAGAAACTCTGG
>JAYSXP010000563.1:0-9315 GCA_043717125.1 Polyangiaceae bacterium | reverse complement strand
GCCGCCGTCGCCCGACGTTTACTGCCGCACGAACACGAACGGGATCTGTACGGTCTTCACCTCGCCCGGCGCGGGGAACGACCACGTGCGGAGCTGCTGCTCGATGCATTTTGCGACGACCGGTTCGTCGCCCGCGGTGCTCACGTTCTGGACCGAGCCGTTCGGCGCGATCGTGATCGTCGCAGTGACCTTCGTGCTCCCGGCGGTGCTGCCGGCGCGGTCGAGGCAGGTGCGCTTGACGCCCGCCTTGCGCGCGTTGACGACGCGCTCGATCGCGCCCTGATCGAACCCGCCTCCTCCTGCGGAGGGCGACGGCCCGGACGTGTCGAGCTTCGGTCCGCTCGACGAGCCCGTGAGGTCGGCCGGGAGCGGCACGACCGCGTTCTGCGTGGGGCCGCTCCGTGCCTTGAGATCTTCGGTGGCCTTCTGCGCGCCGTCGAGGCTGGTCGCGCTCGCGACCTTCTTGAGAGCCGCCTGGACGTCCGCGCCGTAAGCGTTTCGTTCCGCCGCCATCTTCTTCTGCAGCTCGTGGAGGAGGGCGGCGCTGGCCGCCGCCTCGCCGGCGTTCTCGTCCGCCTGCTGCTTCAGCGTCTTCACCTCCGCCAGGGCCGCCTTGAGCGCGTCTGCGTCCTTGCGCGCCTGCGTGGCGCGATCGCCGCTCTCCTTCGCGTAAAAGAGCGAGCCGCCGACGACGAGTGCCACGACGAGGATCGCGAGGCCCCAGAAAGCCATCTGCGCCTTCTGCTCCTCGTTGTGGCTCTTCTTCACGAAGGCCCGCACGGCGTCGCTCAGCGGCACGCCGCGCTTCCACAGCTCGAGGGCGGCGGCGAGTCGGCCCTTGCGCCACAGGTCGGCCGCGTCTCGCGATTCGCTCCAGCGCGCGGCGTCGCGCTCGAGGTGCGCGACGAGGAGGCGATCGTCGCGCGCCTCCTGGAGCCAGCCGCGCACGAGGCTCCATTCGCGGAGGATCGAGTCGTGAACGAACGTGACGCCTTCCTTCTCCTCGATGAGGAGTCGAGCCGTCGTGAGCGCAGCGATCGCCTCGCGCGCGGGCTCGCCGAAGCGCTCGACGAGGTCGCTCTTCGCCACGTGGGCGCGTGTGCCCTCGGGCGTCGTCATCGCGAGGACCACGTCGCGGAGGGTGTCCTTCGGCGTCTTCAGCGTAGCGACGGTGGCATCGGCGTGGTGCTCCAGTGCGCCGCGCATCCCTCCCTTCGCGCTGAAGCCGGCGCGGGTGATCTTCTTCTTCTTGGTGTCGCGCTCCGCCCAGAGGCGCGTCAGCCCGAACTGGGCGAGGGGCATGGCGGCCTCGCGGGCCTTGAGGTCGGCAAGGACGTCGCCGCGGATGTCGGCATCCTCGAAGGCGTAGCCGTATGCCTCGAGCGACTGATCTATCACCTCTTCCCATCCTGCGCCCGAGAGCGGCGAGAGCTGCTGGGTCCCACGCGACAGAGCGCGGGAGAAGTGCGGGTCGACGGCGAGGACACTGTCGAGCAGATCGCGTCGCGCGGCGACGATGACGCGCACTCCGACGGGGGCCTCGGCGAGGCGCGAGAGGAGATCGAGCGCCTCGAGGCGCCCTTTCTCGGCCCGGATGTCGTTTGCGTCGAAGAGGGTGACGATCTCCTCGAGCTGGTCGACGAGAATGACGATGCCTTCGCCCTTCGTGTCGACGTGGGCCGCCAGCTGCTGCGCGACGGCTTCGGGGTGCTCCGCGAGCGGCTTGGCGAGCACCTTCGTGAGCGCCGCATCGAGGGAGGCCATCAGATCTTTCCCCGGAGTGACGAGGACGCTCTGGTACTTCGTCGGCCACCCGCCGATCGCGCCGTCCTCGATCGCGGGGACGACGCCCGCGCGCGTGAGGCTGCTCTTGCCGGTGCCGGAAAGGCCCACGATGCCGACGAGCCCGCGCGTGCGGAGGAGCTCGATCACGCCAGCGACCTCGGCCGATCGGCCGAAGAAGACGTCACGATCCTCGGCCTGGTACTTGTCGAGGCCAGGGAAGGGGCCGCGCTCCTCCGCGGGAAGCGCGCGCTCGTGACCCGCGAGCGCGCTCCGGATCCGCTCGAGCGCGTGCCGGACGACGTCGGCCGATCGCGGCCGGCCCTCGCGCGTCGCGGCCACCATCGAGTCGACGAGCTTCGCGAGCTCGGGAGGGGTCCCGGACATCAGCTCGGCGACGGGCGTGGCCGGCGTGTTCCCGGCGAGCACACCGGCGTCGACGCCCTTGCCGCCGTTCTTCTTGGCGGTGGCGAGCGCGGGGACGTCGCCCGTGAGGCACTGGTAGAGCGTCGCACCGAGCGAGTAGAGATCGCTCGAGGTGCTCGGCGGGGTCGTGGTGCGCAGGCAGATCGGGTCGATGTAGCCGATGGTCCCCGTGAGCGGCGGCCCCGAGTCGTCCCCCGACTTGTCGAGCGACGAGGCCTTCCTGCCGATCGAATCGAGCGAGACGTCGTCGAGGTCGAGGCCGGCGCGCGCGCCCGGGTAGATCGTCTGACGCAGAGACGCCGCGATGCCGAAGTTGATCAGCTTGTGCGTGCCGTCCGTGAGCATGATGTTCGACGGCTTCACGTTGCAATGAACGACGCCCGCATCGTGCGCGGCGGCGAGCGCCGACCCGATGCTGATCCCGATCTCGACCGCGAGCGCGATGCGTCGCGGGTCCCCCTGCGGCAGCTCGGCGAGCTCGCGATCGAGGCTGATGCCCTCCGCGAACTCCATGACGAGGCCCATGATGCCGCGCTTGGCGTCGGTCGAGAGCGTGTGGAAGCGGATGACGTTCGGATGCTGGACGCGGCACAGCGAGCGAGCCTCGTCGACGACGCGCTGCTGCCAGTCGTCCTCCCCCGCGGCGGCGCCCTTGCCCTTGCCGATGTCGAAGACCTTGATCGCGACCTCGCGCAGCTTGTGCCCGGCGTGCTCCTCGACGGCCCGGAACACCGGTGCGGAGCCGGCCTTGTCGAGGAGGTCCTTGCACCAGTAGGGACCGAGGCGTCGCGAGGCGTCGGGGGCGGCCAGGAACTCGCGAATCGCGGGGCTAAAGGCGGACATGACGCGACGCTACGTGAGGCCGTCGGGTGTGTCCACGGAGGCCCTCGTCACGGGCTATCGAGATGGCCCGCGGCGTTCTTTCGCGAGCGTCGCGCTCCGTGGGCATGGAGGACGCGCGCCGCCGGGGTGTGACCGTTCTGCTCGGCCGCGTCGAGCGCGGTGTCGTCGAGGACGAGGTCGTTCACGCGCGCGCCTCGCTCGAGGAGCGCGGTCACGACGCGAAGATCGCCGGTCTCCGCGGCGGCAAAGAGGGGGGTGCGTCCGTCCGGGAGCCGGCGGTTCACGTCGGCTCCGCGCGAAACGAGGAGCTCGACGATGCGCGCGTACTCGGGACTTGCGCCGCCGGCGGAGCCGTCGATGGCCGCGCCGAGCGGGGACGTTGCATCCTTGAAGGTCGCGTTCGCCGGAGCGCCGGCGTCGAGGAGCAGGCGCACGAAGTCTCGATCGTTGCGCCCGATGGCGGCCATCACGGGGAGCGCGGCGTCGTCCTCGCCGTCGCGCCAGCTCCAGTCCACGCCCTTCGCAACGAGCTGTTTGACCAGGCGCGGCGGCACGTTCGACCCCTCGGCGAGTGCTACGGCGGTCGCGCCGCGCTCGAGAGGAGCGGCCATGAGCGCATCGAGAAGCACGTCACGCTTCGGCGCGTCGACGGACAGAGCCGCGACGAGTGCGTCGCCTCTCGCGCGTGCTCCGCGCTTCACGAGGAGCCTCAGGATGGCCATGCAATCCGCCTCCGGGGCCTGCTCGTCGCGCGAGCCGTCGCACGCGCGCGTCGCCGCGGTGAGGGGAGGGTCGCCGACATCGCGGTTCGGATCCGCGCCTGCGGCGAGCAGCTTCGTGACGATGAGCATCCTGCTCTCGGGCGTACCCCTCGTCGACGACACGGCCGCGCTGAGCGGCGCCGCGTCCGAGAAATTGACGGGTGCATGAGCCGCGAGAAGGCGGAGGACGGTCGTGGGAGCGTTCGCCTCCGCGGCCGTCGTGAGGGACGGCTCCGCGAGCCCACGGTCGAGGAGGAACGCCGCGAGGTCGGGGTGCGTATCGGCGAGCAGGATCGGCGCGTCCACCGTCCCCTCGTCCTCGTGGATGTCGGCGCCGTGATCGAGCAGCCATGCGACGACGGTTTTTTCGTCCAATTCGACGGCGAGCGAGAGCATCCCGTCGAGCGCCATGCCTGCGGTGTGGAGCTTCGTCATCGCCTCGAGATCTCCGCGAGCCACGGCATGGGCGAAGTCGGGCGAGACCTTGGGGACCGGCGGAGGCTCGGCGTGAAGCTCCGCGTTCGCGTGGCGCTCACCGCTCGAAGCTGGATCCGCAAGGAAGGTCGCCGCGGCGAGCTTCGACGGGTCGGGACGGATCACGGTCGACAACGCGACCATGGCCGCGCCGGTGACGACGACGCCGAGGCAGATCTCGAGCCGGGACCGCGTCGAGCGGTTCAGCGGCTGGAACAGCCACTTCCACTTCTCCGGCACGTTTGCGGGGACCTTCACAGGAACACCGACAGGCGAAGGGCGAAGGACACGGCGATGGCCGTGAGCCCGCAGCTCGCCACGATGAGCGAGCCATGACGTCCGCGCGCACACTCCTCGAAGGCCGCCGTCACCTCGGCGATCGAGCCTTTCACGAGGACGTCCGTCCGTCCGCTGAGTCGGTAGTTCGCGTCGCTCGTACGTGTCCACCGTTCGGCGCCGATCCCGAGATCGACTGCGGCGGGGCAGAGCGCGTCGTTCGGCTCGACGGCGGGCGCGCGATCGAGCCAGGCGGCGTCCTTTGCGACGGCCTCGAGCGAGGCGCGGCCGGCGCGATCACGCCGCTGGAGAACGACGATGCCGATCGTCGCGGCGCTACAGACGACGAGCGAGAGTGCCACCTGGAGAAGCGGCGCGAGATCGTTCGAGACGTTGCACGACAAGACCGCGGGCACCTGCGTTGCCGCGGCAAAAGAAATGCCGGCCAGAACCGTCGCCAGGACGGTTCGTCGATCCGTCGCGGCGACGAGCGATCCGTGACGGCCACGGCCGGCGCGCTTCGCGGCGTCGAACACCACGAGGCAAGACGGCACGAAGACGAGGCCCACGACCGCGCCGCCGCCGGCGAAGCGCGCGAAGCCGTCGACTCCCCACGTCGCGAGGCCGACCACGCCGCCGCTGGCCGCCCCGGCGAGCGCGGTGATGATCGCCACCCACAGGATCACGGCCTCGCGCGCGAGGATCGGGCTGTGGAGGCGCTTCCAGCGACGAAGCGTCATGCCGGCGATCGCGCCGAAGGCGGCAGTCGCGAGCATCGGAGTGAGAGGCGAGACCTCGCGCGCCGCGTCACGAAACGAACCGAGCGCCAGGATCGCGAACAATCCCGCAGCCGCCCCGAAGGCCGCGAAGGGCTTCGCGAGCGAGGGCATCGCCGTCGGCTGCCCCTCGTCCGCTACCTCGGCGTCCGGAGGCGCGTCCGGAGGCGCGACGGGGTCCCACCAGTCTTTCTGTTGTGACGGCATCCGGCTGGGGAAACGCTCGGCCCCCGAAGTTCCTTCCAGACGGCTCACGTTGCCGTTGGACGGTTCCGATGCGGTTTCGGTCGACCGAACGCCGAAGCCGCGGTCAGCGGAGGATCTGCGAGTTGACGATCGAGGCGGGCTGCTTCGCGATCACATAGAACCCAGGGAGATCGGGGGTCTCGAACGTCCCGCGCGGGTTGTTGCGCGTGATCGAGTCCGTGATCGTGATCGAGCCCGTCTTGTTGTTGCTGACGAAGAAGATGGCGCTGCCGCCTTCGTTGGCCTTGTTGTTCTCGATCAGCCCGCCGGTGACGTTCATGACGATCTCGTTGCCGTCGTTGTAGATCGCCCCTCCGTTGCCGCCCTGGCCGCCGTTCGCACCGTGCCCCACCGCCGTGTTCTCGGAGAGGAGGCTGTTCAGGATGTTCCACGAGACGCCGATGCTGCTGAGCGCGCCGCCGTTCGCGCACGAGTTGCCGAGTCCCGCCTTGCCGCCGAACGTGCTGTGAACGATCCACACCGGACGCGCCGGGCCCGCGCCGGGCGCGACCAGGTAATCGAGCTTCCGGATCGCCCCGCCGCCGACGTCCGAGCCGAGGTCGTCGCACACGTTGTTGAAGAAGCGCGCGTTGACGACCTTCAGGCTCCCGCCCTGCGCGTGGATCGCGCCGCCGCCGCCGCCGTTGCCCATCGCGTCGGCGAGGCCCTTGGCGTTGCCGTCGACGAACGTGAGGTTCTGCACGACGAGCTGGACGCCGGCGCTCGTGTTGCAGTCGCCGGGACCGGGCGGGTAGACCTGCGCCTTGTCGCACGTGGCCATGTAGAGGATGCGCGTCGTCCCGCCGCCGCTCAGGGTGACCTTGTTGCCGCCGTCGATGACGAGCTTCGTGCCCTTGTCGTTGAACACCTTTGCGGTGGAGGTGAGGACGATCGTCGTCGGGGCGGCGCCGCAGTCGAACGTGAGGATGCCGCCGTTCGCGACCGCGGCGACGAACGCGTCGCCAGTGCAGCTCGCCGGGGTGCCCGTCCCGATCACGGTGGTCGGCTTCGACACGTCCTCGGCGGCCGCCTCGGCAGGGATCGGCGCGTGCCCGTTCGGGTTGCCGGCGGGCGGTCCGTCTTGCGGGTTCGTCGGGGGCGTCGGGAGCGTCACGACGCCCGAGGTGCCGCCGCTCGACGTTCCGCCGCTGCTGCTCGCGTTTCCCGATGAGCCGGCTCCGGTGCGGTCGTCACTCGAGCCGCATCCCGCAAGCGCGAAAAATGCGAGAAAGGAAGCGGACGCGATCGACCTCATCCGGAAATCTGGCGAGGTCGAACGGGGCTCGCGGAGCGCCGAATCACTTCGGCTGCTCTTTGCCGCAGAGGTTGGACTGGCCGTTGAAGCCGCACGTCTCGCCGTTGACGCACAGGCCGCAGTCGACGATCCCACCGCAGCCGTCTGCCGCGGGACCGCAGTTGAAGCCAAGCGCCGGGCACGTCGCCGGCTTGCAGGCCTGGACACACGCGCCGTTCTTGCACGAGAGAGCGCCTGCGCACGTGCCGCAGTCCGGAGTGAGACCGCCGCAGCCGTTGGCGACCTGGCCGCAGACCGCGCCGAGATTCGCGCACGTCTTCGGCGCGCACGCCTGCGACCCGCACTTGCCCGGAACGCCGCCGGCTCCGCAGCCCTGACCGACAGGACAGCCGCCGCAGTCGAGGAGCCCGCCGCAGCCGTCCGCCGTCGGACCGCACTGGACGTTGAGCTGCGGGCACGTCTTCTTCGTGCAGCTCAGACCGACACATAGGTTCTGCGCGTTGCAGAACTCGTTCGCGCCGCACGGGCCGCAGGCGAGGACGCCGCCGCACGTGTCGCTGATGCCGCCGCACTGAGCGCCGAGCTGAACGCAGGTCTTCGGCGCGCAGCTCGCTGCGCCGCAGACGTTCGCGACGCCGCCGCCGCCGCAGTTCTGGCCGGCGGGGCAATCGCCGCAGTGGACGCTTCCACCGCAGCCGTTCGGGATGTCGCCGCAGTTCTGCGTCACCGGGCACTTCGTGATCGGCACGCAGCTCGGCGCTCCGCACTTGTTCGCGATGCCGCCACCGCCGCACGTCTGCCCGACCGGGCAGTCCGCGCAGGTGAGGACGTTGCCACAACCGTCACCGGTCTGGCCGCACTGGATGTTCTGCGCCGTGCACGTGAGGCCGGTGCACGTCGGGGTACCGCACTTGTACGCGACGCCGCCGCCACCGCACGTCGTACCGGCGGGGCACGGGCCGCACGTGAGGTTCGTTCCTCCGCAACCGTTCGGTACGGTGCCGCATTCGATCCCCGCGGAGGCCAAGAGCGAGGCGCACGTGGCCGCCGTACAGATCGTGCCGCCACACACGTTCGGGGTGCCGGCGCCGCCGCAGGTCTGCGGAAGGGTGCACGACCCGCAGCTGGGCGTGAGCCCGCCGCAGCCGTCGCTCATCACACCGCACTTGCCCGGATAGTCCGCGCAGGTCTTCGGCGTACACGTCGGGACCTTGCAGACGCCCGTCGTGTCGCCGGGCGCCGCCTTGTAGCAATTGCCACCGCAGCAGTCGGCGTTGATGGTGCAATTACCGAGGTCCGCGATGCATGTCGCACCGCAGCGCTTCGTGTTGGTGCCCGTGCCGTCGTCGACGCACGGGTTCGTGTTGCAGCAGTCCGCGGACGTGTCGCAGAGACCGTTCAAGGCGGAGCAAGTGAAGTCGCGAATGCAGCGCGGGATGCCGAGCGAGTCCTGGCGACAGCAGTTCTCCGGGTTGCTGTTGCAGTTTCCGGACGGCTGGTTGGGGATCTCGCAGCAGTTGTTCGCGACGCTGCACGCCGTCGCGCTCGAGGCCGTCTTGCAGATCTCGCCCGGCTTGTGGCAGGAGTTGCTGCTCGCGCACCGGCCGAACGGGTCGGTGGTCTTGATCTTCGAGCATTTCAGCCCCTGCGGGTTCACGAACCCGCAGCAGTCGGAGTCCGTCTGGCAGAGCTCGCCAAGCGGCCCGCACCCCGACGGCTGCTCGCAGATGGTGATGCCGTTGGTGGCGCCGCTGGTGCCGCACGACTTCGAGCAGCAGTTCGTGTTGCAGTCGTACGTCTTGCCGGCCGGGAGCGGGCACGACACGACCGTGCCGGCCACGACGCAGGAGCCGATGCCGCTGATCGGGATGTCCTTGCATGTGCCGGCGAGCTGGCCCGCCGGAATCACGCAGCTTCCGCCGCAACATTGGCCGTTTGCCACGCACGTCTCGTTGTTCTGACGGCAGAACGAGCCGCCAACATCGCACTTGCCACTGTTGCAGTAGCCCGAGCAGCACGTGGCGTTCGACGCGCAGGTGTTGCCCGCGCCCGTGCACGCACCGCCGTTGATCGCTTGGCACGTACCCATGCCGGCCGCCCCGCATTTGCCGCTGCAGCACTGCGAGTTAGCCGTGCAAGCGACGGTGTCGTTCAGGCATGCGGAGGCCTGGCAGACCTTGTTCGCGCCGCAGAAGCTGGAGCAGCAATCGGAGTTGTTCGTGCACGCGGTCGCCGAGGCGGTCACGATGCACGGACCGGCGAGGCTTCCGCACTGGTTCGGTGCATAGAGGCCGCAGCTCTGGCCCGTCGGGCAGAGTGCGGTGTTGTTCACGCCGCACGTGTAGGAACCGCCGCAGCCATCGGCCGCAAAGCCGCAGTTCATCGCTCCGCACGCGACGGCCTGCGTCTTCGGCGTGCACTGGTTGCCGCCACCGCAGCGGCTCGCGGTGCCACCGCCGCCGCACAACGCCGGCGA
>JAYSXP010000562.1:0-9321 GCA_043717125.1 Polyangiaceae bacterium | reverse complement strand
AGAAGCACGCCGCCGATTTCTCGCGAACGACGGTGCTGGTCGTCGTGATGCATGGCGGCTACGACTTCTTGCTGTCGCACGAGGAGTTCGGCGGCTCGTACTTCGCGATGGCCGTCTTCTTCTTCCTGGTGAAGATGTTTCTCGCGGCCGTCGACCGCGCGCGGCGGAAGGCTGACCGCGGGATCAGCCTGACGCAGGCGTTTGTCGTCGCGCTGGCCGTGGTGACGGGAACGAGCGCGGTCTATGCCGTGGCCGCGGTCGGGCCGGTGCACGGCGCGATGGTGATGGCCGAAGGGCTCCTCGGAGTCGCAATCCTCATCTACGCGTTCGTGCGAACGCTGCGCGAGATGTGAGCGCAAGCGCCGGCGGCGACTGGCGTGGGGTTTGCAGCTGCGGTGGCGTGGAGCTGCAGAGCGGGGTGCCGACGTACGACGCGCAGCTGAGTAGCTTCCACCACGCGTTCGCGGGTGAGCTCGAGGACATCGTGCGAACGCTGCCGCTCACGCCAGGGATGAAGGTCCTCGACCTTGCGTGCGGCGACGGGTTCTACATGCGCCACATTTCGCGGCGACTGGGGCGGGATGGTGTCGTCACCGGTGTCGACGTCAATCCGACGTACCTTGCCGCAGCACGGCGCGCGGCCGAGCGCGAGGGCGCGACCGCAAAGATCGAGCTGGTCACCGCCTCCTTCGATCGCTTGCCGTTCGCCGACGGGACGTTCGACTTCGTATGGTGCGCGCAGAGCCTCTACAGCCTACCCGAGCCGGTGGTGGTCCTTGGCCACGTGGCGCGAGTCCTGCGGCCAGGAGGCGTCCTCGCGGTCCTCGAGAACGACACGATGCACCAAGTTTTCCTGCCCTGGCCGGCTCGTCTCGAGCTCCCCCTGCGCACCGCGGAGCTGCGCTCGCTCCAGCGCGGGACCCGGCATCCGAGCAAGTTCTACGTCGGTCGCCGCCTGCCGGCGGTGCTCGCGGCGGCAGGCCTCGAGCCCCTGCAGATGTCGACGCACGCCTTCGACCGCCAAGCCCCCCTGGGCCGCCACGAGCAGCGCCTCTTGCAGAGCTACCTCGACGAGGTCACCGAGCGCGTGGCGCCGTACCTCGAAGCCTCGCTCTTCGAGGAGCTGTGTGCGCTCCGCGATCCGCGCTCGCCGCTGCACATGTTCCTCCAGCCCCATCTCACGATGACGTGGCTCAACGTTCTTGGCTTGGCTCGCAAGCCGGGTCGTCAGCGCCCCAGCAGCAGCGGCATGTAGTGGGAGATGCCGGCGCGGGTCGAGACGATGGTGATGAGCTCGGAGTTGGTCTTGCCGGCCGTGTTCACGTTGATCGTGAGATAGGCCTTCTGGCCGTTCTGGCCTTCGGTGACGTCGAGCTCGAGGTCGACGCCGCCGCTGCTGCGACCGCCCGCGATCCCGCCGCTGACCGCCTTGATCGTCCAGGGGCCGAGCGCGCCGTCGCTGTAGAAGCCGAGCGGGATCTGGCGGGACTCGCCGACCTTGACCTTGATGCCCTTGCTCGTGGTGATGTCACCACCGAGGCTCGAGAGGTCGACGTCGATGTCGTCGAGCGCGAGCGGCGTCACGTTGAAGTACTTCTCGCCCTTGAAGACCGGGACGCAGGGATCGTGGCCACCCTTCGCGCTCGCGTTCGACCACTGGCGCTGCACGCTGAACGCGACGTCACTCTCGCCCGCGGCGAGGTCGGAGTCGCGATAGAACTCGCACGCGTCGCCGTTCTCGCTCTGGAACTGCTGGAAGAACTCCCACGCGAGATCCTCCTCGCGGAAGCCGGACCAGGCCGGCCGCGAGCGCGGGTACGGGTCGGTCGCTGCCTCGGCGAGCTCGTGGCTCGCGGCGAGCGTGATGTGATCGAGCCCGCTGCCGCAGCGCGGGACGATCGCGTACGCGGTCGAGACGCCGTTCACCTTGGTGCTGTCGTGGTAGCCGCCGACGCCCTGCGCGCACGCGCTCTGGCCCTGGAGAATGAGCGTGGTCGTCTTGGGGAGGTAGAGGATGTAGACGACGTCACCGGTCGGCTTGGGCCAGCCCCCCTCGGCCTTCGCGACGTTCGTGTTGACGAACGCAGCGAGCTCCGTATCGCTCATCGAGGCGGGCGCCGGGTCGGTCAGGCGAACGTGGTGTGCGTCGCCGCTGACGGCCGCGGCAACGGCGTACTCGGAAGTGACGTCCTTCCAGTACTGGCCGGCGCCCACGGTGTCGCCGAAGGTCTCGAGCTGGTCGACCCTGTCGTCACCGGCCCACGTCACCGTCACGATGACCGGGTTCTTGAGGACCGAGCCGCCGTTGTGCTTGAGCTGGCCCATGGCCGGCGTGAACGCCGGGTACGTCTCGCTCGGTGCACCGTGGTCGAGCGGCGGTGCAGGCGGCTCGGCGGGGGGCGCCGCGGCCGGCGTCGGCTCGGTCGCCGCAGGTGCGGTGACGGGCGCAGGGTCGTCGGACGTTGCCCCGCAGGCAACGGTGAAGAGCGAGCACGAGAGCAGACCGATGAGCGCGTGGTTCTTCATGAGCGCGCGCACCTTAGCATCGAGCAAAGCGCTCGGCCTTCCGTGGGCCGTCTCTAGTGAGGCACGAGAGCGTTTCCGAAACGGCAGATCACACGCACATCCGTCGCCAATTCATCGAGCCGTGGCGCAACGTTCCCTTGCGAGCGGAAAGCCATTCGCCGATCACGCCAAGGTGAGATCGCCTGCCCTCGCAAGGCAACGCGCGACGACCCGTACAAACGAAACAAGGGCCGTGACCGAAATCACGGACCCTGTCTCGATCCTTGGTGGGCGCAGAGGGATTTGAACCCCCGACTTCAACCGTGTGAAGGTCGCACTCTACCGCTGAGTTATGCGCCCCGAGGTGCCGGGAGAGGATTACCCTAGCGCGATCGGGCTTTCAAGCTCGGTCAGCGATCGTCCTTAACGGACCTCTTCGCCGGAGGGGCGCCGCCGTCGGGTTTGCCGCCCGCGGGCGCCGTACTGCTGCTGGTCGAGACGCCCCCGCCTCCGAGCGATGTCGCCCCACCCTCGCACGGGTAACCGTCGGACGACGCCTTGAGGCTGCCGTCCTGTTCGTGCTTGAAGAAGCGGAGCGCCGCCTCCACGTCCGCCGCGGCGAGCGGGTGCGGCCCGGGACGCGTGCAGTATGCATGCGGCCAGCCGACCTTCGCGAGGCCCTCGTGGAGCTCTTTCGTCTTGGCGCTCTCGGTCGCATCGTCCTGCGCCGAGAGGAGCATGACGGGAACGGCCTTCCCCGGCTTCTGCGGGGGCTCGAGCGGCCCGCCCCCAGCGATCGCATACGCCTGCGCCGGGAAGAGCCCGTGCTCGGCGATGTACGATGCGAAGAAGCCACCGTTCGAGAAGCCGAGCACGTAGCGCTTGTGCGAACCGCCCTCGAGGATCGCGTCGACCTGCCAGAGCACGCGGTCCCACTCGGCGACGACGTTCTTGAACGCCTGCGGATCCTCGGTCTCCTGCGGCCAGCAGAAGTGGTCCTTGAGCTCGGCCTTCCACGCGCAGAGACCTCGCTTGCCGCGCGGCACGACGACGGCGTACCCGCGAGCCACGGCGGAGCGCACGAGTCGCCACTCTTCGGGCGAGCCATGCCCGGCGTACATGCCGTGCAGGTACACGAGGACGGGCGTGTCCTTCGTGGTGGTCTCCGGTACAGCGAAGCACGTGTCCTGCGGGCCGACCTCGAAGCCGTCCGGGCACCAGGAATCGGAGGCGCTCAGCGTGGCGACCGGCTTGGCCGGCGAGCACGACGCGGGCGAGAGCGAGAGCAGCGCCCCGAGTGGCGCGCCAAAGACACAGGCAATCGCGAAGTTCGTCCTCATCCCCGGTCGGACTCTACACGAGCTTCGCGCTCTCGGCCTCGTCCAGTCGATGGGTGGTGACTCGCAGGAGGCGGTTCCAGAGCTCTTCGCGGCCTGCGCCGGTCTCCGCGCTCGTCCCCACCACCTTGACGCCAGCGGCCTTCTCGATGGCCGCGAGGCGCGGTTTCTGGTCCGACTTGGAGAGCTTGTCGAGCTTGGTCACGGCGATGAAGACCGGAAGCCCCTTCCTCAAGCCGAGGAACTCGACGAGGTCAGCCTCGTCCTGCTCGACACCACGGCGCGCATCGACGAGCACCACGACCGCCTCGAGCGTCGGGCGCTCCTGGAGATAGCCCTCGAGCAGCTTCTTCCAATCGCGCGACTCTGTCTTCGAGACCTTCGCGTAGCCGTAGCCGGGGAGGTCGACGAAGACGAGCTTCGGTCCGCTTGCCACGGTGACGTCGAAGAAGTTGATCTGACGCGTGCAGCCGGGCGTGCGGCTCGTCCGAGCGAGGCCCTTTCGCGCGAGCATCATGTTGAGGAGGCTCGACTTGCCGACGTTCGAACGACCGGCAAACGCAATCTCCGGGCCGACCGGCGCCGGGATCTGCTCGCGTTTCTGCGCGCCTGCGGTGAACTCGGCCTCGCTGATGCGGACCTCCTTGGGTGCTGCTTTCGTCGGTGTCGCCATGAGATCCGGGCACACTAGTCGCGTCGGGCCCGGCGCGCGAGCCTGCGGCGAATGGGCCCGGAAAGCTCGACCAGCTCGCGCGAGCCGAGGCCCCAGACCACCGCGAAGTAGAGAGCGCCGAAGACCACCACTCCCGCGAGGCCCGGGAGGGCTCGCTCGAGGGATCCTGTGCCCATCCCGGAGAGGATGCGTGCGGCCCCCCACCCTGCGACTGCGGCGACCAGCGAGGCGAACGCCACACGCGCCGTCGACGCGGCGAGCTCGCGACCACGGATCGTCCCGAGGCGCATCTTCAGTCCGATGAAGAGGAGGACCATCTGCACGGCGCTCGACCCGGCGACGGCCATGCTCACGCCGACGTGCCCGTACGGCCCGCGCAGCCAAAGCGCGAGGACGACGAAGGCGATGAGGTCGAGACCGCTGACGATGACGGGCGTGCGCGTGTCGCCGAGCGAATGAAAAGCGGGAACGAGCTGGCGCACAGCGGAGACCGTGAAGATCGCGCCCCCCTGCCAGGCGAGCGCGCGGGCGGTCTGCTGGGCGGCGAGCGCGTCGAAGTGGCCGCGCTGAAAGAGCAAGACGACCACCGGCTCGGCGAGCGCGATCAGCGCCGCGCTGCAGGGCACCGCGACGAACAGCGAGAGCCTCATGCCGTGCGCCCACGTGTTGACGAGCTCCTCGTTGTCGCCCTTCGCGGCGAACGTCGCGAGCGAAGGAAGCGCCGCGGTCGAGAGCGCCATCACGAAGATGCCTTGCGGAAAATCGCAGAGGCGCGACGCCCAGAAGAAGTAGCTTTGCGCGCCCTCGCCGAGCTCGGAGAGGAAGCGGCGCGAGAGCGTCAGATCGACGTAGTAGATGCCGAGGCCGAACGTCATCGGCAGGATGCGCCGGAACATCTCCCGCACGTGCGGGTCGCGCGGGTCGAAGACGGGACGGCCCGCGTAGCCGATGGCCTGCAGCGCGGGGAGCTGGGCGACGACCTGGAGCACACCGCCGAGCAAGACGCCGATCGCCAGCGCGATCGACGGATCGATGCCTCGCGCCGCGAGCGGATCGCGAAGCGCAAACGCCGCGCCGATGAGCGCCACGTTGAAGAGGGCGGGTGCAAATGCGGCGACCGCGAACTTCTTCTTCGCGTTCAGCGCGGCCATGCCGAGGGCGGCCGTGCCCATGAAGAAGATGTACGGGAACATCAGCTGCGTGAGGTTCGACGTGCGCTCGAACTGACCCTTAGTTGCATGAAAACCAGGCGCAAAGAGCTCCGTGAGCGGACCGGCGAGAAGCACGCCGAGCACCGACACGACGACGAGCGCGAGGAGCGACACGCCGCGCGCTCGCGCGAAGAACGCGCGCCCGGCCTCGTCCCCGCCCTTCGCGAGACGCTCGCTCAGCACGGGCACCACGGCGCTCGAAACGGCGCCCTCGGCGAGGAGCTGCCGCAGCGTGTTCGGGATCGTCAGCGCGACGGCGAAGGCGTCGGTCTGTCCGCGCGTGAAGAGCGCGGCGATCGCCATGTCGCGACCGAAGCCGAGGATCCGCGAGGCAAGCGTGCCCGCGCCGACGACGCCGGCACGCCCGACGAGCTTCTCTCGCTCGGACTTGCCCTCCGCGGCGCGGGCCGCCGCGCCGTTCGCCTCGTCGCCGTTCTCCGTACCCACTCGAGACTCAGGAACGCGGGAGCTCGCCGCGCTCTTCCTTGGCGACGCCAGGACGGCACACGTCGCAGTGACAGATCGCGCGCAGGTACTTGTAGGAGTAGAGGCCGCTCCCGTGTCCGTCGAACCACGTGAGCTGCAGCGCGTAGTTGCCGACCGGGTCGATCGCGTCGAGCTCCAGCTGGATGTCCGACGTGGGCTTCACGAACTTGATCGTTCCCTCGTGGCCCTGACAGCCCGCGCACGGGCAGTAGCCGCGCAGCATGTCGTGCGGATAGACGCCCTTGTGCCCGTCGGCCCAGTCGATCTCCGTCACCTTGGCGCCGCGCGGCGAGCGAATCGCCTTTGCCTTGATGCGCGGGTCCATCACTTCGTCGGTGCGTCCATCCGCGCGCGTAGGTCGTCGAGCGGGCCCATTCCGGCCGTCGCACCGACCGCGGAGATCGCCTTGGCGCCGAGCTGGTGACCGACGTCCATCGCGCGCGACCAGAGCTTCGGATCCTTCCATTCGGCCGAGCTGGGCTTGGCGCCGGCGCGGACCAGCACCGCGACGAGGCCGGCCATGAAGGCGTCGCCAGCGCCTGTAGCGTCGATGCAGCGGACACGTTTCGTCGGAAAGGTCACCTGACCGTGCAGACCCACGCACGCGGCGCCGTTCTCGCCGCGCGTGAGCACCCAGGTCGCGCCCTTCGCGTGGTCCTCGAGCCACGTCATCCCGCGCTTGCCGGCGAGGGCGCCGAGGTCCTTCTCCGAGCCCTTCACGACGGCAGCGCGCGCGGCGAGCTCCGCGGTGGCGGCCTTCATCGAGCCGGCGTCGTCCCAGAGGTGGGCGCGCATGTTGAGGTCGACGACCAGCGTGCCCTTGGCCTTCTCGAGCGCGGCGAGGAACTTGAGGGTCGCGGGACGCAGCGACGGGAGCATGCTCGTCGAGCCTACGACGGCATACTTCACCTTCGACATGCCCGCGCTCACGAGGGACTCGTCGAACGAGAGGTCGGCGTTTCCCTTCCGGTACGGCACGAACGTCGGCTCGCCCGTCGCGTCACGAGCGACGAACGTGATGCCGGTTCGCACGCCCTTCATCCGCGCGACGCCCGCGACGTCGACGCCGTCGGCCGCGAGCTGCGCCTTCAGCACGTCGCCCATCTTGTCGTCGCCGACGCCGCCGATGGCGGAGACCGTCACGCCGAGGCGCGACAGGATCGTAGAGACGTTGGCGGACGCGCCGCCGAGCTCGCGGCGGTACGTGCGACCTGCGCCCTCCTTGTCGGGCTTGGCATCGCCCTCGAAAAAGTCCCAGAGAAGCTCCCCGAAACAGGCGACGTCGCTAGGCGTGGTCACGATGTCCTTGAGCGTACCTTTCACTTCGCGGAATGCGGATCGAAATCCGCGTGCGCGCTCATCGCGTCCTCGACGATCGCGATCAGCTCGTTCGCCTGGGCCGGCGTCATCACGAGGTCGGGCTCACGCGCCTGTGCGCGAAGCGCGAGGGTACGCAGCTCGGCGCTGATCGTTCGCCGCGCGCCGCCGCAGGTCATGCAGACGAGGCCTCCGCCGGCGGCGTCGAGGAAGGCCGGACGCCCGTCGGGGCAAGGCTTCCCACAGCGCACGCAGCGCTCCAGGTCGATCGCGTAGCCGACGTCTGCGAGGAGGCCGAGGCCGAACACGGCGAGATGCTGGAGCGGCGGGAAATGGGCATCCAACACGTCGAGGAGCGCACGGAGAGACTCCCACGCAGACGGCTCGGGCGTGCGGGCCGGGCACAGGTGGCGGACCCAGCGAAGCGCGCGGCCGGCGGCATCCATCAGGTCGAGGTCGGCCACGATCCCCTCGCGCGCGCGGACGATGCGCGCCTCCTTGAGGACGCAGAGCTCCTTGCCCTTGTCGTCGAGGGACACGAGGAGCTCGTGAATCGGCTCGAGCGCTCCGCCAAAGCGCTTGGTGGAGCGGCGAGCGCCACGGACGGCGGCCGAGAGCTTGCCGTCCGTCTCGGTAAAGAAGGTCACGATGAGATCCGCCTCGCCGTAGGCGACGCTGCGCACGAGCAGCGCTGCGGACTCGATGCGCTTCACCGCGCGATCACCCCACGAGGGTCGCGCTCACGCGGCTCGGCGTGAGCTGCGAGAGCTCGGGCGGCATGTCACGGCCGCGGGGCTTCAGCACGATCGACAGCGCGAGCGTGAACAGGATGAGCAGGAGGACGAGCGCGATCGCGACGCCGAAGCGGCGGTTCTGGCCCTCGCGCGCGGCCTGGACCGGGGACGCGACGGGAAGCGGGTTCATGTCGGCGCCGCCGATGCGACGGCTCGCGGCGTAGCGAGCGACGACGTCGTCCGGGACGAGGCCGACGGTCCGCGCGTACGACTTCAGGAAGCCCTTCACGAAGACCTCGCCGGGGAGATCGTCGAAGTGATCCTGCTCGATCGCCTCGAGGGTGGAGAGCGGGATGCGCGTCACACGGGACACCTCGGCGAGGCTCATTCGCCGGGTCTCGCGGTGATGCCGCAGGGTCGTTCCGACCGTCTCGATGATCACGTCATCCTCGTCATGGGGCGTGCGGTCCTGGAAGAGCTCATTGGTTGGGCGAGCTCACGTGGGAGGTCGCGGGCGAGCTGGAGCTCGCGGAGGGGGCCACCGGAGGCGGGGCTGCCGGCGCGGGCGTTACAACGCCTACCGTCTGGATGCAGAGCTTGCCGGTCGGCGTTTCGGCGGAGATATCCCGGCACTTCTCGCAGTCCTTCTTCCACTCGGGGTTGCCGAGCTGCTTGCGGACGCGGCAGCGACCCCACCAGGCGTCCTGGAGGTTCTCGCAGGCCGGATCGGCCGTGACGGCGTTCGTGAAGCTCGCCTCGGCCGAAGGGAGGTCCTTCTTCTTCTCGTAACAGAGGCCGAGGCGATGGTGGCCGACGCAAAAACGAGGCTCGGCGACGGCGTTCTTGAGGGAGGCGATCGCGGCGTCGACCTGACCCTCGCAGAGCTGTGCATCACCCAGGTTGCCCCAGGCGAAGTACGGGTGGACGTACGCGGGGTCCTTCGTGAGCGGCTCGAGGATCTGGATGGCTTCCTTGCAGCGCTTCTCGTTCACGAGGGTCTGACCGAGGAGGTTCTTCGCGTCGCGGAACTCGGGGTTTGCCTTGAGGGCGGCGCGGGC
>JAYSXP010000561.1:0-9329 GCA_043717125.1 Polyangiaceae bacterium | reverse complement strand
GTAACTCACGGAATCGCCCGTCGCGCCTTGCTCCTCGCCGTGGACGTGATCGTGCTCCTGATGATCGTGATGTCGGGGCGGGTCGTGCCGATGTTCACCAAGAACGGTACCGGGGTCGCGACCGTCCACGGGAGGCCGTCGCTCGACAAGGCTGCGACCTTCGCGATGGTCGTGACCGCAATCACGACCGTGGTGTCGACCGACGTGCGAATCGGCGGTGCCGCCGCCGGGATCACGGCAGTCCTCGTCGTGATTCGCGCGTGGACGTGGGGCACGAGGCACACGGCGCGCGCTCCGCTGCTCTGGATCCTGCACGTCGGTCACGCGTGGATCGCCGTGGGGCTCGTCATGCGGGCCGCGTCCGCCGTCTCGAACGCCGTTCCTGCGGCGATCGCGACCCACGCCCTGACGGTGGGCGCCATCGGCGCGCTGACGCTCGGGATGATGGCCCGCGTCGGGCTGGGTCACACGGGTCGAGCTCTCGTCCCGTCGCGACTCGCGACCGCCTCGTTCGTGCTCGTGACCCTCGCGGCGCTCACGCGAGTGGCCGGGCCCCTCCTCGACATGGCTGCGTACCGAACGTTCGTCTTCGCGTCCGGCATCGCGTGGACGTTCGCCTTCCTGCTCTTCGTCGTCGTCTACACGCCGCTGCTCACGGCTCCGCGCCCCGACGGCAAGGCCGGCTGACCGCGTTCAGGGCTTGCGTCGAGCCGCCGCGCTCGACGCGCTCATGACGTGAGCCCAGGCGGCCACGTCATGAGGCGCTCGTCCAGGGCGACCATCGACTCCTCGACGGTGCGCTCGGTGTCGAGCACGAGGAGCTCTGGGGACGGAATCTCGACAGGAGACTCGACGCGCGCGCAGAAGGCATCGAAGATCGCGAGTCGTCCGTCCGAGACGCTCGTCTCGCGCTCGCGCCGGACCAGGCGCTCCCGACAGACCTCTGGACGAGCGCGGCAGTCGACCAGGAGGAACGGGACGTCGTGCTCCGCCGCGAGGTCGCGCGCGGCACGGCGCAGCTCCTCGGTACGGAACGACGCGTCCAGCACCACTGGCCGCCCCGATTCGAGGACGGTCGACGCGCGGACCATCATCTCGGCGTAGACGCGATCGGTCATCGCGAGCGCATAGGGCCCCTCGAAGGCCCCCGACGTGTCGTGCGTCGTCGGCGCCAGACCCGCGAGGTGCTTGCGCGTGCGGTCCGCGTCGATGACGGGCGCGGAGAGTCGATCGCCCAGCGCATCGGCGATCGTGCTCTTGCCCGAGGCGATGACCCCTCCGACCGCGACGACGACCGGCTGGAGCAGCGAGCGCCTCCCCGTGGAGAGCGCCAGCGCGAAGTGCCGGCGGGCATCGGCGAGCGCGCGGTCACGCAGGACCCCGGACGTCTGGCGGGCTGAGAGCGTCGAAACCTTGCCCCGGACATAGGCCCGATAGCCCTCGTAGAAATCGATCAGGGCGTAGAGACCATAGTCGTCGGCGGCGCGCGCGTAGCGAGCAAGGAGCCGCTCCGCGAGCTCGACGTGCCCCTGGGCGGCGAGATCCATCGAGAGGAATGCGACGTCTGCGCAGACGTCCGCGCAGCGAAATCGTGCGTTGAACTCGATGCAGTCGATGACGGTGAGCGCCCCGGCGTCGTCCAGGTAGAGGTGCTCGAGCCGGAGATCGCCGTGCCCCTCGCGGATGCGTCCGTTCTCGCGCCGGCGCTCGAAGATGTGGGCGCGCTCGCGCAGGAAATCGAGCTGGCTGCGCTCCACTTCGCGAGCCTGCGCCTCGGTGAGCAGGCCTTCTCGCGCGGCGTCGACCTCGTCGAAATTCTCGCGGACGTTCCGGGCGATGGCTTTGACCGCGCCCCACTCGGAGGTTGCGGCATCGCAGCGCGCGCGGGCGTGAAAATCCGCGAGCGACGCCGCGACGCCATCGATGTGGCGCTTCGTGAGTGACCCGGCGACGAGCCTCTCGTCGGCGCGCAGCGCGTCGGGGAGCCGCATCATGTGGACCGCCCAGTCGACGACCTCGCCCACGGGCCCGAAATGATGCCGCCCCTGTTCGTCGAGACGGACCGGTACGAGCCCGAGATACGTACTCGCGGCGAGACGCGAGTTGAGGACGACCTCGGCCTCGCAGGCGCGGCGCCGTGCGTCGAGCGTGCTGAAATCGAGAAAACCGAAGCGCACGGCCTTCTTCACCTTGAAGACCTCGCCCTCCGTCATGAACACACGAGACACGTGCGTCTCCCGCAGCTCGATGTGATCGGGGTGCGGCACGGGATAGGCCTCCGGCCGCAGCAGGTCGGAGGCGAGGTCGGCCACCGGCTGGGTGGCCGCGAGAGTCGTGGTTGCCTCCAACGTCATGAATGCTCCCCGCCTCCGGGCAGCAGACTGCAAGGGCGTGGCCAGTGCGCGGCGGCGCTCGAGCGGAAGAATTGCCGCGTGGCCGAGGCGCTCGCTCGTCCCCGGCGCAGAGGTTGCGATCCTCACGCAACCCGTGCGCTCAGCGGAGCGCAACGCTTGGCGGCCTCTGCGGCGCCTTACCAATCAATGGTGAGGAGTGACGAGAAGCCGGAAGGCGGGATGGAGGTGCCGCCGGTCCACGCCGTCGACGATTCGCTCTGCTGGAGGCTGTTCAGCGCGTCGAGCGCGCACTTGCGCTCCGTTGGGTCCAGCGAGGTTCCGGGGGCAACGTCGAACGCGACCGTGCCGCCGGGCATTTTTCGGACGCGGACGATGAGCTTGCCTCCGCTGGCGCCGCGGCAGCGCTCGAGACGCGAGCGCACGGGAGCGACGAGCGCCTCGACGTCGTTCGGCCGGCAATTGTCGGTCTCGGTCACGGTGAGACGACAGCGTGGCGCAGGCGGCGGCGGACCTTCGACGACGGAAGCGGCGGGAGCGGCTTGCGCGGGCGCACCGCTTGCGCCCGCGGCTGCACGCGGTCCGCGCGCATCGGTGGCGGCCGTCGCCGTCGCGCTCGGCCGCGACGCCGCAGGGCCTCCGCACGCGCCGATGATGGTGGCAGCCAGGGCGGCGAGTCCGACCGAGGTACGCATGGCCGCAGAGGGGTGCAACGGACATACCGTGCTCGTCGAGAGCAGCGGGCATGCGACTTGCTGAGCTGGCCTTGACATGTCACTCGACGCCGCCGCTTCCAATGCCGCACGGCCGGAGGCGCCGCTTGTCGTCGTCGAGGATCTCGTGAAGACCTACGGCCAGAGGGTCGTGCTCGACCACGTATCGTTGCACGTCGATCGCGGCGAGACGCTCGTCATCGTCGGAGGCTCGGGCGCGGGGAAATCGACGCTCCTCCGACAGCTCGTCGGTCTCGAGCGGCCGGACTCGGGCCGCATCTGGATCGCGGGCGTCGATCAGCTGGCCCTCGGTGAGGTGGAGCTTCTTCGCGAGCACCGCCGCTTTGCGGTCGTCTTCCAGAACGACGCACTCCTCGACTCCCTCTCCGTCTTCGACAACGTCGCGTTTCCGCTGCGCGAGGAGCTCGGTCTCCACGGGCGCGCCGTCACGGAGCGCGTCATGAACAAGCTCGAAGCGCTCGGGCTCGCAGACGCGAGGGACAAGCTGGTCGGTGAGCTCTCCGGCGGGATGGGGAAGCGCCTGGGAGTGGCGCGCGCGCTGGTCGTCGAGCCCGAAATCCTCTTCTACGACGAACCGACGACCGGCCTCGACCCCGTCTCGTCGCGCAAGGTCGACGAGCTCATCGAGGAGATGCGCGAGAAGTTCCTCGTCACGTCGATCGTCATCACGCACGACATGGCCTCGGCGTTCGAGATCGCCGATCGCGTGATGCTCCTCGACCGGGGATGCTTCGTCGACGAAGGCACTCCGGAGCTCTTCTTCGAATCGCCAAAGCCGGCCGTTCGGAGGTTTGCCGACTCGAGCGCGGTCGAGCCGAAGAAGCTCCTCGCGCGACGTGCGCGCCGGAAGCCGGCTTCGGCGATCCGCGCCGCGTGGGAGACTGCGCACGCATGACGAACGCGCCCCTCGGGGCAATCAAGAGCGCACGTGGAGCCAGCGCGCGATCGTGCGCACGCCGGGCAGCCCTCGACGTGGGACCGCATGCGCGCCGGGTCGAGCGTCTCGAAGTTGCCTCTCCCGCCACCGGGTCGCTCACGGTGAGCGTCAGTGTCGCCGAGGTGGACCCGAGCCGCGACAAGGCTCCCGCGGACTGGATCGCGTGCGCTGACGCGGCGCTCTACAGAGCGAAGTCGCAAGGACGCAACCAGGTCGTCGCTACGCCGAGCGTTTCCGCCGCCGATGCATGACGACCCTGCACGCGAGCGGTCCACCGAGGAGGAGCGCAACCCTCACGACAAGCGCGACCCCCACGTGCGCTCACGCTGGCTGTCCGACGTCGTGCTAGGGGCGCAGGACGGCCTCGTCAACACGCTCGGCGTCGTGCTCGGTGTGGCCGCCGCGAGCGCGGACGCGCGCGTCGTCTTCGCAGCCGGGATGGCCGCGGGGCTCGCCGAATCCTTCTCGATGGCGGCGGTCGGTTATACCTCGTCGGTGGCGCGGGGAGACCTCTTCCGCAGCGAGTGTGAACGCGAATACCGTCACGTCGAGACGAGCCCCGCACTCGAGCGCGAGGAGATCCGGGCTATCTACGTTCAAAAGGGCTTCCATGGCGAGCTCCTCGATCGCGTCGTCGAGACGATCTGCACGAACAAGGACGTCTGGGTCGCCGTGATGATGGCCGAGGAGCACGAGCTTACCGCCATCGACACGGCAACGAGCGTGCGCTCTGCGGCCGTCGTCGGGGTCGCCGCGCTCGCGGGGTCGGTCGTGCCCGTCGTTCCGTTCGCTCTGCTCGGCCTGCGCGCAGGCGTCATCGCCGCACTCGTGCTCGGTGCCGTGCTCCTCTTCGCGCTCGGCGCCTACAAAGCCGCCGTGACGGCGGGGCGCCGTATGCGCAGCGGGACGGAGCTGGCCGTGATCGGCATGGCCAGCGCAATGGTCGGCTACGCGATCGGCTGGGCGCTCGCGCCTCCACCCTGAACGACCTTCGGGTGATGCTCGCGGCGTAATTTTGCGCGCTCCGTGCAACGAGCGAGCGGACGCCTCATTACGTCGGATTAATCAGGTCGAGCAAACGAGGTGCCTGCCGTGACGTCCCCCGCGACACCTAGGGGGACTGTCGGCGTCCTGGGCGCCAAGCATGCTCCCGCGCATATTCCTTTTGACCTCGTGGCTGCGCTTTGCGCCCGCTGTCGGCACGCTCCTCGTGCTGTCGACGACGGGGTGCGCCCGGACAGGAAGATCGACCGTGATGTCCGCGACGCATCTTCGCTCGGCGGATCCCGAGGCAAGCGCGCGCGTCGGCAGCGGTGACCGCGTCGCGGAGAGCAGGCCCGCGCAGACCGAGCTTCAGGCGGCCGGCATCGAGGACACGAGCAAGAAGAGCGCGTCGCTCGAGACCGCCGCCTACACCGACACCGACCGCGTAACGATCTTCACACCGGCGATCTCCGGGACGATCGAGAACGTCGTCGACGGCGCCACACTCCAGGGCAGTTACCTCGTCGACGTCGTGTCCGCGGCCTCCGTCGACATCATCGCGACCGCCTCGCCCCGATGGCACGAGGTCCGTCACGCGGGCACTCTCTCCGGCGAGTACAAGCCGCGCGATCTCGGCGTCGGGTTCTCGGCCTCGGTGTCGAACGAGCCCGACTACTTCTCCTACGGCGCCTCTGGGCACCTCAGCTACGACCTCGACGAGAAGAACACGTCGGTCTTCTTCGGCTACGGCTACGGGCACGACACGATCGGCCGCGGCGGAACGCCGTTCACGACGTTCGCGCGCGCCCTCGAGCGCGGGAGCTTCCTCGCTGGTGTCGATCAGGTCATGGGACCTTCGACGCTCGCGTCGCTCTCGTTCGGGGCGATCCTCGAGAACGGCGACCAGTCGAAGCCCTACCGCTACATCCCGATGTTCTCGGCTGCCGAAGCCGCGAAGGTCGGGCCCGGCGCCTCGGTCGAGTACGTCAACGCGCATCGCCTCTTCGAGCGGCCGCTCGAGCAGCTCCCGCTGGCGCGCCGACGCTTCTCGCTCACCGGCCAGATCGCGCAGCGCCTCGAGTCGTCGACCCTCCGGGCGAGTGAGCGCGCCTACGTCGACAACTGGGGCGTCAAGGCGAGCACGACGGACGCGCGCTGGCTGTTCGACGTCGCCGAGCGCCTCCGGGTGTGGCCGCACTTCCGCTTCCACGCGCAGACGCCCGTCGTCTTCTGGCAGCGCGCCTACGTCTCCGAAGGCCAGTCGGGCTTCTCGCTGCCGGAGTTTCGCACCGGCGACCGCGAGCTCGGTCCGCTGTGGGCGGTGACGGGCGGCGCCGGAACCAAGGTGTTCCTCGGCAGCTCGGCGCATCCACACTTCTTTGCGATCGCGTTCGAGGCGGACTGCGTCTACTCGAGCTACCTCGACGACCTCTTCATCTCGAGCCGGACCGGCGTGCTCGGCTCGATCACCCTCCAGCTGGAGGCGCCGTGAAGCGCGGAGCGACCTTCGGGAGCTCGTGTCGTGTGAGCCGCACGACCAGCGTGACCGCCGTGTCCTCGTGGTCGTGCGCCGCCGCGCTCGCCGCAACCCTCGCGTGGTCGTGCAGCGATCCCGTGCATGATGCACATGTCGACGCGCTCGGCCCGGAGTCCGCGGGAGTCTCGCCCGGCCCCACGCATCGCCCGGGCAAGCCGTGCCTCACGTGTCATGGCGGACAGGGCCCCGCGGATCTCGAGCTCAGCGTCGCAGGCACGATCTACCAGACGGCCGCTCTCGACTCCCCTCCCCTCGCCGGCGCGACGGTGACGATCTACGACGCCACACAGCAGCCCGACGGCGGCGCGCCGCATACGGTAGCGACGAACGCGGCCGGCAACTTCTACTTCCGCCGCACCGAGTGGACGCCGTTCTTCCCGCTTCACGACATCGCGGTCAGCTACCCCGGCGTCGACACGCCGACCCTCATGCATACGAACGTAGGCCGTGATGGCTCGTGCGGAAGCTGTCATTTCGATCCGAAGGGGTCGGCCACGCACGGTCACGTGTACTTCGTGCTCGAAGCGGCCGATTTTCCGAAAGCGACGCCATGATCGCGCGCGCGCTAGGCCCCGTCGCGGCTCTCCTCGCGCTCGCGACCGCGCTCGTCGTCGCATGCGGCGGGCCCCCGGAGGATGCACGCGTGGGTGTCCTCGCGCCGGACTTCGAGAAGTTCGCGCCGGTCGGTCTCCTGCTCGATCATCGCTGCGGCTCGCTCGATTGCCACGGCCAGCGCACGCGCAACCTCCAGATCTTCGGCTGCGAGGGGCTCCGCCTCGGGGACGCATCGCCGGGCTGCCGGATCTCCAGCGGAACCGACACGACGACCGAGGAGCTCCAGGCGACGTACCGGTCGCTCGTCGCGCTCGAGCCCGTCGTCATGACCACGGTCGTGAGCGGCCACGGCGCGAACCCCGAGCTGCTCACGTTCGTCCGCAAGGCGCGCGGGACCGAGGCGCACAAGGGCGGGGCGCTCATCACGCCCGGCGACGATCAGGACCGTTGCATCACGTCGTGGCTGGCGAACGCCGACGCCGACGCCGGCGCCGAGGCATGCGCCCGCGCCCTCGTCCTGCCGGTGACCCCGCGATGACCGCTCGCGTGCGCCTCCGTCTCGCCCTGGTCCTCGCTTCGATCGCGTGCGGCCAGGTCACGCTCGAGGGGGTGGCCTCCGCCGATCGTCGCTCGGAGACGAACGCGAAGGAGGCGATCAAGAAGGCCGACGACGACTACCTGCAGAGCGACTTTGCGAGGGCGTTGAAGCGCCTCCAGGCCGCCGAGCGCGTGTGCGGGGAGGCGAGCTGCACGGCGGCGACGCACGCCGCGCTCATCCGCGACATCGGCACGATGCAATTACGGCTCGGTCAGCCCGACGCCGCCTCGAGCTCGTTCAAACGAGCGAAGAAGCTCGATCCGGCCGTCGAGCTGAACCCTGACTACGTCGCGCGCGATCTGCGCGAGGCGTGGGATGCGGCGATCGCTTCGGCGACGCCTCCCGTCGCGAGCGGCGATTTCACGCACCGGCCCGCGGCCGCGCAAGCAGCAGCGACGCCGCTCCCCGTCTACGTCGAGGCGACGACGAGCGACGCCCTCGCGAGCGTCGTCGTGAAGTACAAGAACGACTCGATGCGCTCCTTCCGGCGCGCGGTCCTGAAGAAGCTCGGCAGCGGCTGGGGCGGCACCCTCCCGTGCGCCGACGTGGTCACCGGCACGCTGCGCTATTACGTTCAGGGCTTCGACAAGGACGGCGAGCTCGCGGCGAGCTCCGGCGACCCGAACCACACCTTCAGCGTGCCGATCCGCGAGAGCATCGGCGGCGTAGCTCCGTCTCTGCCGGGAGAGGCTGCGCCGGCGAAGTGCACCGAGGAGGACGTGCAAGCGCTCAATCTCGACGAGGGCACGCGCTGCAAGGAGGACCGCCAGTGCAAGAGCGGGGCGTGCGCCTCCGGTCGATGCAAGGCCGTGCAGGCCTTCGAGCAAGAGGAGGCGGGCGGCCCGCGCGAGTACGCGCGCTTCTGGATCGGCGTCGCGGGCTCCATGGACCTCACGACGCCCGCGGGCAGCAACGAGGTCTGCACGCTATCGGCGGGCCTCTCGACGTCCGGTTACTGGTGCACGACTCCGGAGGGGACCGACTTTCCTGCGACGCAGGCGCAAAGCGACGCGCTCGTTCGAGGGGTCGGCGGCGCACCCTCCGGCGAGATCACGCCGGGCGGCGTGCACGTCACGATCACCATCGACTACGCGGCCACGTCGAACCTCCTGCTCGGCGTGCGCGTCGGCTACGTCGCGAACGCCTATCCGGGCGACGCCGCCGCCACCGCCGGCAAGACGATCTCGACGCCGCTCCATGTCGAGCTCCGCGGCTCGTGGGTGTTCGGCGACGAGCCGCTCGCGCGCTCGGGCCTCGCGCCCTATGCGTTCCTCGCGGGAGGCGTCGCGCGCTTCGACACGCCGACCACCGTGATGGTCGCGCAGCAGGGGATCGCCGGACAGCGCGCCGTGCACGCCTGGTACGTCGCAGGCCCGGCGTTCGGTGCCCTCGGTGGCGGCGCCCGCTACGCGTTCTCGCCGCGTGTCGCTTTTTCGACGGGCTTCGGCCTGAATGCAGCCGTCGGGCCCGGCGCCTTTGGCTTCACGATCTCCCCTGAAATACAGCTTCAATATGGCTTCTAAAATGTCTCAACTCACTCCAACCTACAAATCGGAAGGGCCTCGTTTGTCCTTCCCAACGACGGTGCTACCTCGTGCGGCGCGGGGCAGAGGACAACGCTGATGAAAGCTTC
>JAYSXP010000057.1:0-6868 GCA_043717125.1 Polyangiaceae bacterium | reverse complement strand
GACAGTCCAGTCCAGGCTGCACCTGAAGTTTGTAGAGTGCACGCATTACGAGATCCCCGTCGGCGCAGCTGGCGGGCTGTCTGGCCAAGCCACAGCTCGTGCATTGGGGGGCAATGTCGCGAACCTCCCCGCCCCACTCGATGACGGATGGGCTTGTTCTGGGCGGCGGGACGAAGGAGGTGATGGTCGACCGGGCGAGTTCTTCGACGTGAATCCGGCAAGCGCCGTCAGGGGGGCGCGTCCGGGCGCGCGGCATGGCGTTCGCAAAGTGGCCGGGCATGGACCATCGCTGGGACGACATGCTGCATGCAGAGCACCGGCGCCGCGCCGAGGCCGCGCGCCTTCCACAACCACCGATCACGGACGATCTTGACGTCGAGCGACGCGAGCAGCTCGAGCTCGCCCGCGCCCGCGCGCGTGGGAACAAGAGCCCGTGGGAGATCGGCGCATCGCACTGGGATCAGCGCGACCTCTACACCACAGGCAGCCGCATCGACGACGCCGGCTACGCGCGCGGACCGAGCGTTCACCCGGAGGTGGGGAGCTACGCCTATCCTCGCGGCGAGGCCCCGCCTGCGAGCGTGCGAGGTGCCGACGGTCCGAGCATCAACGAGCGCGTGGCGTCGCCGTGGCTCAACTACGAGCGCGTGCAGCCACTCCCCAGCAAGGAAGGCGGCGGCTGGCGCCGCGCTGACGACGCGATCCGCGAGGACGTATGCGAAGCGCTGGCGTGGGATGAGTCGCTCGACGCGAGCGACATCCAGGTCGTCACGAACGACAGCGAGGTGACGTTGACGGGCACGGTCCGGGATCGACCCTCGAAGCGACGCGCCGAATCGCTGGCCGAGCACGTCCGCAGCGTCCACGACGTCCACAACCGCTTGACCATCCGCAAACCGGACGACGACCTCTCCTTCACGTCGCCGGTGCCGGTATTCTGAGGGGCCGCTATCTCAGCTTCGATTCGCACAGCGCGACGCACATGCGGTCGCGCTGTTTTTCGCAGATGGTCTTGAGCATACGAACTTCTTCACGGGAAGCCTTACCGTCGAGGACCTTCGGCTCGAGCGCCTTGCGTGCATCGTCGAACTTGAGCTTGAGGACCAGGTCGCGCGCGTGAGCGAGCTCCGTGTCGGGCTCCTTGTGCTCCTGGCCTGTCGTCGCGCCCGGCTTTCCGGCGTCTCCGCTCGCGTTCGAGCCGCCCGCCTCCATCATGATCTTCCGACCGAGCTTGGCGCCGCACGCCGCGACGCAAGCCGCGTCCCCCTGCTGCTGGCAGATCTTCACGAGCAGCTCGGTGTCCGCCTTCGTTGCGTCTTCGCTGAGCGCCTGTCGCTCGAGGACGAGGCGCGCCATCCACAGCTGACCGTTGGCCTCGTAGTACGTCCCCTGCTGGAACGGCGACTGACCCTCGAGATTCCCGGCGTCGGCGAATTGAGCGACCGGCGTCGCGTTGAACGGAGCCGCCGGCGGCACGACCTCGGGAACGCCGGGCAGCGACGCATCGCCTTCGGGCGGAGGTCCTTTCGGCTTGCACCCGAAGAGTGCGAGACCGGCGACGACGAACGTGGATAAAAGAAGCGACCGAGAGCTCATTGCGGTTTCTTGATCCAGAGCTCCACGTTGCGATCCTCCTGTTTGCCCGTCCCGTCGCTCTCGAGCCAGCCCGAGGTGAGGTCGACCACGCCGCGGCGACGGCCCTCGTTCGCGACGGCGTCACCTTCGACGCTGAAGTCGACCGCGGTCGCGCGCATCATGATCCAGCCGTTGTCCTGATCGAAGATCTCGACGACCCGGAACTGGTGCGGAAAGTCGGCGATGGCGGACGTCATGACCTCCCACCATGCGTGGCCGCCCGTGGGCGTGAGCGGACGTACGCGATTCTGGTGCGAATGCCCGACCATGCTGAAGACGACGTTCGGGTAGCTGCCGATGAACGCGGACCACGCGTCGGGGAGGAGCGCGTCGTCCTCCATCTTGCCGAAGGCGCCGCCGTTCTGCGTGAGGCTTGCCGTCGCGTGGTGCGAGGCGAGGATGACCCATTTGCCGTCGGCCTTCGCCTTGTCGAGCAGGGGCTTCAGCGTGCTGTCCACGTAGGACTGCTTGATCACGCCCTCCGAGCCGCCCGTCTCGTGCGCGGTGTCGATCACGAGGAAGCGGAACTGCGTCCCGTCGGGGTCGAACGTGTACGTGGCGCGGCCGCTCGCCTTCTGATCGGAGCCGATGCCGTGACCGTCCTTGTCCGCGCCGACCTTGGCCATGAGCTCGGCGCGCGTGAGCAGCGCCCGCTTCGGGTCGGGAATGATCGTGTCGGTCGTGATCGCGCCGCCGATGCGGTAGTCGCGCGTGCCGCCGTTCGCGGCATCGGCGAGGACCGTCTGCTTGTACGCGTCGGTGACCTCGAGGTTGCCCTGGATGAGCACGTCGTGATTGCCAGTGTTCCATTTCCACGGCATCGCGAGCCCCTCGGCAACGAACGGGTCCTTTCCGTCGTTGTCGGCGCCGGGCACGGGGTCGTCGACGTCACCCGAGTCGCATTGCACGTTCGGCGCGCCGCCGAGGATCTGGAGGACCCAGTCGACCTCGTTCGACTGGGCGCTGTCGGAGTTGTCCCCGCCCATGAGCGTGAACGCGATCGGATCCTTGCGATGGAACGCGTTGAGCGTCCGCACCGCGGCGTTCGTCATCCGGCAGATGTACGCGTCCTCCGGGCGAAGCGCTGACGACGTGAGGTCGGCGGAGTCGTACCGACCGAGGCGTGTCGGCGACTCGTCGTCCGAGAGCTGGAGGTCGGCGAGGTGGGCGAAGCGGAGGACGCGCTTCGCGTTCGCGCCGGGAGGCGGAGGCGTCGAGCCGTCGATGACGCGCGTGACGTAGGGCTGACCCGCGCCCGGAGTCATGTCGCCGAAGCCGCGCTCGAGGTAGCTCGCGATCGCCTCGGGCGTCGCAGACGGATTCGGCCCGTCCTTGTACGACTGCCGGGCGGTCTTCGGCACGAGCATCGTATCGACGGTCGACGCGGCCGTGGCGAGCGACACCATCGGTACGGGCGCCGCCTTCACGATCTTCGGCGGCGTCGGGGTCGCGGGCGGGCCGTCTGGATTCGACGACGACGAGCACGCTACGGCCGTGGCGGTGACCAAGAGTGTCACCAGGATCCTGGGCGACAGCAGCGGACGCGCCGGAAACGATGAAGAGCCGAAAGCCGAGCGGCGGGGCATGAACGGGAGTGTACCATTCCGGGTTCCCATGCTCTCGCGCCGCGATGTCCTCCAAGCCGGCCTCCTCACCTTTCTGCCCGTGGGCGCCGCTTGCGCCAAGCCGAAGACGGTCTCCTGGCCGCGCCGCACGAAGTACGAGGGCGTCGACTTCATCGAGCTCTTTCCCGGCGACGCCGACGAGAGCGCGCCGCTCGTCGTCGCGATCCACGGCATGGGCGACAAGCCCGACAACTGGATCGAGTCGTGGCGCGTGTTCCCCGCGAAGGCGCAGATCGTCCTGCCGCGCGCGTCCAAGAAGTACGGCGATGGCTTCTCCTGGTTCGAGTTCCGCGACGGCATGACGGACGAGGAGTTCGGCGCCGAGGTCGGCGGCGCCGAGGAGAAGCTCTGGCAGGCCATCGCAAAGCTGGCCGGTGACCGTCGCATGATCGTCACGGGCTTCTCGCAGGGCGGAATCCTGTCGTTCGCGATCGCGGCACGACATCCTGGCCCGGTCGTCTACGCGTTTCCCGTCTCGGGCTCGTGCCCCGGTCCGCTTCTGCCGAAGAACAAGGCGCACGCCGCCCCGCTCATCGCGTTCCACGGCACGAGCGACAACGTCCTCGCGTTCAAGTGGGGTCAGGCTGCCGTCCACGCGTTCAAGGAGCAGGGCAACGAGGCGACGCTCAAGGTCTACCCGGGCGTCGGCCACACGCTCACGCCGCAGATGAGCGCAGACCTCTGGGCGGAGATGCAGAAGGCCCTCCCGCTCGCGGTCGCACGCTAGCTCGCTACGCTCGAGAGCTCGCCTACGAGGGGCACCGAGCGAGCGCTTGATCGCACCCATCGAGACGCTGAGCGGGGCGGGACGGCGAGGCGTTCAATCGCTGCCGGCGTCCGTTTGGGGTCCGGTGGTCTCGACGCCGTCGAGCCTCGGCACGCCCTCGTCGTCGAGCTGGTACATTCCGCACGGAAACCAGCCTCGTCCTCCGGGCCGACAGACCTCCGTGGACTTGGGGCAGTGAAGCTGGCCGCGCCAATCCGTCCAGAAGACGTGGCACAGGCGCCAGGACCAGGGCGTGCAGTCGTTCGCGGTGCGTCGACGCTCGACCTCGTCGTCGGCGCGCGCCGCGAGCTCGTTGGCGCTGGTGCTCTCGTCGGCGGGCGAGGGATGTTCCTCGGCTCCGCACCCGACGAAGACGATCATCGCGGTCAAGGCAAACCGACGCGTGAGGGCTGCGAGGTTCGGCATGCGCATCTTCGGGAGTCCTTCCCTCCTTACGGCGCGTCCCGCGCTCGGTTCAGCGGGCGCCATCTACGGCTCGACCGTGGTGTACCTAACGGTGACGGGCGAAGGTCCGAGCGCCGCCGGAGCGCGGTTCCGCACGGCCTTCCACAGCTTCATCGCGTCGGTCTGGAAGCTCGAATAGCGCCACGAGGGCGATTCGAGCGCCGTGACGAACTGCACTCGCCACGGCTCGGTCGCCGTGAGCGTCGCCAGCTCGGTCGGAAGCGCGGGTGGCGTGAGCCTGGTCTCGACGCCCGGCGGAGAAACGAGCGTCCACGAGACCGGGACCCCGGCCGCTTCCGAGTGGATACGTGCGACGATGCCGGTGGCGTTCGACAGGCTTCCCGTTGCCGTGAACGCCAGGCTCGGGGTGCCCGCGCGGACGGTCACGACGGGCGCAGAGAGGTTCGGCAGGTAGTCCGAGGCCGCTTCGATCACGTCTCCGGCGCCGAGGGGCCGGCGCGCGACGCGTCCGGTCCGCGCCGTGGCGCTCTGCGCCAGCACCGACGCAGTGAGCAACTCCGCGCTCGCCACCGCGGGAGGGCGGACGAAGGCGAAGGGAGCCGCGCCGCTCTCTCCTGAATACGCGAGCGGCCCCTCGACGTAGAAGATCTCGCCGGTGATCGCGCGGGCTTCGAGCGCCGCCCCCGCGACGCTCAGCATCGACGGCGGCGCGACCGAACTCCATGCCCCCGCACCGATCGCGACGGACGCGTGACCTGCATCCGGCGTGGCCGAGGCGCGGGCGAAGGCCAGCACCTTCGATGCCGCGTCCTCTGCCTTCACGAGGACGCGCGCGGCACCGTCGCCGTCGAGACACAGGGTCGAGATCGTGCCGAGCGCAGGCGCATCGGGTGACGGATTCGCGGTCGTTCCGCACCCGAAGTCCGCCACGTAGCGCGTCGCACCGCTGAATGCGGCGACGGCCATGTCATAGGCGATCGCGGAGTAACCCACGCGAGGTTCGCCGACGTGGATCACCGACGGAGTATCGACCCCCGCGATCGTCGTGAGCGCGATCGCGGATGGCTGCGCGATCGCCACCGTCACCGTCGCGCCCGGCGTGACCACGTGCGTCGCTGCGCCATTGGCATCGGTCTGGACGATCGAGCGCGTCCCTGAGACGTCGTCGAAAACGACCGTCGCGCCGGCGACCGGACCGATCGTCGGATCGCTCACGATGACGGTGATTGGCCCCTGGACCGGGTTCGACGGAGACCCAGGATCGGGCGCCCCGTCCGGAGTGGTCTCGCGCGCCGGCGTGCGTGCACGCTCGGCGAAGCTTCCGCCAGTGGGCATCCATGTCGGCAGCCGGCCCGCGCTCGGCGCGTCTGCATTCGACGTCGAGCCCGAGGTCGGGCTGGGCGCCGGGCTCGAGCACGCGCCGAGGATCGCGACGACGAGCGGGGCGAGCGGAGTGAGGTTACGGAGACGAGCTCTATTCTGCATCGACGCACCCATAGGTAACGTGCCAGGAGCTGAGGGTCGGACTGACGTTGCCCGTGCATGGGCTCTCCGAGAGATCGCAGCTCGGTTTCAGTGTGATCTTGATCGTGAGCTTGTCGGCTCGTGCGTTGTTGGCGAGGGTGGTCGCCAGATCGATCGGGCACCCCACCACGCCCGTGAACGGACACACCGGCGGCTCGCTGAATGGCGCCGCCGTGCCCGCGACGGCAACGAAAGCGCTCGCCGCTCCGACCGTCGGCGTCAGCCACTGGGTCTGCGCCTCGAACGTGATGGAGCTCTGACTCCCGCCCGCGGAGGGCGTCTGACCGTCCCAGACGAGGTAACCCCACTGCGGGCGGAATCCGACGGCGCAGCTCGACGGGTACTCGTACGTGATCACGTTCGACGTGTAGCTCCCGCCGGTCGTCTGCGAGACGCAGGAATTGCCTTTTTTGTAGGCTGTCCAGTTGTTGTCGTCATTGCACTCGGTCACGCCCCGCGCCGCCCCCGCGGTCGTGTACGCGAGCGTGGCGGTGACATAATCGGCGAAGGCGTTGTAGCTGCTCGTCGTCGTCACGGGCGTCGTCGCGGTGAGCCGAACGACGAATGACCCGTCGGCGTAGTCCGCGGCGCTGCCGAGCGACGTGCCGGTGGTCGTGACGGTGCTGTATCCGGTCGACGGGCTCGTGTCCTGCGCGAGCGCGCCCGTGCTCACCGCTCCAAGGAACGCTTCAGCGGCGATCGTGGTGGTCGGCGCTGCGCTGGAGACCTTCTCTCGAAGCGACAGCGAAAGCGACGACATCGTCGAGCCCGTCGGGACGCTGAAGCCAAAGTTGCCGAGGTCGGCCGTGGCCGAGGTGAGCTGGTAGGTGACCGTCACCGCGACGTAGTCGACCGACGCGTTGAAGCTCGTGGTCGTCCCGCTCGCACGGAG
>JAYSXP010000560.1:0-9334 GCA_043717125.1 Polyangiaceae bacterium | reverse complement strand
CTCGAGGACCGCGAGATCGACCGCGGGATCGTGGAGGACCATCTGCGCGGACTTCGGGCCGGTCATGTCGCCGGCGACGGTGCGCTCGCCGTCGATGTCGACGCCGTCGGTGGTGGCGAGCCCGACGGTGTGGCCGTTCATCTTCTGGATGTGGGCCACCATGCGGGCGGTGGTGGTCTTGCCGTTCGTGCCGGTCACCGCGGCGATCGGGATGCGCGCGAGGGCTCCCGGCGGGAACAGCATGTCCATGACTGGCCCGGCGACGTCGCGGGGCTTACCCTCGGTGGGAGCGACGTGCATGCGGAAGCCAGGCGCCGCGTTGACCTCGCAGATGCCGCCGCCGACCTCGCGGTGGCTCTGGCTGATGTCGGAGGTGATGAAGTCGACACCGCAGACGTCGAGGCCGATCGCGCTCGCGGCGCGGATCGCCATCTCGCGATTGTCCGGGTGCACGACGTCCGTGAGATCGATGGCAGTGCCGCCCGTCGAGAGGTTGCCGGTGCCGCGGAGGAAGAAAATTTCGCCCTTCGGGAGAACGGTGTTCCTCGTGACGCCCTTGTGGGTCATGAGCCGCTCGGCCTGCGGATCGAGCTCGAGACGCGTGAGCACCTTCTCGTGCCCGATGCCGCGACGAGGATCGCTGTTCACGATGTCGACGAGCTGAGCGATGGAGCGCTCGCCGTCGCCGACGACGTGACCGGGCACGCGCTTCGCGACCGCGACGAGCGCGCCGCCGATGACGAGCATTCGGTGATCGAAGCCGGGGAGGAAGTTCTCGACGACGACGCTGCGCGCGTGCTCGCGGGCCTTCTCGAACGCGGCGCGGACCTCGTCACCGTTCTTGAGGTCGAGCGTGACGCCGCGGCCGTGATTGGCGTCGAGCGGCTTGACGACCACGGGGTAGCCGAGGCGCTCGGCGGCCGTCGCTGCGGCCTCGGCGGTGCGCACCACGCGCTGGCGCGGCACGGGCAGGCCGAGCTCGCCGAGAATGCGATTCGTCTCCTCCTTGTCGGAGGCGATCTCGACGGCGATGTGGCGCGTCTCCGAGGTGACCGTCGCCTGGATGCGGCGCTGGTACTTGCCTTGACCGAACTGGACGAGGCTGTAGTCGTTGAGGCGCATCCACGGGATGTCGCGGGCTTCGGCGGCGCGGACGAGCGCGCTCGTCGACGGGCCAAGCTGACGGCGCTGCGCGAAGTCGATGAGCTCGACGAGATCTGCGGCAAAGTCGAACGCGGGAGCGGTGCCGCCCTCGGACTCCGTCTTCGCGTCCTTCGGCCGGAGATCCGCCGGGAGGAGATGATGAATGAGCTTGAGCGCGAGGTTGCTCGCGGCCTCGCCCACCCGCTCCTCCTCGTACTCGAAGACCACGTGGTAGAGACCGAGGCTGCCCTCGCCGCGCGTCTTGCCGAAGACGACGTTGGCGCCGGTGAGCTGCTGGAGCTCGATGGCGACGTGCTCGAGAACGTGACCGAGCCACGTCCCGCCGTCCTCCTGGAGGCGACGAACGAAGCCGCCCTCCGTCTCGAAGGAGCACGTGTGCGCGCGTAACGTCGGCAGCGCGTTCAGCAGCCCGTCGTTGAACCCCGGGATCTTCGCGCTCGGCCACGACTCGAGCACGCCGAGGTCGACGGTCAAGCGCATCACCGGGAAGTGCGCGTAGAGGCTGGGGCCGCGGTAGACGCGGCGCTCGAGAAGTTCCATCGGAGATGCGCGCTTTGGGGTGGAGGGGATGCGTGGATGCGTGAGCGAGAGGGTCAGCGAGCGCCGGGCTCGGCGCGGCGCGTCTCGAGGTCGAACGTGCCGCCGTCGACGAGCACATGGAGGCGCACATTGGTCATGCAGACCGGCTTGCCCTCCTTCGTATCGGCGATCGTCGAATGAGAGAGCTCGGACGCGTCGACGATCGTGATGGCGCCGGCTCCGACGACGGTGATCTTCTTCGCGTGATCGATGAAGGCTGCGGTGTCCTCGTCGAGACCGATGCCGACAGCGAACGGATTGTAGGCGAGCGCCGTGAGCAGACGACCGAGGCGGTCGCGCTGGCGGAAGTGCTGGTCGATGATGATGCGATTGGTGAGGCCGAATCCGGGGACGAGCGAGACCGCGCCGGCGTGCGGGGTGTGCCCCTCGGCGCCATAGGCAATCATGTGCTCACTGAGGATCGCGGCGCCCGCGCTCGTGCCGCCGACCGCGACACCGCGGGCGTTGGCCCGACGAATGGCCTTCGCGACGGCGGTGCCACCAAGGATGGTGGTGAGGCGGAGCTGGTTGCCGCCGGTGACGAAGATGCCGTTCGCCTTCTCGATGTAGTCGAGCCACTCGCCCTTCCCCGCGTCGTCACGCGACGCGAACGGGAGAGACTTCGCCTCGTCGGCGCCGAGCTTGCGAAAGAGCTTCTCGTAGCGGCGCCCCGTGTCCTCGAGGGTCGAGGCGGTAGGGATGACGACGATGCGCGCGGTCTTGCCGCCGGCGACCTCGATGAACTTGCGGAGGATGTTCGCGGCGCCCTCTTTGTCCTCGGCGCCCCCGATCGGCACGATGAAGCCGCGCTTCTTGTCGCCTTCGATCTTCGCGGGGCTCATGTCTTCTCTGCCTCGAACATCCCGTCTGTACCTTGCACGGTCCTGCCGTCACGAACGAGGAGTCGTCCGCAGGCAAAGACGTCGCGTATGCGGTGGTTTGCGTCAAGCACCACGAGGTCGGCGTCGGCGCCCACGGCAATGCGGCCCTTTCGGGGCAGCCGGAGGAGCTTCGCTACGTTGCTCGTGAAAATCGGCAGTACGTCCTCGAGTGGAAGAGAGCGTGCGAGGAGCTCGGCGAGCGCTCCCGCGACGGCCGCCGGCTGACCTACCGCCATCGACGCGATCCGGTGATCCGCGTCGTACGTCGGAAGACATCCGCCCCCGTCCGAGCTGCAGGTCATCCGATCGCGCGGAGCGCCGGACTCGAGGAACTTCACGATGGCGTCGGGAGCGGAGAAGGCGTCCTCGCCGTCCTCGACGGGGAACGCGGTCACGTCGATCGTCACGCCGCGACCGGCGAGCTGGAGCGCCTCCTCGAAGAGGGACTTCTTCCGGTTCACGTGCGTCGGGTGAAACACGCGCGGCGGCAGCTCGGTGTCGTCGAGCGCGCGACGGACGAGGTCGAGGCCCCGCGGGCCGTCGCCGAGGTGGAGATGGAGGACGCCGGCCTTGCCGCTCATCATTCCGGCGACGTGACAGTCGGCGGCGAGGCGCGCGATCTCGTCGAAGGTCGGCTGCGACGAGCGATGGTCGCTGATGGCGACCTCGCCGGCACCGAGGATGGGGTCGACGAAGACGATGTCGGAGCGGACCGACCCGGTGAGGGTGATCGGCGGCAGCTCGTAGCTGCCGGTCCAGCACCAGGCGGAGAGGCCTTGCTCGCGAAGGCCGAGCGCCGTCGCGACGAGGGAGGCGATGTTGCGCGTCGTGCCGTCGGTCCCGAGGAGGCCGACGACGCTCGTGATCCCCCCGAGCGTGAGCGACGAGAAGAGGACCGGGGGGACGCGGGAGGCCGGCCCGGACTCGCCACCGCCGCCCGTCAGGTGGACGTGCGAGTCGATGAGCCCCGGGAGGAGCCGAGCGCCCGCGAGGTCGAGGACCGAGCACCCGGCGAGCGGCAGGTCGGCGATCTCTCGCTCGATCGCGAGGATCTCTCGACCACCGATCAGGACGTCATGGCGTCCGCGTTTGCCCGGATCGTAGATCTCGGCGTTTCGCAGGAGCGTGAGGCTCGTCGACACTCCCCCGATCTAGTCGGTTTCACCCGTAAAATCACGGCGAATTGGCGCAAATGGCGTCGGCGACGCGCCGGGCGAGCCCATCCGGGTCGATCCCGTCGCCGATCAGGCGCTCGCCGCGGACCTCGGCGGCGAGGCCCGCGGCCGCGTCACTCCCTCCCGGCACGAGCGGAACGAGCGCGATGAGACCGGCTGCGGCGCAGACAAGCGCTGCCTCCTGCGTCGCGTCCTTCTCTTCGACGACGGTCGCGACGAGCCCGCGGTCGAAGAGCTCACGCTCGACGGAGAACGCGAGATCGCTCGCGCTGGCCTGCGACGGCGCGAAGAGGCGGACGACGGCGCCCGCCTGTCCGAGTCGCTCGCGGCGCTCCTGAGCGCTCACCTGCGTGCCAGCCCCGCTCCGGCCCGCAGCGCGGGTCTTCTCGGGCGCGCCGGCGATCATCCCTGCGGCGACAGTGTCGTTCGTCACGGAGTCGACGAGGATGAACGCGCCCGTTCCGCGGTTGTCGCGATACGCGTCGAAGAAGATCGGCGCGCGACATCGGACCCGTACGCGGCCGATGTCGTTCAGCGCGAGCGGGTGCGGAGGCGTCGCGCCGAGCGTCTCCGGGTCGGCGCCCTCCCGGACCTCGATCGCGGCGCGCACCGTGCGCGTCGTGTGCTTCAGCAGGTAGGTGCGTTCGGGGTCGAGCGCGCGCTCGCTCATCCACACGAGGTCCGCAAGGGCGTCGGTGGCGACGGTGGGCTCCTCGTTCGGGCGGGCGAACATGTCGCCGCGGCTCACATCGATGTCGTCCGCGAGGCGAAGCGCGACGCTCATCGGGGCTGAAGCGACGCCGACGTCCTTGCCCGCGACGTCGACCCCGACGACCCGGGTGCGCCGGCCCGACGGCAACGCGACGATCTCGTCGCCGGTGCGGATGGTGCCGCTCACGATCTGTCCGGCGAACCCGCGGTACGCGAGCCCGGGTCGTAGCACGAGCTGGACGGGCATGCGGAACGCGCTTGGCGTGGCCCCGGCCCCCACAGGGATCGTCTCCAGGTGCTCGAGCATCGTGCCGCCGGTCCACCACGGCATGCGCGTGCTCGGAATGACGATGTTGTCGCCCGCGAGCGCGCTCACCGGGATCGCGAAGAGCCCCTTCAGCTCGACGCGCCGTGCGATGACGGAGAGCTCGGCGACGATCGCGTGAAATTTACTCTGATCGAAGTCGACGAGGTCCATCTTGTTCACGCAAGCAACGACGTTCGGAATGCCGAGGAGCGCCGCGATGTGGGCGTGCCGCCGCGTCTGCGGGAGGACCCCGAGCCGCGCGTCGATCAAAATGACGGCGACGTCGGCGGTGGAGGCGCCCGTCGCCATGTTGCGCGTGTACTGAACGTGGCCGGGCGTATCGGCGATGATGAACTTGCGACGCTCGGTCGCGAAGTACCGGTACGCAACGTCGATCGTGATGCCTTGTTCGCGCTCGGCGAGGAGCCCGTCGGTGAACAGGGAGAAATCGATCTCCGAGGTCGAGCCGGCGCCACGTGTCGAGCCGCGCACCGAGGCGAGGCGAACGGCGTCGAGCTGGTCCTGGTAGAGCCCGTGCGCGTCGTGGAGAAGTCGGCCGATGAGCGTCGACTTGCCGTCATCGACAGAGCCGATGGTGACGAAGCGAAGAAGGTCCTTCTTCTCCTGAGCGCGGAGCCACGCGTCGAGCTCGTCGCGCGCGGCCGTGGCGGAGGTCGTGACGCGGGCAGCCATGGTCAGAAGTACCCTTCTCGTTTCTTCGTCTCCATCGACGCGTCCTCATCACGATCGATGAGGCGGCCCTGGCGCTCCGAGCTGCTCGCCTCGATCATCTCGCGGAGGATCTCGGGGAGCGTCGTGGCAAGGCTGCGCACGGCGCCCGTGAACGGGTAGCAGCCGAGGGTGCGAAAGCGGACGCTCTCGATGCGCGGCACCTCGCCAGGCACGAGCGGAAAGCGCTCGTCGTCGACCATGATGAGCGCTCCGTCGCGCTCCACGACGGGCCGCGGCGCCGCGAAGTAGAGCGGCACGATCGGGATGTCTTCGAGCCAGATGTATTGCCAGACATCGAGCTCGGTCCAGTTCGACAGCGGGAAGGCCCGGATGCTCTCGCCCTTCTTGATCTTCCCGTTGTAGAGCGTCCACAGCTCCGGCCGCTGGTTCTTCGGATCCCACTGGCCAAACGGATCGCGGAACGAGAGGACGCGCTCCTTCGCGCGCGAGCGCTCCTCGTCCCGGCGTGCGCCGCCGAAGGCAGCATCGTAGCCGCCCTCTCGGAGCGCATCGAGGAGCGCGTGGGTCTTCATGACCTGCGTGTACTTGTTGCTGCCCCAGGCGAACGGGCTTGCGCCCTCTTCGAGTCCTCGGTGGTTCGTATGAACACGGAGGTCGAGCCCGTTCTCGCGGGTGAAGCGATCGCGGAACTCGATCATCGCCTTGAACTTCCACGTCGTGTCGATGTGGAGGAGCGAGAACGGCAGCGGCGCGGGCGCGAAGGCCTTCTGTGCGAGGCGGACGAGGACCGCCGAGTCCTTGCCGATCGAGTAGAGCATCACGGGCCGCTCGAGCTCGGCCACGACCTCACGGAAGATGTGGATGCTCTCGGCCTCGAGCGCTCTCAGGTGCGAGATCCGTGCGGTGGTGGCCAAGTCTTTCACGATACTAGACACGACTCTAACATACCGTCGCCCAAAGTCACCTGGTCACGCTGGGGCACCATTTATGGTGCCTGACCTCTCTTTTGGTGAACGCGCGCCGAAACTCAGCGGCCGCCGCAGGTGTCCGAGGGGTTGTCGGGACAAAGGTAGGGACCGAGCGTGGCGGGGGCGGTCGTCGCAAGGTCCCGCTTCGCGGGCGCGATCGCGAGACCGATCGCGATCGAGCCCGACGTGCACGAGCGCCTCGACCCGTCCGTGTTCTTCGAGTCGGTGAGGTCGATGATCCCGCAAAGGTCCGACTTGAGTCCCGAATAGTTGGGAGAATCGCTGCAGAGCCCGAGCTGCGAGAGGATGCGGAGCATGTCGGAATCCCGGACGCGTCCGACGAGCTGTGCGTCGCGCATCTCGATCCCGGCCTTCACGAGCGCGACCGTGCCGACGAGCACGGCCTCGACGATCGGGAGGTCGACCGCCACGATGCCCGCGGCCGTCGGGTCGACCACGCGAAGGCGAACCTGCTCGAACCGAGCCACGAGCTGCTTCTTCGTGACGTACGCCTTGCTCGAAGTGAAGGTGAACTTCGGGACGGGCACGGCCTGCACGTCCGTGTCGCGCACGATGTAGCGGTCGTTTCCGTCGTTCTTCGACTCCGCGCCGCCGTCCGCTACGCCGTTGACGCCCGCGACGTTGAACAGGCTGACGTTGATCTCGTCGTCGTTCTCCGTGCCGTTCCACTTCGTCACCTCGACGAGGAGCCCCAACGTGCCGTGCTTGATGGCGGTGACGGAGATGTCTTCCTGCGGGTTAAGCTTGCCGATGAACTTGCCGAGGACGTTGTCGACGCCGATGGTTCGAGGCTGGCCGGTCTTCGGCGCGCACGCTGCGCTCTCGCAGTTCTCGTCGAGGTCGAGCCCCAGCGTCGCCGGTAGCGCCGCTGCCGCGCCGGCGAACCGAAGGGTCTGCGCCGCGCCGACGAGCGTTCCCGTGTCGGTGGCGGCGGCCGCGGGCTTCGCGGTGTTTGCCGGGATGCGATTGCCACACGCCGCCGTCGAGGTGCCGGTGAAGCCGTCGTAACCCGTGACGAGGGAGCAGCCCGCCATGACCGCGAGGCACCCGAGCCCGATGAAGAGAGCAGCGCAAATACCGCGCTGGAAGCGCATGCAACCAGCCTACCAGACCCGCCAGGGTCGATGACCTCCCAGAGGTGGCCCGGCCGGCCGGCTCGCGGTACGTTCGCGGTCGGCGCCCCGACGCGGCTCCTGCGCCCGCCACGTCGACCGCTGCCAAGAACGGCGCGGGTGCGGTCGCGGTCGCGGTGGCGCCCGGCGGAAGCGTCGTCGCGGCGAACCACAACGGCAAGGTCCTCGTGAACGACGCCGGCGTCGTCACGGCGAAGCGCGCGAACAGCGACACCGTGACCACGAGCCCGAACGGCGTGACCAGCGCGAACGGCGTCGTCGTCGACGGGAAGAAGGGCACCGTCGTGGTCCCGGGCGTCGGGACGTTCACGACGCCGCCGGGCGCGCAGTAAACCCGAGACCCCAAAACCGAAAAAGGTTCGGAGCCTTTCAGCTACCGAACCTCAGTCGGGGCGAGAGGATTCGAACCTCCGACCCCTAGACCCCCAGGAGCGGCATAGGCTACGGCGACCGTCGACGCTCGCGGAATCTCAGCATGCTCGGGTGACCCTCCCGAACGCTCACCGCCCTCGCCGCCGCGTTTCGCCGCCGCGAGCAACGCTGCGACGTCGGGGATGGCTACGTCGAGCGGCACCCAATCGCCCAAAGCAAGCTCGCGGAACGTGCCCAGCGCGCGCCTGTAGCGCTCGATGGCGCTCGACTTGTGCTTGGAGCGACGGCGCACCCACTCCTCACTGCGGCCGTTCGTGAGCGCAACAGTGACGAAGCTGGCGCGGGCGTCGTGCAAGCGCAGCGCGAGGCATCCGTGCCCCGGTGTCCAAAGCTCGGGTCGGTCGCATTCCTCCGCGACGAGCGCCGCGCGGAGCATCGTGCGGTAGGCGTCCGTCACCTCGCCCGGCTCGATGGGCGCGCCCGCGAGCGTGACGAACACCGGGTCACTGTCCTTCGCTTTCGGATGCAGGCTCTTCCACGCGGTGAGGGAACGCACGATGTCGGGCTCGATGGGAGTCAGGCTCGTGTCCTTGCTCTTGTTGCGTGCGGGCAGGATGCAGCCGCGCCGAAGGTCGACGCGCCCCCACGTGAGCGGCGGCACGTCCCCGAACGTCGCCTCGTCCTCCACCGCGTCGTCCACCGCATCGACGGAGCCGCCCAGCGCGTCAGCACGTCGCACCCCCTGGCGGTGCAAGAAACCAAAGAGCAAACGGTGCCCGAGGTCGGCGCGTTTGTCGCGCATGAGAGCAGCGTCCTCGTCGGGGTAACAGAACTGCATCACGACGTCGGTGCGCTTGGAAGGCAGCGCGCTCGCAGGAATCGGATTGAGCGCGACAAGCCGGGCGGGGTACTGCGCGAGTTGCATCACACGCCGCATCGCCTGCGCGACCTGTCGCCGCGTGCCTCGCGCAAGCTTCCGCTTCGCGCGGCCGTCCAGCTCACGCATGACCTGCTGATAATCGTCGAGCGTGACGGTCGCGATGGCCTTCGGACCGACGACGGGGAACACGTACTTTCGAAGATTGCAGTGGTCTTGGTACGCGCTGCGCTTCCGCTCCACGTAGTCGGGGTGCTCTGCCGCAAGCTCGCCCCTCACCCACCGCATCGCGAACGATTCGAACGTCACGACACCGGGCGCTGTTGCTCCCTTCGGCTGCACCTTGACGAAAAGGTCCGCGCCGACAACGCCGTCAACGAAGCGCGCCAGCTCCGCGAGCTTCGCGGCATCCCCGGCCGCGCCGACCTCCACGAGCTTTTCCACGAAGTCGAC
>JAYSXP010000559.1:0-9343 GCA_043717125.1 Polyangiaceae bacterium | reverse complement strand
ATCGCGGCATCCTGGCGCTCGGTGAGCGCGGCGCTCCGCTCGCGGCAGAGTCGCTGCTCACGGGAGGGGGTCTCGCGGTCGGGCTCGTCGGGCTCACGAACCACGACAACGTCGGTAGCGTGTTCCGGAGCGCCGCGGCGTTCGGTGCGCGTGGCGTGCTGCTCGACGCTGCGACCTGCGATCCGCTGTATCGCAAGTCGATTCGCGTGTCGGTCGGTGGAGCTCTCGTCATGCCGTTCGCGCGGTGCGCCTCGGGAGAGGCGATGCTCGACACCATCGTCGCGGCCGGATGGGAGCCGCTCGCGCTCTCGGCGCGCGGCGAGGAGACCCTCGACGCGGTCGTGAGCAAGACGACATCCGCGAAGGGACGAGTGCTGCTCCTCGGTACCGAAGGAGAAGGACTACCCGCCGTCCTCCTCGCGCGCGCGCGGCGCGTCCGGATCGACATGACTCCGACGCTCGACTCGCTCAACGTCGCGGTCGCCACCGGCATCGCGCTCTACGAAGCGACGAGGCCGCGTCGCTCACGAGACTGAGCGACGCTTCGCGAGGATTGCCTTCCTGTTGCGTGCTCCGCGCTTCTCGAGTGCGGGTCGGATGCGCTTCGCGAAGTCGGGCATGAGGTACGCCATGGTGGCGAGGCGGCCCGAGCGACGCGGGAGAGCGATCTCCTCGAGGCGTTCTTCGATGCAGCGGAGTACGCCCTCGGCGACGTCATCGGCGGTGATCATGGGCTGCGAAAGCACGATGTCGGGGACGGACTCGAGGTCGCCCAGAAAGCCGGTGTCCACGGGACCTGGGCAGACGCATCCGACGTGGATTCCTCGCTCTTGCAGCTCGTAGGCGACGGAGCGCGCAAAGGCGCGAAGGCCAGCCTTCGATGCGCTGTACGTCGCCTCGTGCGGTACCGGCACCATCCCCGCGATGCTCGCGACCTGGATGATCGAGCCGCCGCGAGCCATGTGAGGAAGTGCCGCGCGCGTCAGGACGATCGGCGCAGTGAGGTTCGTCGTGATGATGTCGACGAGCTGTCCCGGCGCGAACCGCTCGATCGGACCGCGATGGTTCAGTCCCGCGTTGTTGACCACGACGTCGAGCCGACCGAGCCTCTCGACGACGCGCCCCGGGAGCGCCTCGAGCGCTGCGAGGTCGGAGACATCGAGCGGGAAGGCGACCGCGCTCTCGCCGATCGAACGCGCCGCCGCTTCGAGCGTCGATACCGTGCGCGCGACGAGCGCGACTTTTCCGCCACGCGCGACCCATTGCTGGGCGACCGCGAGGCCGATACCCGTGGATGCGCCGGTGACGATCGCGACCTTGCCCTGCATGGCCGCGAAGCTAGCCCAGGTGGGGACCGGTGCGCGAGGCGCGAACGCACGCCCCGTTGCGTCGAAGCTCCGCTAAAGTCTGGCCCTTGGCCCTTCACGCATTCGTCCGCCGGCGTGGCGCGCTCGCGGCGGTAGTCGCCTTCGTCCTCGTTGGGATCGTCTATTTGAGCCGCGATGCGGGGTCGCAGGCGGGCCTCCCAGGCTACGCGGTTGCCTCGGTCGGGAGCGCGCAGAAGAGCCTGGAGGTGGCCCCTGGTCCGTCCTCGACCTTCGGGCTCGTGGTCCGCCCGACAGCGCGCGTGCCGACGAAGGTCGTCGCGTACATTTTTGCGATCGGCGAGGGCGAGCCCAACGCCGTCGACGCGAAGATCGACGTCACCCCCGAAGGCGAGGTGCGGATCACGGGACGGGCGCGTGCGCTCGCCGGTGCGCGGGAGGTTCGTGTCGTGGTCGGTCCCGCGACCCAGTTCAAGCGCTTCGAGGATGCGCTCTCGAAGGCGCGCGAGGGAACGAGCGACGACCGCGTACGCGTGGTCGTCGTTCCGATCGTGCGACAGCGCTAGATCAGCTGCCCTTTGCCGTGCAGCGGAGGATGCAGGTGAAGTCGCCCTTGCAGCCACACTTGTCGGCTGCCTTCGGGATGGGCTTCGACACGAGCGGGTCGCTACCCGACGAGCTCTTCTTCGCCGACGCGACGCCACTGCTCTGAGCCTTGCTGCCCTTGCCCCTACCGGCCTTGCCCTTGCCCTTGCCCTTGGTGACGGCAGCCTTGTCGTTGTCGTCGCTCGACGACGCCGTCGTCGGTGCCATGGACGCAAGCACCGGGGCGACCGGGGCAACCACGGCGGGCGCGGCGGGAGGAGCGATCGGCGCCATGACGGCGTTCGCTGCGTGGACCACGGGCTCTTCGCCCTTGAACGCAGCCGCAAGTCCGATGCTGCAGAGGACGACGGCGACGACCGCGGCCGCGAGGCCCGCGATCGCACGCTTGCCGAACTTGAAGCCGTTCTGATTCGCGACCGGATAACCCGAGCTCGGGGTGCCGACGTCCGCGGCGAACGCGGCCGGCGGGGGCTCGCTGAAGAGAGGCGCAACCGAGCGCGCGCCGACCGTCGGCGGCGCCGAGGACAGCGACTTGAGATCGATGATGCCTTCGTCGTCCGATGCGAGGAACGCGGTCGACGGCGGAGCGAGCTCAGGCTCTGGCGTCTTCATGCGAGCTGCGCCCGCGTTTCGGAGAGCATCGACGGTGAAGAGGACCGAGCTCTCGTTTCGCGCGGCGACTCCGCGCGAATTGTCGTAGAGCGAATCCGGCGGCGGAGGCCGAAGGGTCTGTTTCACGGAGCCGAGATCCGCAGGGCGGCTCGCGAAAAGATCGCGATGGTCCCGCTCGGCGCCTCGCTTCACGACTGCAGCGCGCTTTGCCTCGTTCATGGTGCTCTCCGAACCTGAAACCAGCCAGACGGTGTCGCATGCACGGCGCGCATGCGTGCCGTCTTCCCGCGGAGCTTCTGCTCATCGGCGGTGAAACGGGCGGCGCAGGCGGGGCAGGTGACTTCCATGGAGCGGCTCGCCCCGCCTTGATGCAAGAACCGTGTCCAGCCTCGGACCCGTCAACGCCCCCCGGATCTCGCGCCAATCATGGGCGCTTTCGGTGCCGCAGCGCGCGCGCCGGTGCTCGGTTTGTCCATGCCCCTGAGGCTTGCTGCCCTCGGGCGGAGACCAGGGCCGGCCGTCCGTCGGGGCGTCGCGTGTCGTGCGTCCGCGCCGCGGGCCGTCGCGCGGCCGCAGAAAAGCCAAATTGTCGTGCGCTTCCGCGGGCCGCCCGGAACCAAAGGATCCAAAAAGAGATGCTGCAGCGCGCCCTAGTCGTCGTATCGTCCTCTGGCAATGAGCAGTGAGGTTCGAGGCGGGACAGAGCTCAATCCTATCGTCGCCGCCCGCAGCGAGGCCGTTCCCAAGCTCGTCGCGGTCACCGGTCCCTCTGCTGGTCGGGCCTTTGCCGTCACGCGCGCCACGGCGACTGTCGGCCGCCACCCGACCAACGACTTCGTCGTCGAGGACCCCCGCGTGAGCGGAGCCCACATCGAGCTCTCGCGCGTCGGCGACCGCATCCGGGTCAGGGACGTCGGGAGCACGAACGGCACGTGGCTCGGCCGCAATCGCGTGGTCGATGCGGAGCTCGCGCCGGGCGCCGAGCTGACGATCGGCGACAGCCTTCTCCGGTTCGAGACCGAGCAGAACGCCGCGGTCGCACCGCCTGCCGAGAGCGAGTCTTTCGGGAGGCTCGTCGGCCGTTCCGCCGTCATGCGCGAGCTCTTCGCGACGCTCGAGCGGATCGCGCCGAAGGAGCTCGCGATCCTCATCCAGGGCGAGACCGGCACCGGCAAGGAGGAGGTCGCCCGCGCCGTTCACGACGCCTCGCCACGCGCGAACGGTCCGTTCATCGTCATCGACGCGACGGCGCTCCCCGAAGCGCTCGCCGAGTCGTTGCTGTTCGGCCACGAGAAGGGCGCCTTCACCGGCGCGCACGAGCGTCAGATCGGCTTCTTCGAGGCCGCACGCGGCGGCACGGTCTTCATCGACGAGGTCGGCGAGCTGCCGTCGATCCTGCAGTCGAAGTTCCTCCGCGTCCTCGAGCGGCGCGAGATCATCCGCGTCGGCGGTCACACGCCGCTTCCGATCGACGTACGCGTCGTCGCCGCGACCAACCGCGATCTCCGCAACGCGATCGACAAGGGGCGCTTCCGCGAGGACCTCTACTTCCGTCTCGCCCAGGTGCGCGTGTTCGTTCCGTCCCTGCGGCAGCGCGCTGAAGACCTGCCGCTCATCGCCGCGAAGCTGCTCGCGCGCGCGGGCTCGGACGCGATGATCGACGTGGAGGCGCTCGAGCACCTCTCGGTGATGCCGTGGCCAGGCAACGTCCGCGAGCTCAACAACGTTCTCCTCCGCGCCTCCGCCATGGCTCAGGACGGCGTCATCCGGCGTCAGGACGTGGCCGGCGAGGGCGAGGGGTTCCGAGGCACGGCCGACGAGCGGGCGCCGCTCGATCTGTCCGGAAAATTCAGCGACGCCAAGGATCGCGCCATCGAACGGTTCGAGCGCGCCTACCTGGTCTTGCTGATGAAGCGATGCCAGGGCAATCTCTCGGCTGCCGCGAGGCAGGCGGACGTCGCTCGGCACCACCTCCGCGATCTCCTGAAGAAGCGCGGGCTCTATGGGGTCTCTCTGGATGACGAGTAAAGGAACGCGCACGCGCGCCACACTGTTTGGACTCGGGCTCGCGGTCATGATGACGGCTACGGGACGCGAGGCATTCGCGCAGCCGAAGGACGCGTCTCCCGACGAGCTCAAGGCTGCCCGCGAGATGTTTCAGGACGCCTACAAGGACGAGCAGGAGAAGCGGTTTGCGCAGGCGCTCGACAAGTTTCAGCGCGTCGCGGCGGTGAAGGAGAGTCCCTCCGTGCGCTATCGCATCGGTGCGGTGCTCGAGCAGCTCGGCCGGCTGCGCGAAGCGCGCGATGCGTTTCGCGCGTTGGCCGCCTCGAAGCCGACCCTGCCAGCGGCCCAGATGAACATCGCCGCCAACGCCGCCGAGCGTGCGCTCCAGCTCGACGGGCGCATCCCGAAGCTCGTCCTCCGACTGCAGGCCGATTCGCCCGCCGACACCCGGGTCTCGATCGACGGGGCTCCCGTCCCTGCGTCCTCCACGCCGAGGCGCATCGAGCTCGATCCGGGAGAGCACGTCGTCCAGGCGAGCTCGCCGACCTCTCAGCCGTCCGAGAACAAGGTCACGCTCGCCGAAGGCGGCGAGGTCGAGTTCACGGTGTCGCTCGGCGCGAAGGCGCCGGTGGTGCCGCTGCCGCCGCCTCCGCAGGCCGAGCCCGAGCACCGCAACGACACGCTCGCCTTTGTCGCGCTCGGCGCCGGTGGCGTTCTCCTCGTCAGCGGCATTGTCCTCCTCGGGATCCGCGGAGGCGACATCTCCGACATCAAGAGCGCGTGCGGCGACAGCGGCAGTGCGTGCCCGGCCTCGCGGAAGGACGATCTGCAGTCGAAGCACGACCAGGCGCAGCTTTTCGGTCCTCTCGGGGTCGGCCTAGGTATCGTCGGTCTCGCCGTAGCTGGGACAGGGGCCTACCTGCTCCTCCGTCCTTCTCCGAAGGCCGAGGCGCAGCCGACCGGGGCGCCCGCACCTCCCGCCAACGGCGGACTACGACTCACGACTCGCCCGTTGGCGGGCGGTGCGATGCTCGGTGTCGGCGCAGCTTTCTGAAGACGCGGGTACCGCGCCAGCGGCTCGCAGTTGTCGCTCGTTTCGCGGTACCATCTCGGGCGATGGGCTCGCCGTCCGAGATCCCGCCGGAAGCCCTGCTTGGCGGGAAGCTCCGGTTGATCCACCGCATCGGCCGCGGTGGCATGGGCGACGTTTGGGTTGCACGTAACGAAGCGACGCAGGCCGAGGTCGCGGTCAAGACGCTCCAGCGAAGCGAGCGAACCCCGACGCACGACGAACGGTTCCGCCGCGAGGCGCGACTCGCCGCCACGATCTCGCATCGGAACGTCGTCCGCATCTTCGACCTCGTCGACGACCCAGACGGAACGCTCGGTCTCGTCATGGAGCTCCTGCGCGGAGGCACGCTCGAGGCGTGCATGCGCGAGCGCGGGCCCATCTCGACGCTGAACGCGATCGCCGTTGCCGTTCCGATTCTGTCTGCGCTCCACCACGTCCATCAGAAGGGCATCGTTCATCGTGACGTGAAGCCCGCGAACATGTTCTTCGCGGTCGAGCCCGACGGGCACGTCATCCCGAAGATTCTCGACTTCGGGATCGCGAAGCTCCCCGCGGCGAGCTCGCCGCTCACCGTGGACGGAAGCGTGCTCGGAACGCCGCACTACATGGCGCCCGAGCAGATCCGCGGCCAGGAGGACCTGGACGGGCGGAGTGACATGTTCTCGCTCGCCGTCGTCGTCTACGAGATGCTCACCGGCGTTCGCGTGTTCCAGCGCGACTCGGCGGCGGCCTCGCTCGCGGCGGTGCTCGAGCACGAGGTCGACCCGGATCCGCGCATCGAGCCGCGCGTGTGGGTCGCCATCTCGCGCGCGCTCGCGAAGCGCCCCTACGAGCGGTTCGCGAATTGCGCAGAGTTTGCCGAGGCGCTGCGCAAGTCGGTCGACGCGACCGAAGAGGACTACGCGCTCGCACTCCAGGAGCTGCGTCCGCGTAGCGACGCAATTCCGGAGACCGAGTACTCGAAGACCGGTCTGTCGTCGGCGTCGCCGTCCCGGCCGCGCAAAAAGCCCACACAGCCGAAGAGCTTCATGCGTACCGTCGGGATCGCCGGCGCTGCTGCCGTCCTCGCGATCACGGGCACGCTTGCCGTCACGCGCCCGGGCTCCAGCGCGAGTCACCCCGACGACTCGCGCCCCGTTGGCTCGCTCTCTGCGACGAGCACGTCGGCTACGCTTCCGACCGTCCCGCCGCCTACCACGCCGATCCCAGGACCCGTAAACACGTCGATCCCTCCGCCTGATCCCGCCGGGGCCGCCACGGATCTCGGCGACATCGCGCCGTCTCCCACTCCGCTTGCAGGCGGCGGCGGCAAGAGCGGCGGCGGACGCGTTCCGAGTGGTCGACCGACGCGCCCGACGGCGCCGCCGCCGAGCGGCAAGGGCGTACCCATCAAGCCCGTTGCGACCTCGCCGGGCTTCTGAGCGAAACCTCAGCGCGCGGCGAGGGCGAGCGCGAGTGCGAGCGCGACGCCCACGACGATCAGGAGCGACATCCACATCCGTTTCGGCGCGGGCTTGCGGCGCGCACCGCGCTTCTCCGGCAGCGCGCTCCCGCGTCGAGCGGGAGGGACGGTGGGGCTCGTTCGCGTCGTGGCGGTATCGGTCGGCGGCGGTCGGCTCGTCCTGGACTTGCCCCTGGACTTGCCCTTGGACTTGGACTTGCCCTTGCTCCTGGACTTGCTTTTCGCGGGCTTGCTCGTCTGCTGCGCCTCGGCGGTCCCGCTCGCGGGCTGAGCTCCGGCGATCGGCTGCTGCGGATCGCTCTGATCGTCGGCGACCTCGAGCATGCTCGTCGACGCGACGGGGACAGGCGCAGGCGGGGGCATCGTGAACTGCGGCACGCGATGGGACGTCGCGGCGGCCTCCCACTTCGCCTGGAGCGCTTCCTGCCCCGGAAAAAGCCGGGTGAGCAGCGACGCGAGCTCCTCCTTCATCTCCGGCGCACGCCCCCCGATGAACTCGTCGAGCTCCTTACGGAACTCGTCGGCGGTCTCGTAGCGCGCGTCGCGGTCGACCCGGAGCGACTTCTCGATGATGTACCAGAGGTCTTGCGGGAAGTCGGGGACGAGCGTGCGTACGTCGGGGACCTTCGCATCGCAAATCGCGCGCAACGTGTCGACATCGGTGTCGCGCTTGAAGAGGCGCTTCATCGTGACCGACTCCCAAAGGGTCGCGCCCAGCGCGTAGACGTCGATCCGGCGGTCGATGGGGCGACCATGCGCCTGCTCTGGCGCGAGGTAAGGGATCTTTCCTTTGACGATCCCGTCCTCGCTCTTCGAGAGACGCACGCGCGCCTTGGCGAGCCCGAAGTCGATGAGCTTCACCTCGCCGCCGTGGGTGAGGAAGATGTTGCCCGGATTGACGTCGCGATGGATGACGTGGAGCGACTGCCCGTCCTTGTCGACGAGCTCGTGCGCCGAGTGCAGGCCCTCGGCCGTGCGGGCGCACACCCACGCGGCGAGCCAGACGGGCATGCGGTCGCCCTTCGTCGCCAGGACCTCCCAGATGTCGGAGTACGTGCGCCCCGAGAGGAGCTCCATCGCGATGAAGCGGTGGTGGCCGGTGACGCCGTACTCAAGGGTGCGGATGATGTTCGGATGCGAGAGCTGGGCGAGGATCTTCGCCTCGTCGATGAACATGCTCTTGAAGCGCTCGTCGTTGGCAAGCTCGTCGCGGATGACCTTGAGCGCAACGTGCTCCTCGGTCCCGTCATCGCGATCGGCACGGCCGATGTAGACGGTCGCCATCCCGCCGCCGCCAATCTTGGCGCCGACCTCGTACTTTCCGAGCTGCCTCGGAGGGGCGAGTGCCGACGCTGTCCTCACGTTGGGTCAAGCCTACCAGCAAGGATCGCCAATGGTGGAATCCTCGACTAAAGCTGGAATTCCGGGCCGGTTCCGGAGGCCTCGGTCGAGCGCGCGTCACGGCATGGGGAAGCGGGGGATCGGCTGGCGAGGCGCTTTCAACGCTCGCGCGGCGCGGTCACCGGCGGTGAGTCGGTTCGCTCCGCACCGACGTCCGGCTCATTTGACCGGGAAGAGATGCCGCTGCTTCCACGCGGGAAGCTCACGAAGCTCAGCCCATACCTCGCGTGCGCTCCCGTAGCGGAAGGCCTCCCGCCGTCGCAGCATCTTCGCGATGAGGTCGCCGAAGGGGGTGCCGAGCTGCTCGGCGCGACGTCGGGGCTCGCCCTCCGCCACCTGCCGCACCAGCTCTTGATACGGCACGTCCATCTGGATCGCGGGCTCGCCGGCGAGCATCCAGTAGAGGAGAAGCCCGACTTGATAGAGGTCGCTCTGCCGGCTCGTGTATCCGGTGGCGAGGATCTCGGGCGCCATGATCGCGTGGTGGACGACGTTCGGTCGCACCGCCGTCATGCCGCGCAGCTCGTTGCTGATCCCGAAGTCGGAGATCTTCACCGTCGGTCGATCGGTGTGCGTGATGAGGACGTTGCCGGCGTGGAGATCATCGTGGACGACCTCGTTGTCGTGGAGGAACTGCACGGCGGCGAGCAGCTGGCGCGTCATCTCGAGGACGAGTCCCTCCTGCATCGGCGTGCCGAGCATGTCCTTGAGGGCATGATCGCACCGCTCGAGCGCGAGGTAAAAGAGGTGGTCCTGCTCGAACGAGTCGTAGATGTAGACGACGTTCGGATGGCGCAGCACGAAGAGGCGCGACTGCTCGCGCGCCCACTCGGCCTGCACCTCCGAGTAAGGGCGGTT
>JAYSXP010000558.1:0-26097 GCA_043717125.1 Polyangiaceae bacterium | reverse complement strand
TCGAGGGGCTTCTCCTTCGCGGTGTCGGGGATGAAGATGCCTCCCTTGGTCTTCTCCTCTTCCACGGTGCGCTTGACGACGAGGCGGTCGGACAGGGGGCGGATCTTCATGGTTGTATCGCTGCTTTCGGAGGTTTGGACGCGGGATCGGGGAGCCGACACCGGGCTGTTGGCACTCGACCGATGTGAGTGCCAGAAGTTGGGCCGCAACCTAGGCCTTGGGTTGGCGGCGTCAAGTCCCGCTGGATCAGATCCTGGGTAGCGATGCCACGAGGCCTCCACGCCGAGGCGGTTTGCCCTCTCCGCGCGGGCGGAGTGCCCTGATTTCGCTCCGCATTCGCGGGCACGAGCGCTGCAACTCCGGGGTTGCCGTGATGAGCTCAAAAGTACGTAAAGGTGCGATGTGCGAGGGAAGGGGCGGCGTCAGGCTGGTGCCTGGGCTCGACGTCCGGGCTGGCCAGACGATCGCTGGGCGGTACCGGGTCGAAGCGCTCGTGGGCGCTGGCGCTTCTGGCATCGTGCTCTCGGCGCGGACACTTCACCTCCGTAAGCGGGTCGCGCTCAAGATCTTCGCGTCCTCTACCGATGGGCAGGAGGACCTCGTCCGCCGCCGCCTCGCGAAGGCGCGGCTCGCCTCGGTGCTGCAGGGCGAGCACATCGCGCGCATCGTGGAGATCGGCGTGACGGGCGAGGCGATGCCGTACGTCGCTACGGAGTGGCTCGAGGGAGCGACGCTCGAGGCCGAGCTCGGCGCGCGCGAGCGACTCACGGTGCGCGAAGCCGCGCGCTGGGTCCTCGAGGCGTGCGAGGGGCTCGCCGAGGCGCACGCGCTCGGGCTCGTCCACGGGGACCTCAAGCCGCAGAACATCCTGCTGGCCGAGTCGAAGAAGGCGCCGCGCCGTCATCCGAGCGCGGACGGGGGGGCGGCCGAGGTCGACACGCGCGTCCTCAAGATCCTCGACTTTGGTTCGACCAGCCCGCTCGACGCGATCGGTGACCAGAGCGCATCGGCGTTCTTCGGCTCTCCGGCGTTCCTGGCGCCGGAGCAGATCCGCGGTGCGAAGGTCGACGCGCGCGCGGACATCTGGGCGCTCGGCGTGCTGCTCTACAACGCAGTCTCCGGCTTGCTTCCCTTCGAGGCGGACACGGTGAGCGGCGCGCTCGTCTCTGTCGTACGCGATGCCCCTGCCCTGTTGACGGAGGCGCCCTACGAGCTCGCGTTGCTCGTCCACCAATGCCTCGACAAGGATCCTGCGAGGCGACCGCAAGACGTCGCGACGTTCGCGGCAGAGCTCGCGCCGTTCGCCGGCGAGGACGGGCCGCGGCTCGCAGAGCGCGTTCGCGCGACGCTCGAGAAGCCGCACGAGGTGCCGCCGCCGCGCGACGCCTCCGCCGCGGGCTCGATGCCCCCACTGTCGATGCCGACGATCCCACCCCCCGTGCAGTCGGAGGAGACGACGAAGCTGTCACGATCGCTGGTCTCGCAGCCGCTGCGCTCCGGCAGACGCATGACGACGCTCGCGCTCCTCAGCGCAGCGGGGCTCATCGTCACGGCGAGCTTTGCGCACAGCCGCTCGTGGACGTTCCCGGACTTCCTCGTCGGTGCTACGCGAGCGCCCGGCGAGACCGTCGTCGCGCGGCCCGTCGCAGGGGAGCCCTCCGCCCTACCCCTCCCGCAGGTGGCGGAGGCCGACGAACCGCTGATCGCGCCACCCGACGAGCCGCTGGTCGCGTCCCTCGACGAGCCGCCGGTCGCGTCCCTCGACGAGCCGCCGGTCGCGTCCCCCGACGAGCCGCCGACGTCGTTCGCGCCGACGACGGCCAACCCGATGACGCCGACGCCGCTCGCCGTGACGGCGACTCCGCTCGTGACCGCGTCCCTTCCCGTCGCGCTCCTGGCCCCAGCGAGCACGCCTGCGCGCTACCCGCTGCCGCCGGGCCTTCCCCGCTCGCGCGACGCGCTTCCCTTCCCCACCGCGCCGTGGCCGTCGAGCCGGAAGTAGCGAGAGTCGCGGGATCTTCAAGTGCTTGACAATGCAGGCGGCGCGGCTAGGATGCGCCGCCAAAGCGTTGCTCGTGAGCGCTTCTCGCTTTGCTTGCCCCCCTTGCCAGCTTCCCGTGATGGGCGATCGTCTAATGGCAGGACGACGGATTCTGGCTCCGTCTATCTAGGTTCGAATCCTAGTCGCCCAGCAAGTCTTCGCTTCAATCACCCTTTACTTAGGAAACGTAGGGCCCCATCGTCTAGCGGTTAGGACACCGGCCTCTCACGTCGGGAACATGGGTTCAATTCCCATTGGGGTCACCACGCCGCTTTCGCAAGAGAGCGCCGAGCGACCGTGAGAACTCAGGCTCGATCCGTAAGGGTCGGGCCTGTTTGCTTTTGTAGCCGGGTTTCAGCCGCCGTCGGCGTTGCAGGCGGCGAGGTTCGCGCAAGCGCTCGCAAAGTCCTTCTGGATCGCCGGCATCGTGTCGGCGCACACGTCGGCGCCGGCGTAGCCGCGCTTGGTCGCGGCTTGCCGGATGTCCTCCGCGATGGCATCGCACTTCGATGACGGGCCCGACGAGCCGCCGTCGAGCGAGCTCGAGCCGGAGCCCGAGGAGCAGCCGAGGAGCAGAACGAAAAAAAGCGGCGCGACCTTCATCGCGCCAACGTACTCACTTCGCGCAGGCGCCTGGGCCCGAGACCGACGTGCCGGCGGCGTTCGCCATGCACGCGTTCGAGTGGGTCTGCCCATCGCAGCCGCACACCGGCATGTAGACCTGCGGGCAGACCTCGGGCTTGTACGCGCACGCGCCGCCCGCGTCGAACGCGCCGCAGATGTTCGCCGGCGTCCACATGCAGAACTGTCCCGCGGCGCACGTCGCGCCGCCCCGACCGCCGCATCCTTGGCCCTCGCTGTGCGTGACACGGAGATAGAACTCCGAGGCCGTCGCGAACGGACCGCAGTTGGCGGTGGGTAGGCACTTCGGCAGCGCGATGCCGCCTGCGATCAGGATGCCTTCCTTCGTGCCCAGCGCCGTGCCCGCGCGGTCGAGCGCGTCCTGATCGGCGGGCGTCGCCGTGCTCGCGAGGTTCACCTTGATGAGGTTGTGTTCGTCGGCGCCATTGAGTCCGTATGCCGTCGTCGACGGGCACGGAGCCTTGATGCAGCGGATGCCGTTGTCGGCGACGCGGTAGAACGTCCCGTCCGGCGTGGAGCCCGTCGCGCCGAGCCTGCCTTCGCTCGCCTTGATCGTGCCGAGCGTCACGCCATTGAACTTCGACCTGTACATGCGCGCCTTCATCAGCGCCTTGCCCGTCTCGACAGCGCCGCGGAGCTCGCTCTCCTCACGCGCCGACAAACCGACGCCGCTCAGCGTGATTGCCGAGACGTAGCACTCGGCCTGCTTGCTCCCGTCCGCGCACGTCGTCATTGCCTGGTTCACGCGCTTGACGAAGAAGCCGCCGCACATCGGCGAGATGCATTTGCGGTTGTCGTGGCGCGTGACGACGAAGTAGCCGAAGTTCGACGACCCTCCGGAGAGCGCGTCCTCGGACTCGGCGACCTTCTCGGTCGCGTCATCCGGCGTGCTCGCGTCGGAGCCCGTGTCGGCCGCACAACCCGCGCCGCCGACCGCGGAGCAGAGGAGGAGAGAGAACGAGAGAGAGACCTGCACGAGTTTCATGGCGGGTGCTCTACCACCATGTAGGCTGCGCGCAAGACGTTCATTTACCGTGTAGATGTCGCATCTTGCATCAGGCCACGAGCCCCGACGGACCGCCTTTCGGGATAGAGTGCGCCCCCGATGCTCGGCAAAGGCTGGCAAATCTACAAAGCGACGCGCAAAAAGCACGATCTCGTCTTCAACGTCTATGCGATGCGTCCGATCGCGGCGCAGCTCGTCGCGCTGCTGGCGCCGACCGGCGTGACCCCGAACCAGGTCACACTCCTCAATCTCTTCGTCTTTCTCGTCGCCGCCGGCCTGCTCGTCGCTCTCCCCACGGCGACGGGCGGCATCCTCGCGATCGCCGTCCTCGAAGCGAGCTACTGCCTCGACTGCGTCGACGGCATGCTCGCGCGACACAAGAAGATCGCGTCGAAGGAGGGACACCTCTTCGACTTCTTCACCGACGAGCTGAAGGCGCTGCTTCTCGCCGCGGTCCTCGGCGTGCGTCTCTGGCGCAGCGGCGGCCTTGGTCTCGACGGTCAGATGTGGCCCGCCGGCTCGCCTTCGTTCCTGCTCGCAGGGATCGTCGGCGCCGTCGTGCTCGCGTCGGCCGTGTCGCTCACGAATTTCGTGCGCCGGCCGGAGCTATCGGGAAACGCGACGACGGTCGAGGCTCATTACGAGACGCACGTCGAGACGAAAGCCTCCTCGATCGTGGGCCGCGTCGCGCAGCTCGTCACGACATTCCTGCGCTTCTTGAATCACTACCCGAGCCACATCTGGCTCTTCGCGTTCGCGAATCGTCTCGACGTCTTCTTCTGGATCTACGTCGCGATCAACCTGCTCTATCTCGCGCGAGGCTGGCTCGGCATCATCCTTCGATTCGGCCGATCCTAGGACCGGGCTCCGCGCGGAGCCCACGAGCTCACAGCGGAAACTTTGCGCCGGTGCACTTCGGGTCGGTTGAGCCGATGGCGTCGACCCACTCCTTGTTCTCGCAGCGGTGCCACTTCTGGTCGGTGCGCGACTGCACGCAGGAGCCGGCGGGGACGCTGCGGCCGACCGTCGAGCTGTTGCATGCGTCGGGCGCGGCGGTAACGGCGGAGACGTTGGCGATCTGGCGCTTGATCGACGGGACATCGAGGAGCGTCGCGAACTTCCATCCGTCGGCCTTCAGGCCCGGCAGGATCGCCTTCATCATGTCGACCGACTTGTTGTGGACGTCGTGCATGAGGACGATGCCGCGCTTGCGCGTCTTCATCTCGTTCACGTAGAGCGCGCCGCAGCGCTCGATCGAGACGCCCTTGCCCCAGCAGGCCCAGTCCGCCGCGGAGTTGGCGGTGAGCTCGCCGCCGATGTCCCAGAACACGCTGCCGACGTACTTCTTCATCGGCGTGCCGTTCACGGCCGCCGCAGTGGCGCCGTTCCACGCGCCGAACGGCGGGCGGAGGAGCCAGGGGCCGTTAGGCTGCACCTCCTGGATGAACGCGTCGGTCTGCGTGACCTCGCTGATCACCTTCGCGCTTGAGAGCTTCGTGAGCTGCAGATGGTTCTGCGTGTGGTTCGCAAGGATGTGGCCTCGACCGACGATGGCGTCGAGCGCCGCCTGATGACCTGGGACGTGCATCCCGTTGATGAAGAACGTGGCGTGAACGCCTTCGGCCGCGAGGTAGTCCGCGAGCTCCTGCGTGCGCGGGCCGGGGCCGTCGTCGAACGTGAGAGCGAGCGTGTGGTCGGGGAGCTCGTTGCCGACGAGCGAATGCTCGCTGACGATCGCCTCCTCGCTCGTTCCGTCACCGGTGCTGGAGCCGTCCGCGACCGAGGGGTCCTCTTCCTCACCGGCCGGAGCCGCGCAGCCGGCAAGCGATGCGCAGGCAGCCACCGAGGACGCGACGACAAGGGCGGAGATGCGACGGGCAAACATGGGAAACCTCCACGAGGACTCAGCGGCGGGCGTGCCCCCCACGAATGCACACACTGGACCACGTAGGCGCCTCCCGTGAGCTGGCTAGAATCATTCGGTTTTCCCGAAACGACCCCCCCCACCTGACGCGCCCACGGGAACTTTCGGATCGCGAGCGATCCGGAATGCGAGGGCCCCGGGTGATCCAGCCGACCGCGGCGAGCCGGCGGGTTAGCGAAGCCAGGCGTCGGCGAGCGGATCGCCGAGGAACTCGCCGATCGCGCTCACCGGCGGCGGCGGAGCGGAGGGGCGACGGGAGCTCGCCGGCGGTGCATCGAACCATGCCTCCGCGAGCTCGCCTTCGGTGGCCGCGTGCGGCGGGGCGATGGTGGCGTCGACATGTTTCGTCAGGGCGAGTGTGGGGTTCTGCATCCGTAGCTCCGTTGCGCCCGCGTGTACTCCATCGCGCGCGACGCGCAAGTGCCTTCCTTCCGCCGCCGGACGGAAACCCGTTGTGGCGCGCTCAGCCCGGCGAGGGCTTGAGGCCGCGACCGCGCATGCGCGTTCGATGGATCAGGGCCGCCGCTACGAGCAGGCCCAGGCCGATGAGCTGCGACGTCGAGAGCCCGAACCCACCGCCGCGCGCATCGCGCCGCAGGATCTCGACGAGGAAGCGAGCGACCGCGTAGAGCGCGAGGGACGCGGCGAAGACCTGTCCATCGTAACGCTTCCGTGGCAGCACCCAGAACAGACAGAACGCGGCGATCGCGAGCGAGGCGGCAGACTCGTAGATCTGTGTAGGATGCACGGGTTCGCTCCACATGCGAACGCTCTCGATGAGGTGCGCCTTCGCCTGCTCCTCGCTCGCGGGGCTCCTCGGCGGAAACGAGAGCCCCCATGGAAGCTTGGTCGGTGCGCCGAAGCAGCAGCCGGCGAGCAGGCATCCCATGCGGCCGAACGCGAGCCCCATCGGGATCGCGAATCCGGCCATGTCCGCGGCCTTCCAGAACGGGAACCGGTCGCGACGAAGGAGGAAGACGGCCGCCGCCGTCGCCCCGAAGAACCCTCCGTAGTACGTGAGGCCGCCCGCCCAGAACTTCGCCCACGCGAAGCAGTCGGCGGTCTGCGGATGACAGACGCCCTTCGCCGCGTCCCAGACCCCGTCGTACGCCTTCGACACGCACTCCGCGCGATCGAGCGGCCAGTCCACCTTCGAGGGATCCGTGCAGAGGTGGACGTAGTCCCAGAAGTACCCGTCCGCGAAGACGTGCAGGAGGCGTGACCCGGCGACGCCCGCAAGGAGCATCGCGAGGCCGAGGTCGACGATCACGTCGGGATTCAGACCGATGCGTCGGGCCCACAGCACGCCGAGCGCCGTAGCGAAGAGGAACCCGGAGAGAAGGAGGACGAAGTAGGACGGGAAACCTACATCGAACAGGCGGAACAGCTCCGGGCGCATGAGCGTCCCATACTAGTCGACCCGGCGTCTCCTCGTTATGCTGGATCGCGCGAGGGGGATGGCCGCGCCCTCGAGCCAACGCAGCAAGCAAGACCGCTCGATGAACATCACCTCACCGTCGATCGCGTCGGGCGTCATGCTCGCGGGCAAGTACCGCATCGAGCGCACGATCGGCGAGGGCGGCATGGGCGTCGTCCTCGCGGCGACGAACGAGGCGCTCCGGCAGCGCGTGGCGATCAAGCTGCTCCGTAGCGGCGCCCTCGCGAACGCCAAGGCGCTCGGGCGCTTCGAGCGCGAGGCCCGCGCCGCGGCGAGCCTGCGAAGCGAGCACGTCGCCCGCGTTCTCGACGTCGGCAAGCTCGAGGACGGCCGGCCCTACATGGTCATGGAGTACCTCGAGGGTCGGGATCTCGGGGACGTCATCGAGCACGGCGGAGAGCTCCCGGTCGGCGACGCGGTCGACTACGTGCTGCAGGCCTGCGAGGCCGTCGCCGAAGCGCACGCGGCGGGCATCATCCATCGCGATCTCAAGCCGAAGAATCTCTTCCTGTCGCAAACGGTCGACGGGCGACCGCTCGTCAAGGTGCTCGATTTCGGCATCTCGAAGGTCGAGGACGAGGCGGAGGACATGTCGCTCACGCGCACGACCGAGATCATCGGCTCGCCGAGCTACATGTCACCGGAGCAGCTCCGTGCGTCGAAGCTGGTCGATGTCCGGACGGATATCTGGGCGCTCGGCGTCATCTTGTACGAGCTGCTCACAAAGAAGCTCCCATTCGAGGCGTCGACCGTGACCGAGCTCGTCGCCGTGGTGCTGACCGAGCCCTTGCCCGATTTGCGCCTCGTCCGTCCGGACGTTCCGCTCGAGCTTGCCGCGGCCGTCGGGCGCTGTCTCGAGAAGAAGCGCGACGACCGCTTCGCGAGCGTGTCCGATCTCGTGCGCGCGATCGCAGCGTTCGTTCGCGCAGACGATGGCGACACGACGGTCGATCGCGTCGCGCGCGTGGCCGCCGGTTCAGGGCGATCGCTCCCGTCGACGACGACGGGCTCGGGACCGCATCCTCGCGGAGCCATCGTCCCGATCGCCGGCGCGAATCCGGCCGCCGGACCGTCGGGCTTCCCGGAGTCGGGCGGTGCCGCCAAGCCTCCCACGTCCTCCGCACGCCTCAACATCCACGGCGGCACCTCCGTTGCCTGGGCCGAGACGCAGGTGGACCGTGCGCTGCCGGTGGTCGCACCCCGTCCGAAGTGGCCGCTCGTGGCCGTGGTCCTCGCCGTGCTCCTCCTCGTCGCGGGCGCAGGATTGGGCGCCGCCGTCTACGTCAAGCGGAGCAACGCCGCGCAAATACCTCCGCCCGACACGATGACCTTGCCGACAGGGCGGAAGGATCTCCCGCCCATTGCCAGCAGTACCCCGACGGCCACCAACGCCGCGACTCCGCCGAGCGCGCCGGTCGCGACCGCGGACGAGATCCCGTCGGCGCTCCCCTCGTCCCGCGTCCCGACGCGGCCGCGCACGGGCGAGCCGAAGACTCCGGTGCCCGCGCAGGCCAAGTCGCCGAGCGGAGCCCCCGCGGTCCCCGCACCCGCACCCGCACCCGCGGGCGCGCCCAAGCCGACGCCGACCGACGAACTGAGCAACATCGGACGGCGCTGACGTACCATCGAGCGGTGAGCTCCATGCGACGCATCTCGCCTTTCGCGATCACGCTGGCCGCAATTCTCTTGCAGAGCGCCCCCGCGCTCGCCGGTAACGAGGCCGCGGCCGAGGCGCTCTTCCTCGAAGCGAAGCGGCTAGCCGCCGAGGGAAAGTTCGCCGAGGCGTGCCCGAAGTTCGCCGAGTCGAACCGCCTCGACCGCGGCGCCGGCACGCTCCTCCACCTCGGAGACTGCTACGAGAAGAACCACCAGCTCGCGAGCGCGTGGGCCACGTACCGCGAGGCGGCATCGGCGGCGCAGGGCCTCAACCGTGCCGACTGGGAAAAGATCGCGAGCACACGGGCCGCGGCCCTCGAGCCGAAGCTCGCCACGCTCACGATTCGCGTCGTCGAGCCCGCCGACAAGATCGAGGTCTCGCGGGACGGCGCTCCGACGTCGCCCGCGAGCTGGGGCGTACCGATCCCGGTCGACGTCGGAACGCACACCGTCCAGGCCACGGCGCTGGGTCGCAAGGGGTTCTCGACGAGCATCGCCATCAACCACGATGGTGACCACGACGAGGTCGTCGTACTGAAGCTCCCGGCGCAGGCCGCAGGGACCGCTTCGTCCGCGCCCTCGCCCGCGGGCGCAACGGCGAGCCCCGACGCCGCCGGAGGCTCGCAGCGAACGATCGGTTTCGTCGTCGGCGGCATCGGAGTCGTCGGCCTCGCCGTTGGCGCCGTCACCGGGCTCATCGCGCTCGGCAAGAACAACGACTCGAAGCAGGCGTGCCCGAACGACGGCGCATGCGCGAGCCGCGACGCGGTCGACGCCGCCGACGGCGCGCGGCAGCTCGGCACGGTGTCGACGATCGCCTTCATCGCGGGCGGCGTCGGCACGGTGCTCGGCGCGGTGCTCGTACTGACCGCGCCGAGCTCGAGCCCCGAGCGAGCGAGCGCCACGCCGAAACCCGCAACCGCGCGCGCGGGAGCCGTGCGCCTCGTCCCGAACGCAGGTGCTCGGTCGGCAGGCATGTCCGTCCTGGGGGTGTTCTGATGGTGCGCCGTCCGCTTCGCTACGTGCTGGCCGCGACGTTCGCCTTGACGGGGTGCAGCGCCCTCCTCGACGTGAAGGACATCTACTTCGACCCGAGCGCCGCGAGCGGCGACGGTGGACCAGACGGCGCCCCGACGGAGGGCGGCCCGTCCGACGGCGGAGCCGACAGCCAGAGCTGCGTCACCGGCACGATGACCGACGAGAAGAATTGCGGACGCTGCGGTCACAGCTGCCTCGGCGGCGCGTGCACCGCCGGCGTCTGCCAGGCCGTCGAGCTCGCCTCCGTCACCGACGCGCCGATGGCGCACATAGCGGTCTCGGACCTCCACGTCTTTGCCTCGACCAGCATCTCGCTGAACACACAGGTGGGCGGGATCTGGCGCATCCCCAAGGCGGGCGGCGCGCCCGAACTCTACTCGCCTATCCGTTATTCGCAGGCGATGGTCATCGTCGCCGACAGGCTCTACTTCGTCGTCGACGACTACGTCATGGACGGCACCGCGGGCCAGACCGGCGGCTTCTACTCGTGTCCCGTGACAGGCCCGGCGCCGTGCGCCCCGACCCTCATCGCACCCGCGGAGAGCCCCGGCGCGATCACGGTCGACAAGGGACGGATCCTCTACGGCGACAACCGAACCGGCAAGGGCCTCATGGCGTACTCACCTCCTGCCGCCCCCGTTGTGTTCCGTGACGGCTTCGGCTTCTCGAGGAGCTACTTCGCCGACGGTCAGGTCGCGTACTTCGTGGCGACGTTCATCCCGCCGGGACCGCCGCCGGCGGCGAAGGTCTTCGAGATCCTCACGGACGGCGGGGTCGACGAGAAGTTCGTCTACGACAACGCCCATGCCCAGGGCGGCCGCCTCGTCGGCAACACGAACGAGATCTTCTTCACCGCATACGACTACCAGGGCAACACACCTGGCGCGGTTCGTCGCATCCCGCGAGCAGCGGGCGCGCCGTGCGACATCGGCGGGCCCATGGTGAGGCGGCCCTACGGCATCTACGTCGACGGCACCCGCGTCTACTGGACCAACCTCGGTGACGGAGCGGCCGAGCCGTTCACGAACGGCAGCCTCGCGAGCTGCGAGCAAGCGGGGTGCTGCACCACCCCCAAGACGATGTGGACCGGCGACGGCCAGCCGGAGGGCATCACGGGCGACGCGGATGCGATCTACTTCGTTACCCGGACGAAGGGCTCCGTCTGGAAGGTCGCCAAGCCCTGACGGAGCCTCTGCTACAACGCTAGCCCATGAGCTACACACTCGGAGTTCTCGGTGGGAGCGGGCTGTACGAGATCGAAGGGCTACGCGACGTCGTCGAGCTCGACGTCGACACCCCGTTCGGCAAGCCGAGCGACGTCCTCGTGAAGGGCACGCTCGAGAACGGGACCAAGCTCCTCTTTTTGCCTCGCCACGGGCGCGGCCACAAGGTGCCGCCGCACCAGATCAACTACCGCGCGAACGTGTGCGCGCTGAAGATGAGCGGCGCCACGCACCTCGTGAGCGTGAGCGCCGTCGGCTCGATGAAGGAGGAGATCGAGCCAGGTCACCTCGTCATCCCCGATCAGTTCATTGACCTCACCAAGAAGCGCGTCACGACGTTCTTCGAGGACGGCGTCGCAGGGCACGTACCGTTCGCCGACCCGGTGTGCAGCCTCGTCGCCCAGGCGCTCGGCGACGCCGGCGAGGGGACCGGTACGCGCGTTCATCGCGGTGGCACCTACGTGTGCATGGAGGGACCGCAGTTCTCGACCCGCGCCGAGAGCCGTCTCTACCGCACGTGGGGAGTGTCGGTCATCGGCATGACCTCGATGCCGGAGGCGAAGCTCGCACGCGAGGCCGAGCTCCCCTTCGCCACGCTTGCTCTCGCGACCGACTACGACTGCTGGCACGACACCCACGACGACGTGACCGTCGAGGCGGTCGTCGCGACGATGAAGAAGAACGTCAGCGTCGCGAAGAAGGCGATTGCCCTCCTCGCCGCGGCCCTGCCCGACCCGTCGAAGAGCGTCGCGCACGGCGCCTCGCGCGGCGCAGTCATGACGGCGAAGGACGCGATCTCGGCGGCGGCCCGCGAGCGTCTCGGCTGGCTGCTCCCCAACTGAGCCGAGTTGGGCTAGGCTGCTCGCCGCCCATGAACCAGAGCTCCGTTCTCATCGTCGGCTCGCTTGCCTATGACGACCTCGAGATGCCTTCCGGCACCTTCGAGAACGTCGTCGGCGGCGCGGCGACGTACGCCTCGATCGCCTCTTCTCTCTTCTGCCCCGTGCGCCTCGTCGGCGTCATCGGCGAGGATTTCCCCGGCGGCGTCATGTCCGACCTGCAGAAGCGCGGCGTCGACACGGCCGGCGTCGAGAAGGCGAAGGGCAAGACATTCCGCTGGCGCGGTAGGTACTCAAAGGACCTCAACAGCCGCGAGACCCTCGACACGCAGCTCAACGTCTTCGCGGACTTCCGCCCGAAGATCCCGGCGGCGTTCAAGAGCACACCCTATGTGCTCCTCGGCAACATCCACCCGGCGCTGCAGCTCGAGGTGCTCGCGCAGATCGACAAGCCGAAGCTCGTCGTCGCCGACACGATGAACTTCTGGATCACCGGGGAGGCGAAGCTGCTCGGCGAGGTGATGAAGAAGGTCGATCTGCTCGTCATCAACGACGAAGAGGCGCGCGAGCTCACCGGCATCCACAACCTGGTCAAGGCCGCCGCGGACATCCGCAAGCGCGGGCCCAAGCACCTCATCGTGAAGCGCGGCGAGCACGGCGCGCTCTACTTCGACGACGCGGGCGCTTTCTTCGCACCTGCCTATCCCCTCGAGGACGTCGTCGACCCGACGGGCGCCGGCGACTCGTTCGCGGGCGGCCTCATGGGCTACCTCACGCGCGTCGACTCGCTCGCGCACCCGCAGATGCGCCGCGCCATCTACTTCGGCTCCGCGCTCGGCTCGTTCTGCGTCGAGGGCATCGGCCCGCGCCGCCTGCTGGACGTCACGCAAGCCGACCTGAAGAAGCGCATGGGCGAGTTCATGTCCCTCGTGGAGACGGGCGGCCCCGTCGGCCTCCCCGAGTGATCCGCAGGAGCGCGCCACCGATGCTCTCTCACCCTCGTCGCCGAGCCCTCGTGCTGAAGATCGCGCTCGGCCTCGCGGGGCTGTGTGCGGCGTCGTGGATCGCGCTCGCGTGCACGGACGACCCGCACCTCCGGACGACCGCCGAGCAAGCGCGCGGTGGCGGCGGGGCATGCGCCGCGACGCCCGGCGAGCTCCCCTCGCCGACCTGCGACAGCTCCGAGAACAAGTGCGAGAGCCACCCGGGCTGCATGATCGACGAGGCGCGCTGCGGCTCGAAGTCGACGTGCCTCCCCATCGGCGACAACAAGGGCAAGAACGTTCAGAACTTCCGCATCCGTCGCCTCAAGATCGCGACGCCCGAGACGCTCGCCGGCGAGACGATCCAGACCACCGTCGTCACGCGCAACATCGACCTCGCGGAGAAGAGCTGCGGAGAGCTCGGCAAGGGCCTCTTCACGTGGCTGCTCCAGGTCGACCGCAAGAACAACACGCTCGTCACCGGTGGTGCACCGCCTCCGACGGACGCGATCGGCGAGGGCTTCTGCTTCGCGCGCTTCCTGCTCGGCGACACGAAGGTCGAGCCGATCACCTCGAACGTCGTATTCGAAGGCGACGTGTTCCGCTCGACCCAGCCTCAGAAGGTGAAGATCCCGATCTTCACGGACCAGGACATCGGCAGCGTCATCCTCCTTCCGATCACCGACGTCCGCGTCGAAGGCGTCACGATCTCGGACGACGGCAACTGCATCGGGCACTTGAACGACATCGCGCTCGACGAAAAGTGCTTCGACGACTCGCTCTGTCCGAAGTGGCAGACCTCCGGTTCGCTCGGCGGGTACATCACCCTCGAGGAGGCGGACGAGGTGAAGATCCGCGACTTGAACAACAAGTCGCTCTGCTCGTTCCTCGCCGGCGAGAGCGACAAGTGTGCCCGCGACGGCGCCGGGAAGATCCTCTTCAAGGGCGACTACTGCTCGACCGACAAGAAGGCCGGCGGCTGCGCTGACAGCGTGTGGCTGGCCGCGACGTTTGCGGCGAGCGCCGCCAAGATCTTCGATGGACAGGGGAAGGTCGCGGCCTGCTCGGGGATCGCGACGGGCTTCGATGCGGGGACCGACGGCGGCAAGGACTCCGGCTCGGACGCCGCCGACGCCGCCGACGGCGCCGACGGCGATTGATCTTCCCTACTCGACCCCACATTTCGAGCGAACGCATACCCGATTGAGACGTGGCTTTCGGCCGTTTCTTGCGTTGGCGTCCGCGCTGCTGTGGTACGGCGCACCTGCGCAGTGGGTGAGTGTCATAGGGGCGTGGCGGTCGACTGTGTTTCTGTCACGATCGGGATAGGGCGATCGGCCCGCTCCCGAAGCGCGTGCCGCATGCAGGGTTCGCGTGATCGGCCAGCTACACTTGAAGGGGCTAGCCCGCACGGCCGCACGAGGAGAGATGTTCATGTTTTCTCGCTTTCGCCATGTGTTTGGCGTTCTGTTCTTTCTTCTCGTCGCGTCGTGTAGCGGCGGCGGCTGCTCGTCCGGCTGCGGAGGATGCGGAGGCACCACTCCGCTCCCCGGCGGCTTCCCGAAGGACAAGACGATCGACAACGCGGCCAGCGTGCGCGTGTCGCGCCCCGGCCTCGACTTCGTCGAGAAGAACCTCCCCGCCATCGTGACGAAGGTCGCGAACGCGCCGGGCGGAATCCTCGGGTTCGACATCCCGAATGTCGATCCGCCGAAGACGCAGATCGCCGACTTGAGCTTCCTCGGAAAGGTCTACGTCGACACGAATGTGTGCCCCGGCGGGCCGGACCCGGCGGCCACGCCGCCGCGCTGCCACGCCGCCGTGGGCATTGGCAAGTCGACCTTCCTCATCGACGCGGTGAAGCCGAACGCGGTCAAGCTGAAGGCAACGATCCCTGTCCAGCTCGACGACACACCGATCCAGGCCGAGGTCTCCTACGACCCGCCGATTCTGAACCCGGTGAACCTCGGCGGCCTCACGATCCACGTCGGCTATGGCGATGGCGGGTGCAGCAACGGCAAGCCCCAGGTCACGGCCCATGCCCTCCCGGTCGGGATCACGATCCCGCTCGTCGAGGAGACTACGGCACCGCGTACGGGCTACATGAAGATCGACGTAGGCGGCGCGACCGTCGATCTGAGTGGCATCAGCGAGAACGACGTTCACGTCTGCTCCAGCTGCGGCTTCGCATCCGCGATCTGCAGCGCGATCACCGACTCGGGCTTCGTGAAGGGCCTCGTCATCGGTCCGCTCAAGAGCAACCTCGAGAGCCAGGTCAAGAGCCTGCTCGCCGACCAGCTCTGCATGGCGCCGACCCCCGCGCTCAACCCGCCCTGCCCCACCGACACATCGCCGGACGCCGCGAACAAGCACTGCGTCTTCGACTCCGACAAGAACAAGTGCGTCGGCATGCTCCTCGGCACCGACGCGCACGCGGACCTCGGCGGCCTCCTCAAGAACATCTCGCCCGGCACCGCGGGCGGCGTCGACTTCGGCCTCGCGGCGGGCGGCTCGATGATGCCCTTCCCGAATGCGAACGCGAACGCGCAGGGCCGCACGCCGAACGGCATCACGCTCGGCATGCTCGGCGGCGTGACCCCGCAGCCGCAATCGAAGTGCGTCCCGGCAGCCGACCTCAAGATCCCCACCGGCATCCCGATCCCCGACGAGCTCGCGCCCACCGTCGCCGACGGTCCGACCGCTCCGCACGTCGGCATCGCCCTCGCCGGACGCTTTCTCGATTACTCGTTTGGCAGCGTCTACAACTCGGGCCTCCTCTGCCTCGGCGTCTCCAGCGAGCAGATTGACCAGCTCCGCTCCGGGCTCCTCAGCATCCTCATCCCGTCGCTGAAGACGCTCACGTTCGAGCAAGCCGACGCGCCCGCCGCGATCGCGACGCGTCCACAGGCTCCGCCGACCGTGAAGATCGGCGGAGGCACGAACGCGAACTCCGACGCGCTCCTCCAGATCACGCTGCCGAAGTTCGCGCTCGACTTCTACCTCTGGCACCTCGATCGGTACGTCCGCGTCTTCACGTTCCAGGCCGACCTCCTCATCCCGGTGAACCTCCAGACGGGCAAGGATCCGAAGACGAACCCGAACGGCGGCATCATCCCGGCGATCGGCGACATCAAGGTCTCGAACGGCAGCGTGACGAACGCGGATCTCCTCATGGACGATCCGGCGCTCGTCGCCGGTGCGCTCTCGGGCCTCCTCGGCGGCCTCGGCAAGCAGCTCATCGGCGGCGGGTTCTCCCCCATCGACCTGTCGGGCGCGCTGAAGTCGTTCGGTCTCGGCCTCGAAATCTCCAAGATCGGCAAGCTCTCGAAGGGCACCGACGACTACGTCGGCATCTTCGCGACGCTCAATAAGGCCGCGGGCACAGCAACCGTCGAGGCCGACACGCAAGCGAAGCTCGTGTCCAAGCACGTCCCGCTCGATCACATGCAGCTCGCGACGATGGATCGCGCGTTCCTGCCGGAGCTCGGCGTCGACGTGAGCTCACCCCTCGAGGACGGTCGCCACGCGATCGAGTACTCGTGGAAGATCGACAACGGCACGCGCTCCGCGTGGGCGTCGAACAAGCACCTCGTCGTCAAGGACGATCAGCTCCTCCTGCAGGGGCGGCACACCCTCAGCGTCTCCGCTCGCGTCGCCGGCGAGACCGCGACCGAGGACTCCACGCCCGCCGAGATCCCGTTCACCATCGACGCGCTCGCGCCGTCCGTGAAGGTCACGAAGGACGGCAAGCAGGCCTCCATCATCGCGTGGGACGTCGTCAGCTCGACGTCCGCGCTCGTCGCTCGCTACAAGCTCGACGGCGCCGAGTTCGGAGAGTGGCGCGCGCTCGCCGACGTGGCGCACGTCGACGTGGGCTCCTCCGAGGCAATCGACGTCGAGGTCAAGGACGAGGAGGGCAACGTGCGCTCCGTTCATCAAGAGCTGATCCGCGGCAAGGCCGACGGCTCCCTCGCCGCGGCCGGCTCCGGCTGCGGCTGCTCGACCCCGGGGAGCACGAGCTCCAGCCACACGAATGGTCTCTACGCCGCGGCCCTCGGTCTCGCAGGGCTGGGCCTCATCGCGCTCCGCCGTCGCGCCGCGCTCGGTCACGGCGCGCGCCGCAGGGGCATCAGCTCCGTGCACGCCGCGCTCGCGCTCGGCACGATCACGATGGTCGCCGCCACCAGCCAGGGGTGCGCATGCGGAAGCGAAGCCGACAGCACCTCGGGCTGCGGCGCGGACTGCAACCAGGAGTGCAAGCAGGAGCTGCCGAAGGGCCTTCCCGGCTCGTACACGTCGATCGCCAAGGCCGCCGACGGCTCGATCTGGGTCGCCGGCTACAACGACGCGCTCCTCGAAGAGGGCGACAGCCAGCTCTGGGGCGACCTCGTCGTCGGCAAGTACGACCTCGGCAAGCAGCTCGTCGACTGGAAGACCGTGGACGGCCTGCCTGCCCCCCGCACCGACCACACGTGCGCCGATCGCTCGGCGAGCTCATGGCGCAACGGCGAGTCCGACTCCGGTGACGACGTCGGACTCTGGACGAGCATGCAGGTCAGCGGCGACGGTCGACCGATGGTCAGCTACTACGACGCGACCAACAAGAAGCTGAAGTACGCGGTGCTCGTCAGCGCCGAAGAGCGCACCTGGAAGACGATCACGCTGAAGGAGCTGCCCGGCGGGGACGTCGGTCGTTACGCGAAGATGGTCCTCGTCGGAGGGAAGCCGGTCATCGCCTTCCTACAGATCGAGTCCGGCAACGCTGGCAAGACGCGCTCGAAGGTCGTCGTCGCGCGCGCCAACATCGAAGTCCCGCAGGAGGCGTCCGACTTCCGCTTCGAGGACGCGGCGGTCGAGGAGGAGAACCCCTGCGCGGCCACCACGTGCGTCGGCGGTCAGATGTGCGTGAAGACGACGGGCGTGTGCACGCCGACCGTAGGCGGCTGCACGCCGGCCGACTGTGGCACCGGCAAAGCATGCGTCACCAATGCTGGCAAGGCAACGTGCGTCGCGGTCACGGGCAACACCCAGACCTACCCCGACGTGTTCGGCGATTACATCTCGCTCGCGCAGGGCGGCGGCAAGCTCGGCATGGTCGTCTACGACCGTCCGCACGGAAACCTCGTCGCGCTCGACGAACAGGGTGAGGGCAAGTGGGGCCGAACGATCGTCGACGGCGAGACCGGTTCGCGCAAGGACAAGACTGCGATCGACACCGGGGACGTCGGCATCGCAGCGTCGCTCGCAATCGACAACTCGGCCACGTGGCACATCACGTACGTGAGCGGGCTCGACGAGACGCTCCGCTACATCACGGTCACGGGCGGAAAGCCGGGCAAGAGCGAGATCATCGACGACGGCAGCGCCGTCGACGGCAAGAGCTTCCCTGACGGCAAGCACGTCATCGGTGACGACTCCGCGGTTCGCGCCGAGGGTGACGTCATCACCGTCTACTACCAGGACGCGACCGTCGGCACGCTCCGCCGCGCGGCCGGGACGAAGAGCGGCGCGACCCACAAGTGGGATCTGCGCACGCTCGCGCAGCCGAACCGCTTCGCCGGGTACTTTCCGCAAATCGTTCCCGGCGAAGACAAGGTCGCGAACTTCTGGGAGCAGACCGACCACGCGTTGAAATCACGCGTCGGCGACGTGACCATCCTCACGCCCTGAGCGAGAGTCAGACGCCGCTGAGCTTTGCCGTCACGACCTCGAGCACCTTGCGCTCGAGTTCGGCGAGCTCGACGTCGCCGCGCACCAGCGCCTCGTACTCGCCGATGGTGAGCCCTGCGCGACCCGCCGCGAGCTCGAGCGCGCGGCGCGCCGTCTCCTGTCCCTTGGGCAGGTTCCCTTCGACGGCGAGCTCCTCCGTCTTGCGGAGCACGCCGATCACGATGGCGCGCTCTGCCACACCGTTCACGCGCGCGTCGGCCTGTGCCTCACGCGAGCGGAAGTCCTCTTGCGCAGCGCTGTTCGAGGGCCCGGATTGCTTGAGAAGCTCCTCGCCCATGGGCTTGCTGGGGTCCTCGAACGAACGACCTGGCTGACGGCCCTCGGTCTGCGACTGGCGTGTAGTCATGCGTGCGTCTCCTCTGCATGCCTACGCAGCAAGGACCATGCGCGCCTCGAACGACGTGGCGCCTACGCCGCAGCGGCTGCGGGACGCGACGGCTGCTCGAGGTCGGACATCGGGCGCATCGCCGGGCCGCTCGAGCGCTCGCGCTCCGCGTTGACCACGTCGAGCAGCTCGGCCTTGGTGACGAAGCCCAGCTCGAGCAATGCGCGCATGTACCCGTCGACGTAGCCGTGGGCACGTGCGAGCCGCCCGTAGGCCTCGCCCGACGCCTTCGCCGCGAATACGTCCGCGAGCATGGTCCTGAGCTCCGCCAGAACTTCGATCTTCGACTTCATGCGCGCCTCCTACCCAGCGACCGCTATCGGATGCACCCCCCTCGGGCCAAATTTTCACGGATGGAGTCCACCCAGGTCAGTGAATAGTGGTCCCCGAGCAGGCGTTCAGGTAGACGATTGATCGCCCGGACCATGGCAGAGCCCGATACGGAAACACGGCCCGAAGACGCCTCGGCACTCGCGGAGCCCGAGACCGACCCCGCTCCCGCGGCAGCCGGGGCGCGCGTCGCACCGCCGGCCGTGGCGGAGCCCGCCAAGACGTCGACGCACGAGCGCTCAGCCGAGGCCGCGTCGTCGAAGCCCTCCGGCCGGCTCGAGCAGGCCGAGCGCCGCCCGAGCGCCAAGGTGCCCTCGGTGACCGGCGGCCCCCTTGCCGCCTACGAGGCCATCGCACGGTCCGCTCGGCTCCCCGACCTCGTCGCGATCACGCAGAAGGTCGTCGGCGAAGCGGCGACGGCGCGCCGCAACGGCTGGGATTTCGTCGCGAAGGTCGAGGCCGCGGCCGACGAGGCGAAGCTCGCGCGCACCGACGCCGACACCGCCTTCGGCAACGTGCTCAAGGTCCTCGGCTCGGGCCCCGAGGGGGAGGCGGAGCGTGCGCTCGCAGCGGGCCTCTGGGCCCATGCGATCGCCGAGGCTCGCCGTGACGACGACCATCGCCTATCCGGCGACGTGCTCTGGCTCGCCACGCACACGGCGTTCGACGCGACCGCTCTCCTCGATCGCGCGCTCGGCGACGAGGCCGACGACGTATGGACCGCCATTGGCGATCGGATCCGCCGCATCGACGAGGGCAAGGGAACTTCGCTCGGACGTGGCGAGGCGATCGTCGGCTGTGCCGCGCTGTCCGTCTCGGAGTCGGCCGCCGCGCGCAAGGTCGCAAGCGAGCTGTCGACTCGACTGCACGACCCGACGCTCAAGCGCCTGCTGGCCGGCGCCGCCGAGGCCCCCAGTCGCGAGGTCCGGCTCGAGGGCGAGGCCGTGACCGGGCCGCGCGGCCCGGTGCTCACGGCATTCCTCGCGATCACCGGGCTGCTCTTCGTGATGCATGCAGTTCGCCTGATCGCGCGCTTCGCGCTGACGTACCGTACGCCCACCGAGGTCTCACTGACCGACGCCGGTGTGCGCGTGCGCACGCGGATCGAGATGCTTGGCCGAACGCTCCGCGAGCGCGAGCACGTGATCGTCCGCTCCGGCCTCGTCCAGATCGTGCGCGAGGTGCGCTATCCGCGCGCCGGCTTCTACGCCGGGCTGCTCGCCCTCGCACTCGGCAGCTACGTCGGCGTCCGTGCCTTCGTCGACGGCGTGCGCGCGGCCTCTCCGTCGCTGCTCCTGACGGGCCTCGTGGTCGTCGTCATCGGCATCGCCGCCGACTTCGTGCTTGGAAGCCTGCTCCCGGGCGCGCAGGGCCGCGTTCGTGTCGCGTTCGTTCCGCGAACGGGCAAGGTCCTCTGCGTCGCCGACATCGACGCGACCCGCGCCGACGACGCCCTGACCCGGGCGCTGAAGTTCTAGCGACTGCCGCCGTTCAACGAACGGACGGCGACGAACGTTCGCCGATGACGGCATCGAGCTTGCCCGCTGTCGCGCGAGCCTCGAAGCGCACAGAGCGCGTCGCTCCGGAGGCGCAGGCACGCACCGCGGCGGCGTTCTGGCCGTGCGAGCGGTCGAGCTCCTCGCCGGTCACCGCGTCGAAGATGCGCGTCTCGAGGCCGGTCCCGTCGCCCTCGACGCCGACGGAGATGCGCAGGCACTGGCCTGCTGCGATCGATGTAGTCTGCACAAGTTGGTGCGAGGCGTCGAGCACGGTGTGTCGAACTGCGCCGGCCGTACCTTCGAGGACCGACTGTGGACCCATCGCCGCGCGACCGAGCATGCGGCTCGCAGCGAGCGGGTGTGCCGTGAACGCCGGGTCCTTCCACCGTTCGACGCGGGCGAGCACGGCGTAGGGGCCGGGACGACCGCGCGTCCCGAGATCCACGCGCGCCTTGCCCTTGCCGCACGCGAAGAGCGTCGCATCGCCTGCGCCGTCGTTCGACGCGAGCAGCGCTCCCGAGTCGTCCCAGACGGCCGCCTCGACGAGCGCGAGCGGCGCGCCCGCGACGACGTCAATCCGCGTGCACCCGGGTGCGCCGGCGAGATCCACCGGAAGCGTCGCGCGACGTCCAAGCTGCAGCTGGCCGGCGAGCGAAGACGTCGGCGCCGCATAGCCGGCCTTCGCAAGTTGAGCGTTGCGCGACGCGCGTGTCGTGTCGAGCGGCTGGGCGGGCGCGACCCAAGCCACCTCGGGTCGGGTGAGGAGATCGCGCGCGCCGCCTGCCTTCGTCTTCGCGACGACGACGGCGACGAGACCGCGCCCCACGTGTGGCCGCACCTGGAGAGAGCCGTTCAGCGCGACCGGGGAGCAGACCGTCACCGAGCGTGCGGGTCCGCCGTCCTTGGCGCGTCCGATGAGGCGCCCCTCGCCGTCGAAAACATCGACGTCGACGACGGCCACGTCGTCGTCGGGAACGACGAGCGCATCGCTGCACCCGCCCTCCTCCACGGCGAAGGCTGCGGCGGAGACCGCGCGAGCATCGACGGCGATCGCGACGCGCCGCTGCTCGTCCCAGGTCCCACCGACGACGAGGCGATGCTGGCGCACGAGGTCATCGAGCCCCGGCCATGCCTCGGGGCTCCGCGGCGAGCCCGAGGCGCTCCCGCGAGCGCCGACCGCTCGACCGACCTCCGCCGCGCGATCCTTCGGGACGAGCTGCGCGGCGACCACGCAGAGGCCCTCACCGCTCGCCGCGTGCGCGGCAACGTAGACGCGACTCGGATGCGGAGGACAGAGAAGGAGCGTCGGCTTCGGATCGGGTCCCTCGTCGACGGCGACGGGATTGCCTTCCTCGGCAAAGGCCGCGAGATCGATGTCCTCGAGTGATCCGGATGCGCGCCCGTACGCAAGGAGGCACGCGTCCGCCGGGATCTCCACGAAGGCGCCGAGGCGCTCCCCTTCGCTCATCGGCCCGGATGCGACGATCGCGAGTGGACCGGCTCCGAGACGCGAGGCCTGTGCCGGCAAGTCTCCGAGCAGCGGCGCCGACTGCAGCGCACCGGCGACGACATGCGGCGCGCCAAGCGGCGCGGGCGGAGCGGGCTTAGGCGGAGGCAGAGGGTGCGCGGCACACGCCGTGATCGCGGTCGCCAGGAGCACGCCCGCGCATGCACGTACCATCACGTTCGCGACGCTCATCGTCCTGCCTCCCAGACTCCGCTTTTCACGCGATAGACCGCGAGCCCCCAACCTACGCCGGTGCCGCGCGCATAGACGTCGACGTGGGCCGTCTCGTGGGCATTCACGCAGAACGCGCTGAGCGCCGCTTCCTCTGCCGCGCCGCGCTCGTCCGTCGATTCGCGCGCGCCGATCACGGTGCGGATCTGGAGCGAGCGTGCGTGCCCGTGGGTGAGCGCCACGACGGCCAAATAGCAGCCACCTGTTTCGACGGCGATCGGGAATGGCGTGGTGCCGGAGCTCCCCTGACCGAGAAAAATAGGGTCGTCGGAGGGGATCGCGACGTGCCGCGAAAACATCACGCGCGCCATCTTGCTCCGCGCGACGGCGCCCCACAGGGCTGGAAGCCGCTCGGGCAGCGGCCAGCTCGCGAGCGTGCTGGTGAGCTCGCCGTTCGGCGGCGCCCCGGCGAACACCACGTTCACGCGCGTCGTGCGGCCGACGCACGCCTCGAGGCGCGCGTCCGGGGCCTCGGTGCGATCGCGCGCGAGGACGCGATCGCTCGCCGGGTCGCGGAGCTCGGCGTCCACGTCGAGACGGAAGCGACTTTGCCCCGCGCGGTCAGCCCGAGGATCGCGGGCGAAGACCTCGACCCGATGGCACCCCGGAGAGAGCGCGAGCTCGGCCTCGCCACCGCCGTCATCGCCCGCGCGCAGCGGTGTGCGTGCCTCGATGCGTGCGCCTTCGCGTTTCGCGCGGGCCTCGGCGACCTCGGCGCGTCTTTCCGGCGGAGGAAGCGCGGGCAGCGCGCCGGCCTCGGGCACCGGTGGGAGCGCACCACCGGTGCGCTCCGGAATCACGGACGTGAGCGCCGGCAGCGCCGACGGGGCACGGGCCACGATGACCTCGAGTGCGCCGCGTCCGGCATCGCTCGTGACGACGACGTGGCGAATGGCGCGTCCTCCTCCGCAGCGCCGCAGCTCGACGACCCCCGCTAGGCTCGCGGCACGCCCGAAGGCCTCCGGCGCGAGCGGGTCCGCGGATGCGTCGGAGAGCCGGGCGCGGAAGCTGAGACCGCGCGCGCCGATGATGGCTACCTGCGTGCACCCGGTCGACTCGTCGACGGCGACCGGCACGATGACCGTCTCGTCGTCGAAGAGAAAACGCGTCGGAAGCGTCGTCACATGGCCGCCCGCGCTCTTCCATTGATCGACGACACGGTTCGCGACCTCACGGGAGGAATCGGCGCGCGCCGCGCCGCCGATGGCCACGATGGCGCAGAGGCCTGCGCAGCCGACCGAGCGAGGAGCGAGCCGCGACACCCCGAGAAATGTAGCACGGCGCGCGTCAGCCAATCTGCAGAGGCGCCTCGATGAAACTCTTCCGCTCGGGATCCCACACGAACAGCTTCCGGTCGTCGACGACGCCCGCACGCACGCTCGTGACGAGGTACGCGAGGTCGTACGAGGGGGCGTCCCCGCCCATCGTTGCGGCCTGCGCGTCCGTCTTGGAGAAGTAGGCGCCGACGTCGAGGTGTGAATGGTAGAGCACCTTCACGGGTCGACCGCTCCCCTCACCTTCGCGCACCGCCCGCTCGAACTTGAGTGGGTCGATGTCGAAGTACATCCGTCCGGTGCGGGGGTAGCTCGAAGGGTCGAGCTTATGGAGCTTGTTCGCGCGGTTCTCCATCGGAACGATGGCGTCGACGAGGAGCGGCTCCGCGCTCGGACCGAGGAGGAGGCCGCAGCTCTCCTCGTCGCGTTCGAACGCCGCAAGGGCCTCGGCATCGACGCGGTCGGCGACGTCTCGCGCGAGCGTGATTCCACCTCGAACCCAGGGATGCTTCTCGACGTCCATCAGCCTCTCCTCGCGCGCGCTCACCAGACGTAGCGCTTCTCCCAGCCCATCGGCGAGAAGTAGCGGTCCCCGCGGTCGCAGGCGATCGCGACGACGCACCCCGGAACGCCGTCACGCTGGAGCTTCTCGGCGACCTTCACGGCACAGAAGATGTTCGCGCCGGAAGAGTGCCCGACGTGGAGCCCCTCCTCGCGTGCGAGGCGGTCGGCCATGTCCCAGCCGTCCTCCGTGGTGACAGGATAGAGCTCGTCGTGACCGGCGCGGTCGTAGATGGGCGGGACGAGGCTCGAGGCCATGTGCTTCAGCCCCTCGAGGCCGTGCATCGGCGAATCGGGCTCGACCGCGATGCACCGGATCGCTCGATGATGCTCGCGCAGGCGGCGCGCCGTCCCCATCATCGTGCCGCTCGTGCCGAGCCCGGCGACGAAGTGGGTAACCTGATCTCCGACGTCGCGGAGGATCTCCGGTCCGGTGCCGTGGTAGTGCGCGAGCGGGTTGCCCGGGTTCGCGTACTGGTCGGGGTAAAAGAGGCGCTCGGGATCCTCGGAGGCCATTCGTTTCGCGATCGCGATCGCGCCGTCCGAGCCCTCGAGAGGATCGGTGAAGATGATCTCCGTGCCGAACGCCTGCGCGATGTCCTTCCGCGCCTTCGACACGTTCGAGGGCATGACCAGCTTCACGGGGATGCCGAGCGCGGCGCCAAAGAGCGAATAGGCGACGCCGGTATTGCCGCTCGTCGAGTCGATGAGCGTCTTGCCGCGCGTGAGGCGGCCGTCCTTCAGCGCGTCCTGGATCATCCGGAGCGCCGCGCGGTCCTTCACGCTTCCGCCAGGGTTCTCGAACTCGAGCTTCGCGTAGACGGGGACGTCCGGGGCGTCCCTGGTGACGACCCGGAGCCGGACGAGCGGGGTGTTGCCGACCGCGTCGACGACGGATTCGATACGACGCGCGCGAAAGGCTCCGCTCACCCGGTCCCTCCGGAGCTGTCCATCCCGAGGGCCTTGCGCATGGCGAGTAGAGCGCGCAGCGCCCCGTCCGCCACGTCGAGCGCCTTCACGTCGGCAATGCCGAGCGAGGCGAGGAGCGCGGTACGCGTCGCGGCCTGGCCGTCCGCCAGGGCCTTCGCCCTCTCCTTCGCGTCTGCGCGCGCATCGTCGACGACGCGCATGCCCGTGCGTGCGACGTACGTAGCCTCGATCTCGCGCGCATCGCCGACCGCGCTCAGAATGACCTCGGTCGCGAGGAGACGCTCCTGGCCGGCCTCGCCGATCTCGGCGAGCCGTATCTGACGTCCGTAGCGCACGCGATCGATCGTCATTCAGCCGCCCGCGATCGCCGGGACGATGCTGATCTCATCGCCCGCCTTCAGCTCCGTCGCGAGGCCGCCGGTGAAACGAACGTCCTCTTCGCCCACGTAGATGTTGATGAAGCGACGGACGCCCTTCTCGTCGAGCAGACGGTCCTTGAGCCCGGGGTGCCTCGTCTCGAGATCCTCGAGGACGGCGCCGACGGTTCCCCCAGCGGCCTTCACCTCGTCGGCTCCGGCAGTCAGGCTTCGCAGGGCGGCAGGGATTCGCACGATCGTGTCCATGGTCGGTGAGCTCGTCAGGGGTGGGGGTAGCGGGTTCAGGGGTCCGGCGAGACGGTGTAGCGGGGAGCTTCGATGCGCTGGATCGAGCGAGCGTCGCTGCAGAGCGGGCAACCGGCGCGCCGAGGAAGCCGGCGGCGACGGGCGGCGAGCGTCTTGCCGTCGAAGGTGAAGAGAGTCCCCGCGACGTCGTCACCGCCGAGGAACGAGATCGCGAGGTCGGCCTGAATGGCGGCGACG
>JAYSXP010000557.1:0-3216 GCA_043717125.1 Polyangiaceae bacterium | reverse complement strand
GGAGGGTCTCGGCCGGCTTCGCGCTGTCGGCCCCCTCGAGGACGCGCGCGCGGAGGTAGCGCAGGCTCGGATCGGCGAGCATGTCGGCAGGGATCTTGTCGAGCTCGGCCAAGGCTTCCGTCGGGTGACTGCGGCCGACGAGGAGCTCGGCAAGCCGTGAGCGCTCCCGCGAATCGCCGATGCCGGGCGGCGTCGCGCCCAGACCGAACATCGGTGAGAGCGGCTCCTTCGGGTGCTTGACGAGGTGGGCACGCCACCTCACGTCCCACTGCGCGAGCGTCTCCCCGCTGACCTCCTTGAGCGCGTCGTCGGCGGTCTTGGCGGTCCGAAGGGCGAGGAGGAGCTTCGCGAGCGCGTTCGGCGGAGACGTCTCCGCGAAGTACTTGATGAAGCTCGTGACCTCGGCGAACGCGACGGTCGCCGCATCCGCGCTCGGGAGCATCGCGATCGACGGACCGAGCTTGTCGAGGGCGAGGTCGAGCTTCAGCTCGATGCCGCGGGCAACGATGCTCTCCGGGCTGGGCCGCTCGTCGAAGACCCCGGGCTCGCGCCATCGGACCTCCTCGCGCCGAGCCACGCCCTCGTGGAGCCACAAGGGGGCGCGATCCCGCGTCTGCATCGAGATCGCGAGGTGCGTGAGCTCGTGCGCGAGCGTGTCGCGGAACGGGTAGCCGTGGTGGCTCGCGCGCGGTGAGAGCAGCGTGACACGACCCCACTTCGCGACGGCGACCGTACCGGTGGTCTGCGCGGCCTTGTACGGCAGGCCCGTCATCGCGCTGAGTGAGAGGAGATCGCGCACGACGGTGATGCGCGTCGGGCGCTTCCACTCGACGCCGAGGTCGCGCGTGAGCGACGTGCGTGCCTTGAGCACGGTCTCGACGAGAAGCGGCGTGAGCGTACGGTCGGCGCCGTCCTGGTAGCGAATGACGATCCCGTTTGCGTCGTCCTTCTCGACGACAGTGGCGGCAGTGACGCGCGCGCAGCCGCGTCCGACGTCCGCGATGAGGCGCCCCTCGTCTTGCTGGCCCACGTCGGCGCGAGCGAGCAGCGCGGCGGTGAGATCGCAGTCCTCTTCGTAGAGCGCGAGGCGAGCCTTCGCGAGGATGACCGCCGGGCTGTTCGGGTCGGCCTTTGCGAGCTCGGCGCGAGCCTTGTCGTACTCCATGGCGACGGTGAGGTCGTTGGCGCGCGACGCGTACCCGCGCGGGTCGTCGAGATCGGCCGTGGCACGCGAGGGACCGCACACGGCGAGGAGCGCGGCGGAGGTCGCGACGAGGCCGGCCAGGAAGCGCTTGCGAATCATCGGAGCAGACCCTCCGCGTAGCGCTTCACGGCGTCCTTCAGGCGACCGCTGCTCGGCTGCCCGAGCCCCTTGATGACGCGCTTGCGGAACTCCTCCGGCCCCTTGTGGGCGTCCGCCTTGGGGATCTCCGCGTGATCCTGGGAGAGGCCGCGATCGCCGTCGTCGCCGCCGTGTTCGGGCTCGCCGTCACCGAGCGCGTCCTTCGCTTGTTCGAGCTTCTGCTGGGCCTCGCGCTGGCGCTGCAGGCCCTTCTCGGCGTCGCCCTGCTTGAGTGCGTTGGCGGCCTCGCGCGCGGCCTGCTCGGCGTCGCGCAGAGCCTGCAGCGCGGCCGGGGGCAGCGCCTCCTGATCCCCGCCCTTCTTGGCGATGTCGCGCGCCTTCTCCGCGAGCTTGCCCTCGGTGTCGCCGTGCTCGCGCAGCTCGGGCCCCGCGCGCTGCGCGGCCTTCTTGCGCATCTCCTCGAGCTTGTCCTCGGCCCACTTCAGCTCGGCCTCGAGGTTCTTGCGTGCCTCGTCGACCGTCTTCTCGGCGCTCGAGTCACCGAAGCGGCCGTGCCCGTACGCCTCGCGCGCCGCGGCGCGCTTCGCTTCGTCGAGCGCGGAGGCGGCGTTGCGCCCGCTCTGGACCGCGTCCGCGGCGTTGCCCTGCTCGAGCGCCTTGGCCATCTGCTCGGCATGCTCGCGCGCGGCAGCGCCCTTGCTCGTCCACGAATCGCTTCCGCCGCCGACGGTAGGGAGCGGACGCGCGGCCTCGCGGACCTTCTGCGCATGCTTCTTGGCCTCCTCGGAGAGCTGCTTCAGATCTTCTTCGCTCGAGCCGCCCGCGAGCGCCTGTTCGACCTTACCGACGTGACCCGCATGCTCCGCGGCGAGCTTCTCGAGCTCCTGCGCGGCCTCGTTGAAGGCCTGCTCGACGTCGCTCCCCTCGCCCTCGCCGTCGGCGCCAGGCGCGCCCCGCCCGCCGCCGGACTCGCCGCCCGCGTGCGAAGGTCTTCCGCCGCGCGACCCGAACGACGGATCGGGCTGACGCAAGCGTGCCGCGAGATCCTGCGCAGCGAGCACGGTATGCGGGAGGTCCTCCGCCTTCCGCGCGCGATCGACGCGATCCAGATCGGTCTCGACGATCTCGCCGAGGTCGCGCCCGAGCGCGCCGAGCCGCATCATCGCGCGCCCTCCGCCTCCCAGCACCATGACGGCGGCATCCATCCGCTGGATGCCGCGCGACTTCTCCGGCGGCTTCTGGGCGAGCGAAGCAGAGGCGGCGAGGTCGTCGGCGACGTCCGCGAGCTCTTTCGAGACCTCGCGCGTGTCCTTCAGGCCCTGTCCGTGCACGACCGCGTCGACGACGAGCACGATGCGCTCGGTCGCCTTCACGACGGCGGCATGCGCCGTCGTCCCCGGCGAGCGGGCCTGGTTCGAGACGGCCTCCTTCACCTTGCGCATGCGACCGCGCAGCATCGCGGCGAGCCGACCGGAGATGCGGACGCCTGCGTACGACGTCGCGATAGTCGATTCGAGGAGCTCGGTCGCGTCGTCCTCGAACCGCGCTTCGCGATCGAGGAACTCGCGGCGTTCCTTGAGCTCCTTCGGCAGCGAATGACTCAGGCGCCAGGCCAGCGCATCGACGAGCGCGTCGCGGAGGCGGACGAGCGCCGCGAGACGGCGCGCCTCCGGCTCTCCGACGTCCGGCGGAACGACGGTGATCGCCTCGCTGGCGCCCCACTTCGGTCCGGTGATGGGATCGTTGTCTTTTGCCTCGACGCGGATCTCGATGGGCGCGTGGCTCTTCTTGATGAACGGGTCGCTGGCGCGCAGGTTGTAGCCGCCGCGATCGTTCTTGGTCTCACCGTCGAGCCTCGCGAGGACGCGACGCTCCTCGCGGGCCGCGGCGCGCATGACGAGGTGTACCTCGCG
>JAYSXP010000556.1:0-9409 GCA_043717125.1 Polyangiaceae bacterium | reverse complement strand
GGCGCTTCTGCCAGTCGTGGCAGTCACCGACGTGCTCGCCCTTCGGTGCATTCTGCACGTAACGCTGGAGCAGAACAGTGCCCTTGGTGACGTCGCTCTCGGCTTCCTTGCGAGCCGCGGCGAGGAGCGCGCTGAAGTACGCGTCATCGATGGTGAACGGGTCGATCTCCTGCTCGGCGCCGTTCTTGGCGATCGCGGCCTCGAAGTCGGTGACTGCCTCGAGGTAGCGCTCCGCGAGGTCGTACGCCGTGGCGCGATCGAACAGAGGCTCGGGTCCGTTGTCTCCCTCCTCGATGCTCTTCGTGGCGGCCGCGATCGCCTCGTCGTACTCGCCGTCCTCGATGAACTTCTTTGCGAACGACATGCCGTAACGTCCAGCCATGGGCGCCACGCTAGCACGGCGGCGAACGGGCCCATTACAGAGGCGCCCGCGAACCGGTAACGTGGCCCAGCGATGAGCAAGACCATCTTCGTCACGGGCGCGGCCTCCGGCATCGGCAAGGCCACCTCCCTCCTGTTCGGCGGCAAGGGCTGGCGGGTCGGCTGCTACGACGTGGACGTCGACGGCGCCCGGCGGGTCGCCGAGCAGCTCCCGAATGCCGCGCACGGACGCATCGACGTGACGAGCGAGGAATCTTGGAAGACCGCGGTCGCCGATTTCAGCGGCGCGTCCGGCGCGCTCGACGTGCTCTTCAACTGCGCCGGCATCCTGCGCATGGGACGCTTCGAGGACGTGAGCCCCGCCGAGTGCAGGAAGCAGCTCGACGTGAACGTCATGGGGGTGGTCCTCGGGATCCAGACGTGCCTCCCGCTCCTCGAGCGCGCGCGCGGGGCGATCGTGAACATGTCGAGCGCGTCGGCGGTGTACGGGCAGCCCGAGCTCGCGGTCTACTCCGCGACGAAGTTCGCCGTCCGCGCGATCACGGAGGCGCTCGACATCGAGCTCCGGGCCCGCGGTGTGCGCGTCGCCGACGTGATGCCCGGCTACGTCGACACGCCGATGGTCAGCTCCCAGACCCACAGGGCGGCGTCGCTCACGAAGCTGGGCGTCAAGCTGACCCCCGACAAGATCGCCACCGTCGTATGGGACGCCGCGCACGGCACTGCACTCCACTACATCCCGCAGGCGGACGTCCAGCTGCTCTTCCGCATCGGCGGGCTCCTGCCCGAGCTCGGGCGCGTGATCATGCGCCGCGTCGGCAAGAGCTGAACGTCACGACGTTCTCACGGCGTTCTCAGGCCACGATGTCGAGCGCCATGCGAGTGCGACCGACCATGACCTCGTCACCCGAGATGAGCTCCTGCTCGCCTTTGATGCGGACGAAGACGCCCGTGCGCGAGCCGAGGTCCGTGAGGAGGATCGCCCCGGCCTGCTCCTCGACGAGGCAGTGCTGATCGTCGACGAGCGGGTCCGCGGTGAACACGAAGTCGCCGATCGCGGAACCGATCTGCATGGTGGTCCCGCGCGCCACGACGCACGCGCCCTTCGCGCCGCCCTCGAAGAGCTGCACGACGCGGAACGACGAAGGCCACTTCGGTGAGGAGTAGAAGTACGTCGGGCCGTCGCCGGGGCCGTCGTTCGGATCGGGATTGCGCTCGATGGTCAGCAGCTGGTCACCGACGATGAACTCATCGCCGATCTCGAGCTCGACGGGCTGGCGGATGCGAAGGAACACGCCGTTGCCGTGCTCGAGATCGTTGAGCCAGACGCGGCCCTTGACCCAGCGGATCTGCGCCTCGCGCGGGTGGCAAAACTTTTCGTTCGCGATCGCGATGGCGCCGTCGGCCCCGATGATCGCGCCGTCTCCGAGCGGCTCGTAGTACGCCGGGCCCGCACCGCTGCTGCGCTGGACGTTGAGCCGGAAGCGCGCCTTCTTCTCGCTCGCCGGCTTCGCGACCGCACCGACGTCGACAGGGAGCTCGACCGCCGCGACGGGCGCAGGCGGAGGAGGGACCGATCGCGACGCGCCCTCCGGTGCCTCGGCACGGGTCTCCTTCTTCGTGGCGAGCTTCTGGATTTCGAGGCGCGGCGGCGCCTCAAGCTGGTGCATGCCTCCGATGGCGCGACCGGCGATGACCTCGTCGAACGTGCCTTCACGGAGCAGGATCGCCATCTCCATGTGCTGCCCCTTCATGAGCTGGCGAACGTAGGGGGCGACGTCGTCGCGCTTCACCTGCTCCGCATACGAGCGCTTGTTGCTCTTGATGATGCGGCCGCCGTCGGCGAAGAGGTGCGTGATGATATGCGGCCGATCGAGCCCCGAATCTTCCGTCTGGATGTGGAAGACGTTGCCGCCGTACTTCACGTTGTTGTTGAAGCCGACCTGCGCCCGCATGAAATTGGGGCGAGCGATCTGCTTCTCGAGCTTGGCGATCTCCTCGGGGGTCCACTGGGTGATCGCGGCGTCGAGGGCGGCGTGGTCCTTGGCCTCGATGCCCTCCATCTTCTCGAAGGCGAGCTGGGCGAGCTGGGAGCCGGGGTCGAGCCGGTAAGCCTCGGCGAGGAGCTCCTGGCCCTCCTTGTCGTTCGGGCCACTGGCGGCCCAAGCACACAGGAGGGACACCGCCTCGTCACGCTTTTCCTTGGTGACCAGCCAGCGCGCGACCTTGGCCGCGGAGCTTCGCGAAGACATGCGGGGGCCATCATCGGGGCGAGGCACCTTTCGTGCAAGCCCTTACGTAAGATTAAGCTGGCTCTATGGGCGCCTCAACGACCTACAGGCGCATAGAGCGATACGCCCCGGACGTTGGCATCCACGCTGAGCGGCACCTTGATCGACGGGAGCGCGCGCTGCTCGCAGTCGGTCCTCTCGCAGAGGCGACACGTGACGCCGACGGGAATGCAGGTGTCGGGGTTCGCGAGGTCGATGCCGTCCGAATAGACCGTCTCCCTGGCGTACTGGACCTGACAGCCGAGTCCGATCGCTTGAACGGGGTGCTGGGAGTGGTAGCCGCCCGAGTCCTTCTGGATGGTGCGTGCAAGGCAGAAGTACATGAGCCCGTCGGGCATGCGCGAGACCTGGATGCGGATCATCCCAGGGGTGAGGAAGGCCGCGAAGACGTTCCACCGCGGACATGCGCCGCTGAAGCGCGCGAAGCGGATCCCGGAGGCACTGAAGCGCTTCGAGATGTTCCCCGCGACGTCGATGCGAATCATGTGGAATGGCACCCCCTCGGCCCCGGGACGGCGCAGCGTCGTCAAGCGATGGCAGACCTGCTCGAATCCGACGCGGAAGCGACGGCCGAGCACGTCGATGTCGTAGCGCTCCTCCTTCGCAGCCTGGATGAACGCGGCATAGGGCATGAGCACGGCGCCCGCGAAATAGTTTGCGAGCGAGACCCTCGAGAGCGCACGGGACTCGTCCGTCGTGAGCCGCGGGTCCTGCGCGATCTGATCCAGCGTGCGACCGTAGGCGACGAGCCCGATCTGGTGAGCCAGCTGGAACGTCCGGCTGCGCGTCGGGAGCAGCTCGGAGAGAACGAGCACCTTGCGTTCCGGATCGTAGCGACGAAGAACGCCGCGGTCCGAGCCCCAGCGACCGATCTGCACCTGGATGCCGAGCTGCTTCTCGACGAAGCGAACGAGGCCCGGATAGAGGTCGTCACTCGTCAGCTCGGCCTTGGCTGCGAGCTCCTCCGCGGCGGCCTCGAGCTCCGGAAAGTGGTTCGAGTGCCGCTGGACCATGTCGCCGACTTCCTCGCTCGGGAGATGGCTGCGATCGACGCCGGCCATCTCCTCGCCGTCGGTGAGCCGCGACGATAGATCGTCCGCGCTCGAGCGCGCGGCCTGGTACGCGCGATAGAGCGAGAGGACGGCGCGCGCAGCGACCGGGCTCGCCGAGGCCATCTCGCGGACGTCGACCGAGGTGAGATCTCGCTCCTCGAACATCGGGTCCGCGAACGCCTCGGTGAGGTCCGCGACGAGGCGCGTGTCCTCGTCCGTCGCAAAGGCGTTCACGTCGACGTTGAAGAGCTGCGCGAGCCGAATGAGGAGCTTCGCCGGGAGCGGACGCCGGTTGTTCTCGATCAGGTTGAGGTAGCTCGGGGAGATCCCGAGCTTCTCCGCGAGCTGGGCCTGATTCAGGCTCTCGCGCCTCCGAAGCGCGCGAACTTTGGCGCCGTAGCGCGGCGAGTCCCCCGGGGAAGAACCAGATTGACGCAGCGACATTTCAGCCCTCCGACGACGCGCTTTCGAACGCTGTGATTGACAAGCATGACAACGTTACAGGCTCTTATTGACAAGCCTAAACGACTGTTTCTTAGCCCCACGACGACTAATGTTGACTGACGACCGGTCCAACCGCAAGCTATGCCGCAATGCATCAGGAGTCCTCTGCAGCGGGCGGGTCGAGCGCGAACAGCGTCCTCGTGACGAACGCGAGAACGGGCCCGAGCGAGGCGCTCATCTTGTCCACCGAGGCGCTCGCGTTCGTCGCGGACCTCGTCCGGACGTTCCGCCCCCGCGTGCACGAGCTGCTCGCCAGGCGCATCGAACGGCAGGCTCGCTTCGACGCGAACGGCACCGCCGAGCTCGACTTTCTCCCCGAGACCGCGTTCGTCCGCGCCGGCGACTGGACGTGTGCCCCGGTCCCTCCGCTGCTCCTCGAGCGTCGTGTCGAGATCACGGGGCCGGTCGACCGCAAGATGATCATCAACGCGCTCAACTCCGGCGCGACGGTCTTCATGGCCGACTTCGAGGACTCGACCACGCCTACGTGGACGAACTTGATCGACGGCCAGCATAACCTCTACGACGCAGCGCGACGCACCATCACCTTCGAGGCGAGCGGGCCGAACCCGAAGAAGTACGCCCTGAACGACAAGACGGCCGTGCTCTTCGTCCGCCCGCGCGGCTGGCACCTCCCGGAGAAGCACTTCGTCGTCGACGGCGCGATCTCGCCGGGATCGCTCGTCGACTTCGGCCTCTACTTCTTTCACAACGCGAAGGAGCTCGTGGCGCGCGGGGCGGGTCCATTCTTCTACCTGCCGAAGCTCGAGAGCCACCTCGAGGCGCGCCTCTGGAACGACGTCTTTCTCCGCGCCCAGGACAAGCTCGGCATGCCGCCCGGGACGATCAAGGCGACCGTTCTCGTGGAGACCCTCCCCGCCGCGTTCGAGATGGACGAGATCCTGAGCGAGCTGCGTCAGCACTCGGCCGGGCTCAACTGCGGGCGCTGGGACTACATCTTCAGCTTCATCAAGAAGCGCGCGAACGACCCGAACGCCATCCTCCCCGACCGCAGTCAGGTCACGATGGACAAGGCGTTCCTCAACGCCTACGTGCAGCTCCTCATCAAGACCTGCCATCGCCGCGGCGTCCACGCGATGGGCGGGATGGCCGCGCAGATCCCGATCAAAGACGACGTCGCGAAGAACGACGAAGCGCTGGCGAAGGTACGCGCCGACAAGCTGCGCGAGGTGAAGAGCGGCCACGACGGCACGTGGGTCGCGCATCCGGGTCTCGTACCGATCGCGCGCGAGGTGTTCGACGCGCACATGTTGAGCAAGAACCAGCTCGACGTGAAGCGCGACGACGTCCACGTCGGGAAGGCCGACCTCCTCGAGGTGACGCCCGGAACACGCACCGAGAATGGCCTCCGCCACAACGTTCGCGTCGGCATCCAGTACATCGAATCCTGGTTGCGAGGCGTGGGCTGCGTGCCCATCTACAACCTCATGGAAGACGCGGCGACTGCGGAGATCTCGCGCGCGCAGGTCTGGCAGTGGATTCGTCACCAGGCGAAGCTCGACGACGGCACCACCGTCTCGCCGGACCGCTTTCGCACCGTCGTCGCCGAGGAGATGGAGCGCGTGCACGCCGAGATCGGCGACGCCCGCTTCACAGGCGGCAAGTTCCAGGAGGCTCGCGAGCTGTTCGAGCGCCTCTCTCTCGCGCCTCGCTTCGAGGAGTTTCTCACGGTTCCCGCGTACGAGCTCATCACCAAGACGGACTAGCGATGACGCCTAATTCCGTTTCGCCACGGCCCCCACAGGAGACACCATCATGACTGCAGCTCGCGTCGTCGACTCTTTCGACACCTCGAAGACCGACCAAGGGGAGGGCGTGGCGCTCGAGTCACGCGCCCTTCTCCATGCGAAGCGCTTCGACGGCATCGTCCGTCCCTACTCGAAGGCAGACGTCGAGAAGCTGCGCGGCTCTTACAAGGTGGAGTACACGATCGCGACGCTCGGCGCGAAGCGGCTCTGGGAGATGCTCCACACCGAGGAGTACGTCCACGCGCTCGGCGCGCTCACGGGCAACATGGCCGTGCAGCAGGTCCGCGCCGGCCTCAAGGCCATCTACCTCTCGGGTTGGCAGGTCGCCGCCGACGCCAACACGTCCGGCAACATGTACCCGGACCAGAGCCTCTACCCGGCCGACAGCGTTCCTCACGTCGTCAAGCGCATCAACCAGGCGCTCATGCGCGCCGATCAGATCGAGCACGCCGAGGGAAAGCGTGAGCACTACTGGCTCGCCCCGATCATGGCAGACGCCGAGGCCGGCTTCGGCGGCCCGCTCAACGCATACGAGCTGATGAAGGCGATGATCGAAGCGGGCGCCGCGGGCGTTCACTTCGAGGACCAGCTCGCCAGCGAGAAGAAGTGCGGTCACATGGGCGGCAAGGTCCTCGTTCCCACGAGCCAGTTCATCCGCACGCTCGTCGCCGCGCGCCTCTCTGCCGACGTGCTCGATGTCCCGACGCTCCTCATCGCGCGCACGGACGCCGACAGCGCAAAGCTCCTCACGAGCGACATCGACGAGCGCGATCGCCCCTTCATCGAGAAGGGCGACCGCACGCCCGAGGGCTTCTACAAGATCAAGGCGGGGGTCGACACGGCCGTCGCGCGCGGCCTCGCGTACGCGCCGTACGCGGACCTCGTCTGGTGCGAGACGTCGACGCCCGACCTCGCGCAGGCGAAGAAGTTCGCCGAGGGGATCCGCAAGGAGTTCCCGAACAAGATGCTTGCCTACAACTGCTCGCCGTCCTTCAACTGGAAAAAGAACCTCGACGACGCGACCATCGCCAAGTTCCAGAAGGAGCTCGGCGCGATGGGCTACAAGTTCCAGTTCGTGACCCTCGCCGGGTTTCACTCGCTGAACTTCGGCATGTTCGACCTCGCGCGCCGCTACAACGCGGACGGCATGAAGGCATACTCCGAGTTCCAGCAGACCGAGTTCGCGGCAGAAAAGGACGGCTACACGGCGACGCGCCACCAGCGCGAGGTCGGTACCGGCTACTTCGACCAGGTCGCCGAGGTCATCTCCGGCGGCAAGTCCACGACCCTCGCGCTCGAGGATTCGACCGAAGCGCATCAGTTCTGAGCTCACACGGTTTTGGCCGAGCCACGAGGGATGCCCGAGCCGGCAGCCGCGAGAGCGGCCTGCCGGCTCTCGGCGTTTGGTGAGGAGACGCCCGTGTCGTCGGGCGAGTCAGCTTCACGCGGCACATCGTAGCCAGCGAATGGTAAGGTGATGTCGATTCGGAGGTCTGCGGTTCATGAGTGAGTCGAAGAAGCCCCCTGCCCGGCGGACTACTACGCACGAGATGGCCGTAGCAGGGACGAAGGCAGTCCCCGTCGGGAATGAGACCGTGCGCGTCACGGCGCCGCCATCCGGACGCTGGGAAGACGACAACGATCTCGCGCGCACCGTGAAGATGAACCCACCGACGATGCCAAGCGTGCCGCGACCGTCGCGCGTGCCGCGTCTCAGCGAGCCCCCGAAGAGCGGCGAGGTCGAGGGCATCGAGCTCGTCGTCATCGACGAAAGACAGGTCGCGGGCGGTGAGCGCCGGCCGTGGCGCGCGGCCGAGGTGTGGACCAAGCGCCGCGTCTATGGGCTCGATTCGACCTTTCGGTGCGTCGAGATCCTCGATCGGGAGACGGGGCGACCCGAGCTCACCCACGAGATCCTCGGCGCCCGCCTCGGCGGCGGACGCATGCGCGACACGGAGGGGGTCCGCTTCAGCTACCCCCTTCCCCTGCCCGGCATGGAGGCGATGTTCTCCAAGGGCAAAAAGCACGGCTACACCTCCGCCGTGGAGCGGATGATCGTGCGCGTCCGCGTCCTGCACACCTCGGCCGACGAGGTCTCCCCGTCGTGGGACGACGTCGCGAGTCGCTCGTCGGAGATGCCTCCTCGGCCGTGAGCGGAGCCACCGCGTGAGCTTTTTCGTCACACGTCAGCCTCTCGTCGCGCTCGTCGCGCTCGTCGCGCTCGTCGCGCTCGTCGCGCTCGCCGGTTGCAGCCGCGCCGATCCCGAGCCGAAGCCCGCTCCGATCGCCACGGAGCCAGCTCCACGTGCGCCCGCGGCCCCACTTGGCAGTGGGAGCACCGCAGTGGTCGTTCCCGCTGGACCTCTCGTGCTCGCGCGCGGTGTCCGCATCATCCATGCAGGGCCCGGCTCCGACGCCGCGAAGGTCGTCGTGGAGGAGCGCACGCGCGCGAAATCGGACGGGCGCGACCTCGTCGTGTACGTCGGCGCGAAGTGGTGCGAGCCCTGCCAGCACTTCCACAGGGCGGCGCAGAAGGGCGACCTCGACGCGGAGTTTCCCGACCTCACGCTGCTCGAGTTCGATCTCGATGACGACCGCGACCGGCTCGCGACCGCTGGCTACGTCTCGCAATTCATCCCGCTCTTCGCGATGCCCGGCCCCGACGGGCGCGCCTCGGAAAAAAAGTTCGAGGGCTCCGTAAAAGGCGACGGCGCGGTCGCAAATATCGCGCCGCGCCTGCGCTCACTGCTGAAGAAGTGAGCTTCAGGCGGCTTCGACGAGACCAAAGGCCGCTACTCCGCGTGACCGGAGCTCACGGCGCAGGGCAGTTGCACGTGAGGGCGCACCGAGAAGCCTTGCCACGAGATCGGCAGCCCACTCGTCGAGCATGGCCGCGCCGCACGCGCCGAAGTCGTCACTCGTACCCCTCAGGATCGCGCGCCACGCCTTCATCTGCGCGACGAACGTGGGCGAAAGCTCCGCGCCACGAGCGATGTTGGCCTCGGCGAGCGCCTGCACGACGTCTCCTGGCATGCGGTCCTCGAGACGGCCCTCGAAGAGAAGTGCAGGCAGCACCGAGGCGACGTACGGAGACCCGGCGCCGAGCGCCACGTCGACCAGCGTGCTCAGCAGGATCGTGTACGGGTCGTCGCTGGCGGCGGGCACCGCCATCGACTCCGCGGCGACGGCTCCTTCGACGCTCGCGGTCTCGTCGAGCGGAGGGAGCTCCTCGACGACGATCTCGTCGTCGTCATCGTCGATCGAGTGGTCCTGCCCGACCGGAACGACGCAGCTGATACGGGCTTCGGGAACGGGAGTCGTTTCCATCTCGAGATCGAGATCGAGATCCACGTGCGCGTTCGGGGCGATATCGACGAGAGCGGCGGCCGGCGCGAGGTCGATGGGGACGGGC
>JAYSXP010000555.1:0-9445 GCA_043717125.1 Polyangiaceae bacterium | reverse complement strand
ACTCGCAGTGGGACCAGAAGTCCTGGTTCGGGCTGATGCACCAGAACGACGACGGCACGTTCAAGAGCATGGGCATGGCGAGCGGCATCAACGACAGGGACAGCACGACCGACCGCGTCAAGGCCGGGCAGAACCTCGGATGGGCCGACATCGACGGCGACGGCGATCTCGATCTTCTCGTCGGTGGCCGAGACAACGGCGGCGCGGGGCGCGCGAATTTCCTCTTCGAGAACACGATTGGCCATAAAAATGGCTGGATTGGCGTGCGCCTACACGGCGACGGCGTGAACGTCAATCGCGACGCCATCGGCGCGCGCGTCACGATCACGGCGGGTGACAAGAAGCTCGTGCGAGAGGTGAAGTCGAGCCGCGGCACGTACAGCTCGGCGGACTCGCGCTCACTCCTCTTCGGTCTCGGCGCGCAGGGCTGCGAAAGCGGCATCTTGGCGGCGACGATCGAGGTGCGCTGGCCCAACGGCGAAGTGAAGCGCTTCGAAGCCGGTTCGTTCGGCCTGAACCAGTACGTGACGATCGACTACGCGGGCGGCCTCGTAGCCGCACCGCGCCGCTGAGCCCTCGTTCAGAACGCGAGCTCGACGCCCAGGGCGGTGCGGTACATCGGATACGCAAACGGAGCGCCCTTCAGCTGGGGGACCGGGAGCGCGATGCCCAGCACGTCGAAGATGATGTACACCGACGCCGTCGCCTTCCACTCGAGGCCGAGCGGGACGACGCCCACGAAGATGCCCGTCGTGCCGCGAGGCGCACCGTAGAGATCGATGAGCATCGTCGACGTGCCGAGGTTGGCGGTCGTGCGAAGGTTCACCTGCTCGAACCGGAGCGGATAGCGGAAAATGCCCGTGGCATAGGCGTTGAACACGCCCGTGCGGAACCTGTTCGTGTGGATCGCATACCAGCCGTCGATCTCACCGTCGAGACCGACCGTCCATCGATCCGAGAGGCGAAGGCGCGCACCGAGCTGACCGTTCAGGCTCGGGTTCGTGAACGAGCCGGAACCTCCGGCGTAGACGCCGAAGACCGACCGGTGGCGGACGACCTCTTTTTCCTCCGCCTTGGCCTCGCTCTTGGTGATCACGCCGGGCGCAGCTGCGTCGGGAGCGATGTCGGGTGCGCGCTCGACCGCCGCCTTCGCGGCGGGCTCCGTCTTTGCGGGCGCCGAGCTGCCGGGCGTCGAGTCTGCGGGGGGGGCCGTGGTGACGTTGGGGGTCTGCGCGCGGGCGGCGGAGGGCGCGGCGAGGCATGCCACGGCGATCGGCAGAGCCGCGAGTTTGTTCAGTCGACGCCGCGACCGCGCCACGAGGAACGCGATGCCGAGGACGCCCGCGATGGCGGCGAGGGCTCCGCCCGACTGCGCGCGGATCACCGAGCAGCCGCAGCTCGCGCCGACCTGGTACTGGCGTTCCGGAGCGTCGCACCAGCCGTTGGCCTCGGTGCAGCCGGGCTCGAACGAGAGATACTTCGCCATCGTCGCGTCCACCGCGGCGAGCTTCGCGTCGCGCGAGAGCGTGGGGTCGAGGGTCGCACGCAGGAGCTCCGTCGACGCCGCCGTCGCCGTGGCCATGTTCGTGTGGCGCAGGTCGTCGAGGTTGTCGCACTGGTCGAGCCCGTTGCGGTGGACCGGTCCGTCGCGTGACTCGACCTCATCACCCGAGACGTACTCGACCCAGTTGAGCACCGTGCGGACACGTAGCCGGTCGGCGGATCGAAACGTGTGCGTGAACCCGTCCTGCAGCGTGTGGACCGCCTGGCCCATCCGCAGCCAGTAGCGGGGCAGTGACGCCGTCACGCGTCCGCGCAGCGAGAGCGTGAGGTCGATGTCGACGACGTCGCTCGCGTCCGGAAGTCCGTTCGCGTCGAGGCCGTCCAGCGCCTCGACGACCTTGCCGCGGATGAACGCCTTGCACGCTTCGAGCGCGCGCACGCTCCCATCCGGCTCGTCGTCACCGATGGACCGGAGGCAATGCTCCTTCTGGTTTTCCGGGTTGCCGTGAATCGTAGCGAGCTGATCGATCTCGGTGGGGCCGCGGCCGTGGAGATCGTTGTCGCGGACGCCGATCACGAATGCCGCGGCGCTCACGTCTTTCATGTCGGCGTCGAGTGTGAAGGGAAGGTCGCTTATCAGCGACGTCAGCGGCCGGTCGGGGGCCACGATGGGTGCGCTGGCAAGCTGCAAGCGCACCGCGCGCAGCGCGCCCATCGTGATCCGCTCGTGGCACCCCGCACTCACCGCACTCTCGTACGAATAGGCGCGGGCAGAACCCGTCGTGGCGCTGACCAGCGCGGCCGCAGTGAGCGCCAGAGCAATCCTCACTGGACGATGCCGGGAACGTTCGTTGTGATCTGGTAGATGTGCGTGCCCTGGGTCGTGATGTAGAGCGTCTTCAGATCCGCGCCGCCGAACGCGCACGCCGTCGGCTGCTCCGGGACCGCGACGACGCCGATCTTCGTGGCGTCGCTCTTGAAGACCACGACCCCGGCCTTCGTCGCGACGAAGACGTTGCCGCCCTGGTCGACTTCGATGCCGTCGGGCTGCGTGTCCGTGTCGAGCTCGACGAACGTGGACTGCGCGCCGAGCGTGCCATCCGCGTTGACCACGTACTTGCGGATGAACGGCTTGGTGCCCTGCAACGGCTGCGTGAACCCGAGGTAGAGGCTCTTGCCGTCCGGCGTGAACGCGAGTCCGTTCGGGCGCGGGACGTCGGGGAAGGCTTCGACGACGATGACCTTTCCGGCGGGCGTGATGCGGAAGAAGTGGTTGGCGATCGGCGTAGCGAAGTAGCCGGGATCCGTCGCGTAGATCGTTCCGGTCGCGCCGACGACGGCGTCCTTGAGGGTGTCGAACGGGGTCGGGCCAGCGTCGGCGCCGACCTCGTCGTAGCTGCTCGCGATCACGGTGGGAGCGCCGGCATCGAGGCTCGCGCTGCTGCGCGTGATGCGCTTGGCCTCGACCGTGAAGAGGTTGCCGGTCTTGTCGATCGTGTTGCCGATGGGCAGCTCGCCGGCAGCGCCGTCACGGACCTTCGTGGCGGTTCCGTCGGGCTTGAGGCGGTAGAGCGCGCCTGCGCCGAGGGGCGTCGTGAAGAAGAGGACCGACTCCTTGACGCTCCAGATCGGGCCGCTCGTGAACGCGCCGGTGTCGATCGAGATCTTCGCCGCGGCGATGCCCTCGATCGGGTTCTTCGTCATCTCTCCGGGGGGCACGATCGCGGCATCGCCTTCCGGGGCGCTTGCGTCGCCGCTGACTGCCGCGTCGCCGTCACTGCCGGGCGTCGGGGCGGGGGCGGTCGAGGAATTTCCGCCGCCGCTGCTCGAACAGGCCGCGTAGACACCGATGGGAAGGACGAGGAACAGAGCGAGAAGTCGGTTCATGCACGAGCTTGTTGCGAGCGACGTGCCAAGCGGAAGCACACGGAACCGCCCGTTTCAACGGGTTCGGCTGTGGCGAATGGGGACACAAATCATTTTGCCCCCGCTTGCTCAGCGGAGGCGCGCCTCGAAGCGAGCGCAGTTTCGACCCGCATCGACACCTGCTCGCACGCGGCATCGAGCGCGGTCGCCATCGTGGCGATCACGTCCTCGATCTTGGGCTTGTCGCCGGCGACGGGGCGCTCGATCGTGAGCGTGTCCTCGAGGATGACGCCGACGTCCTCGTGGAGGAGGACCTTCAGCTGGACGCGCACCGCCCGGCCCGACGCGAGACGCAAATCGTCGAACGCGATCACCTCGATGTCCAGCGTGGGCGCCATCCCGCCGAGCACGCGATGGACGCCGTGGGCCTCGAAGAGCGCTCGGCCGAGCCCGCGGCGGACGTAGTTCTCCGGGCGCTCGGTCCATCGGAGGTCGTCGTAGTAGCCGAGCTCATAGGCGGCATCGCGGTAGGCGATCCGCTCGCGGAGGCTCGGTCCCGAGGACACCCTGCCGAGCCTCAGCTCGAGCGTGCTGCGTGATGCGGTCGTGGCCTCGGCCGGCGGTCTCACGCGCTCCGGACTGAAATACCGGGTCTCGACGAGGTCGGCCTTGGACGTCAGCGCGCACGCGCTCGTGCCAGCGGCGGCGCACCCGACGAGAAGTGCGGTCAGGACGTTGCGCATCATCGGCCGGCCTTCCGCTTGGCCTTGCCCTTGAGGAGCATGTCCGGGTCGCGGTCGATCGAGTCGACGAGCGACCGGATGGCCTCGGCGGCCTCGCTCACGTCGCGCAAGGTCGCTTCGAGGTCCTTCTGGGTACCGCTTCCAGCTCGCCCCATCTCTCCAAACGCGTCGGTCGCGCGCTGCGCGCTCGCGAAGAGCCCGTCCTTGCCGTCGAGGCGGTCGAGGACCTTGTTCATCTTGGTCACGGCGACGTCGAGATCGGTGATGGCGCCCGCGGCCTTGCCGCCGAGGTCCTGCTTGTCGAGGCGGCCGATCATCGTCTGCAGCGACGTCATGACGGCGTCGGCGTGGCCGAGCGTGGAGGCGGCCTTGCCGGAGACGTCTTCCTTCTCGAGCGTCGCCAGCAGGCGATCCACGCGTCCCATGATCATGACGACGGCGTCGACCATCTCCGGGAGGCGGTCCATCGCCTTCGTGATCGTGTCCTCGAGGTTCTTCATCATGCTCGGCGCGGCCGGAATGTAGTGATCGGTCTGCACGGGGAAGGGGAGGGCAGGGGGCGGGTTGCTCTTCACATCGAAGAAATCGATGGCGATGAACTTCACGCCGGTGATCCCCTGCGACCCGAGCTGAGCTCGGAGGTCTGGCGGGATCGCGAACCGGTATTTCCCGTGCTTCCCACCGGCCTCGGCGAGGCCCATGCGCTTGACCTCGGCGACGTCGAGGTCGCTCACCACGTCGACCATGCGATGGTCCGGAGCGATCTCGATCGCGGCGACGTTGCCGAGGGTCACGCCGCGGAACTTCACGGGCGCTCCGAGGTCGAGCCCCTGCACCGACTCGTTGAAGTACGAGTGGTAGCGGATGGTGTCCTTCTGGAAGCGCGCCGCGCCGAAGAGGATGCCCGCGGCGATGGCCGCCGCGAAGCCGACGATGACGAAGAGCCCGAGCTTGTAGTGATTGGTCGGTGCCGCCATGATCTCAGCTCTCTTTTTGGCCGCGGTTGAAGAAGGCACGCACGCGAGGATCCTCGCTGGTCTTGAGCGCGAGCGGCTGCCCGGTCGCGATGATGGTCTTCGCTTCCTTGTCGAGCATCACGACGCGGTCTGCGACGCGGAAGATGCTCGCGAGCTCGTGAGTGACGATGACGACGGTGAGCCCGAGCGTCTTCGAGAGAGTCACGATGAGCTCGTCGAGGTCCGAGGCCATCACGGGGTCGAGACCCGCCGAGGGCTCGTCGAGGAAGACGAGCTCGGGCTCGAGGGCGAGCGCTCGCGCGATCGCAGCGCGCTTCTTCATTCCGCCCGACAGCTCGGAGGGGAACTTGTCGGCGGCGCCGTCGAGCCCGACGAGCTTCAGCTTCGCGCGCGCGATCGCGGCGATCGCGTCGCCGGGGAGGTCGGTCCACTCCTCGAGCGGCAGCGAGACGTTCTCACCCACGGTCAGCGAGCCGAAGAGGGCACCTGCCTGGAACATCACGCCGAACGGCGGGAGACCTGCGTCGAGAACAGGGAGGCCAAGGCCCGCGACGTCGATCGACCCGGCGATGGGGGGCTCCAGCCCGATGAGGAACCGGAGCAGCGTCGATTTCCCGCAGCCGCTCCCCCCGAGGATGGCGAAGACCTCGCCGCGTGCGACGGAGAAGGTCAGGTGCTCCTGAAGCACGACGTCGCCCCACCCGATGGTGAGATCCTTCACGTCGATCATCGGACGCTCGCGCGTCACGCGCACGCGTCGCGGCATCCCACGGTCGAGGCGGATGAGGCTCGAGCGAGCCGTGCGGGGGACGTGGAGCGACATCAGATCCCGAACGCTCGGAAGATGGCGGTGAACGCGGCGTCGAGGAGCACGAGCGCGAACAGCGACGTCACCACGGTCGACGTCGTGCGCTTCCCTACGCCCTCGGCGCCGCCGCTCGCGGCGAAGCCTTGCTGGCAGGCGATGAGGGCAATCGTGACCGAGAAGACCACGCTCTTGATGAGGCCGGTGAGGACGTCCCAGCCGTGGACGGCCTTCAGGGTCTCGATGAGGTAGCCCTGCGTCGTCAGATCGAGGTCCGTGATGCCGACGACGAGACCGCCGCTGATGCCGACGAAATCGGCGAGGAGTGTCAGGACCGGAACGACGAGCATCAGCGCGACGACGCGCGGAACGACGAGCCAGCCGAACGGCGTCAGTCCCAGGGTGCGAAGGGCGTCGATCTCCTCGTTGACCTTCATGGACCCGATCTCGGCGGCGAATGCGGCGCCTGAGCGTCCGCACACGATGATCGCCGTCATCAGTGGAGCGAGCTCGCGGGTGAGCGAGATGCCGACGAGATCGGCGACGTAGATGTTCGCGCCGAACTGCTTCAGCTGGTTCGCGGACTGGAACGCCATCACGGAGCCGACCAGAAAATTGATGAGGACCACGATCGGAACGGCGTCGGCGCCGGTCTTCTCGCAGAGTGGCGCGATCTCCTTCCAGTGACCCGCGCGCGGGTAACGGACCAGGGCGGCCGCGGTGAGGAGCATGCTCCCGAAGAAATCGAGGATGCCCTTCGCTTCTTGTTTGACCTCGAACGCGGAGCGACCGACCTGCGCGATCGTGCTCTCGGGCTTGCGCACGGTGCGCTTCGCGACGCCGTCGTGACCCGCATAGAGATTGACAATCGTCTCGACGCTTTCGTTGGCGCCGACGAGCTCCGCCTTGACGCCGCGCGACGCGAGCTCGTTACGCAGCTCGACCAGGAGGGCCACGACGCTGCCGTCGGCTGCGCGGACACCGGAGAGATCGAGCACCAGGGCCCCCGACACGCCCTTGGTCTGCCCGTGAATGCCGCGCCAGATGGCCGCGGCGTCGTGCATCCGCAGATCACCGAGGATCTTGATGGTCTGACCGTCGCGCGCGATCTCGAAGATCCCCGACGTGCCCGAAGTGGGTGACGCGGCTACGGCCTGAGTCATGGTCGTGCTCTCGACATCGCGCAGAGGCGCAGTGCAAAATCGGCGCCGGATCGGCGAGGTGCGGCGTTTACGTGCGTTCTCGGCTTCGGCGCGCGCGCGTCCTGGACACGAATGCGGTGCCGTGGCGAAAAGCGCCACTTGTCCCTCGGGCGACTTTGGCGGCAAAACGTGGTGCGCCTTCGTCGGCTCGTTCCGTGCACGAAGCGCCGCCATGAACTGGACACAGATTGAAGGGCAGTGGAATCAGGCCAAGGGCGAGCTCAAGTCGAAGTGGGCCAAGCTCACCGACGACGATCTCGATAACGTCGCGGGCAAGAAGGACCAGCTCGTCGGCAAGCTTCAGCAGCACTACGGGATCGTCAAGGAAGAGGCAGAGAAGCAGCTCGACGAGTGGATCGCGAAGTTTGCGCCCAAGCACGACCCCAAACCCAAGACCCCTTGAAGGTCACTTCGCGACTGGGGGGCGGGGCGAGACGCGCTTGAGCACGGAGGACGAGGACGCAGAGGTCACTCGCGAGGAGCACGGCGCGCTCAAGTGGGCGGCGCTGCTCGCCGCCGTCGCGATCGGTTGGCTGGTGATGCCGATCGGCGTGGGCATCCTGATCGGGATGCTGCTCGCCTTCGTCATGCAGCCGCTCTACGTCCGCATCAAGCCGAGACTCGGCGCCTCTTGGGCCGCGTTTTTGGTTGCCCTCGGAGCGACACTCGCGCTCGCCGGCGCCGCCGTCGCCTTTGTTTGGCTGTTCGTCGGCAAGGTCATGAGCCTCGCGCGCGAGCTCATCGCGATTGTCGGTCCGGGGGGCGCGGGCGACCGGCTGCTCGAGTGGATCGGCGCAAGGACCGCACGAATCGGCATCACGCCCGACGAGCTGACCCACCGCGCGCGCTCGCTCGCCGAGCTGGCCGCGGCACGCAGCGCGAGCCAGGCTGAAACGCTGGTCGGAGCTCTCGCCTCGGTGTTCCTCGGCGCGTTCTTCACGGTGCTGACGATGCACTTCATGCTTCGCCACTGGGAGTCCGTGTCGCTGCGCGCCCAGGAGACATTCCCGCTGCGTCCCGATTACACGCAAGCGCTGCTCGCGGAGTTTCGTCGCGTCGGTCGCACGACGCTCATGGGAACGGTCGTCACGGGTCTCGCGCAGGGCGCTCTCGCGACGCTCGGCTACTGGATTGCCGGCGTGCCCGAGCCCGTGTTCTTTGGTGCTGCGACCGCGGTAGCTTCTCTCGTCCCCGCCGTCGGAACGATGCTGGTGTGGCTGCCCGCAGGTATCGTTTTGATCCTGATGGGACACCCCGCGCGCGGCATCATCGAGCTCGTCTGGTGCAGCGTGTTCGTCATCGCACTCTCGGACTACTGGATTCGCCCCCGTCTCGTCGGCGGGGAGAGCGAAGTCCCGTCGCTCGTGACGTTTGCGGCCCTCTTCGGCGGCGTCGAGGTCTTCGGTCTCAAAGGGCTCATCGTCGGACCCGTTCTCATGTCGCTCGCCATCGCGGTCCTTCGCCTCTACGCAAGCGAGACGCGAGCGCGTCGCCACCTCCCGGGGCCGAGGAGCGAGCGCATACGATGACGCGCCGCGCGGGCGATGCGGCGCGACGCGGTGTGGCAGTCGTGCGCGTCCAGCTGCGTCCCTTTTTCACGCGAACGTGGGCTAGGTGCACGGATCGTGGTCGAGTTTCGATGGATCGGCGTTCGCAGTAAGGAGGAGCGTGAGGTCCACGATGTCCCCCGAGAATGTCGTCGCCGTGACTCCCGCCGTTCCCGCCCCGAAGCTGCTCGCCCCCGGCGATGTCATCGACGGTCGCTACCGCGTCACGTCGTTCGTGGCCGGTGGCGGCATGGCGTCGGTGTATCGAGCGACCCACGTGGTGCTCGAGCAGGTGGTCGCCATCAAGGTCATCTCGCCTCTCGTCCACGCCATTCCGGGCATGGCGCAGCGCTTTCTTCGCGAGGCCAAGGCCGCAACCCGGATGAAGGGCGAACACGTCGCGCACGTCTCGGACGTCGGAATGATGCCCGACGGCGCCCCTTACATCGTGATGGAGTACTTGGACGGGAGCGACCTCGAGGCCGTCCTCGAGTCGGGCCGCGAGATCGCGGTCGAGGACGCCGTCGATTACGTCCTGCAGGCCTGCGAGGCGCTCGCCGAGGTGCACGGGCTCGGGATCGTGCATCGCGATCTGAAACCCGCGAACCTGTTCCTCACGAGGGGCGCCGACGGAATGCCCTGCGTGAAGCTCATCGACTTCGGCATCTCGCGGACCGATTCTCCGCTGGCTTCCAAGGATCTGGCGAAGCTCACCCAGCCGGACACCGTGATGGGCTCGCCGCGGTACATGTCGCCCGAGCAGATGGAGTCGGCAGGCAAGGCCGACTCGCGCTCCGACATC
>JAYSXP010000554.1:0-9456 GCA_043717125.1 Polyangiaceae bacterium | reverse complement strand
CTTAGCGTCGTCGGCGAACGGGGCAGTTCAGGCGAGGGGGCCGACGGCCGCTTCGACGCTCGTGACGAGCTCGTGCGAGCCGACGAGCTTGTTCACGGCCTCGATGTCGCCGTAGAGCGGCCGGTCGCCGGTCATCGGCGCGACGTGCGTGCGCACAACCGCGAGCGCGGCCTGGACGCCGCGACTCGGCCGGAGCGGCGCTCGCTGGTCGAGGCCCGCCGCGGCCGTCATGATCTCGATCGCGAGGCAGACGCGGACGTTCGTGACCACTTCGCGGAGCTTCTTTGCGCTCACGCTTCCCATCGAGACGTGGTCCTCCTTACCGGCGGAGGACGGGATCGAGTCGACGCTCGCGGGATGGCAGTAGACCTTGTTCTCGCTGACGAGCGACGCGCTCGTGACCTGCGCGATCATGAACCCCGAGTGGAGCCCGCTGCCCGCGGCGAGAAACGGCGAGAGCCCCGTCGACAGCGCAGGGTTCACGAGCTGCTCGACGCGACGCTCGCTGATGTTCGCGAGCTCGGCCGTCGCCATTGCCGCGAGATCGAGCGCGAGCGCGAGCGGCTGCCCGTGGAAATTTCCGCCGCTGATGATCTCGGTCTCTCCGCGGTCGACGAAGACGCTCGGGTTGTCGGTGATGCTGTTCACCTCGCGCTCGAGCACGCTGCGAACCCACGCGAGAGCGTCGCGGCTGGCGCCGTGCACCTGCGGCATGCAGCGGAGCGAGTACGCGTCCTGGACCTTGCTGCAGTCGCGATGACTCTCGGCGATCTCGCTCTCCGCGAGGAGCGCACGGAGGTTCTTCGAGACCACCTGCTGCCCCGGGTGGGGCCGGGCGATGTGCAGGCGCTCGTCGAAGGGACGGCTCGAGCCCTTCAGCGCTTCGAGGCTCATGGCTCCCGCCACGTCGGCGGCGACGCACAGGCGTTCCGCGGCGAGGAGCGAGAGCGTACCGAGCGACGCCATGAGCTGCGTGCCGTTGATGAGCGCGAGGCCTTCCTTGGCCTCGAGGACGAGCGCCGCTGCCCCCACGTCTCTCAGCACCTCGGCGGAGGGACGCATCGGGCCGTCACCGAGCTGCGCTTCGCCCTCGCCGATCAGCGTGAGCGCGAGGTGGGCGAGCGGCGCGAGATCACCGCTGGCGCCGACCGAGCCCTGCACGGGGATGCGCGGGTGCACGCGCGCGTTCAAGAGCGAGACGAGGAGGTCGACGAGCGAGGCGCGCACGCCGGAGTGGCCGAGGGCGAGCACCTGCGCGCGGAGCAACATCATCCCTCGCACCTCGGCGGGCGAGAGGTTGGGCCCCACTCCCGTCGCGTGGGAGCGCACGAGGTTTTGCTGGAGCGCGCGCACGTCGGAAGCGGAGATGCGCGTCTCGCTCAACGCTCCGAAGCCGGTGTTCACGCCGTAGACGTTGGGGGCGGCATCTCCGGCGGTCGCGATCGCTTCGATGGCTACGCGAGAGCGCTCGACCTTCGCGCGGGCCTCGTCGGCGAACGCCACGCGGCGGCCGCGAACGGCGACGTCCTCGAGGTCGGCGAGCGACAGGGCGAGGCCGACGCGAACGGGAGACCCTGACTCGGACATGGGCTTGCGTTTAGCGCGGGGGCGGGCGCGCCAACATCCCAAATTCGAAGGGCGTTAAATGGATACCGACCGGAACCTCACGAAGAGGAACCGGCCGGCGGGAAGAGCCTTGGGCTCGATGCGCAGATGCGCGGATCAGATCAGCTTGTTTCTCTGTTCTTCCGTTCGGGTGCGCAGAGCTCCTGGGTCTTCGGACGTGGCGGTTGGACGGTGCGAGGTGGATGGCGAAGGCGGAGGAGATCTCGCGGCGATTCATTCGAATCGGGCGAGCTCGCTCGGGCTTCCGCCGGCCTGACGCCGGCGTCGGCTTCTGGCCGACAGTAACCTACACTGCTGCACGAAGTAGGCCGCGGTCCTGGGTTGAGATCGCGAGGCGCAACTATGCGAAACTGTGCCGCGAGGTGGCTCATGTGGTGAGATATTTATCCACCATGTGGGGTCATATCAACCCATGTGAGAGCGACCGCGCACCGTCGCGCGATCGCAGCGCACGGCGGCGTCGCATCGTGACTATGCTGCGCCCGCTCATGAGACGCGTCGCGGTCGCTCTGCTGCCCTTTTCGGCGCTCGTCGTGCCGATGCTCTTCGCAACCTCCGCCGGCGCGGACGAAGCCGAGGTCGCGACGGACAACGAGATCCCGAAGGACCTGCCGCGGCTCATCCTCGACAACGGGCGCGTCGACGTCCCGGCGCCCGACCCGGATGCGTACCGGTTCTTCCTCCACGGCGAGCACCAGGTCCGCTACCAGGCGCAGAAGAGCTTCCCGCTCGTCGCGACGGCCAGCGACATCAACCGCAAGCCCGGCCTCGTCCAGGACTCCATCGGGCAGAACCAGTTCGTCACGCACTGGCTCCGCGCGACGCCGCGCTTCCAGGTCCGCGACACCCTCGAGCTCGTCGGTCAGCTCGACATCCTCACCGGCGTCCTCTTCGGCGAGACCGCTCACGGCACCGGCGCCGACGCGACGCCCCGCGACGACTACAACGGCTTCAGCAATCTGCAGCCGCGCTGGTTATATGCACAATACAGGCTTCCGGTCGGCGTCGTGCGCATCGGCCAGCAGCCGAACCACTGGGGCATGGGCATCCTCGCCAACGACGGTGACCACCCCACCCTCTTCGGCGACTACCGGTACGGCTCGATCAGCGAGCGCATCCTCTTCGGCACCAAGCCGGGCGGCAAGGACAGCGACGTCACCGTCGTGGTCGCTGGCGACCTCGTGTTCCGTGACGCGAACGCGCGCCTCTCGCGCGGGCAGCAGGCCTTCCAGGGCGTGCTCGCCGCCTTCTACGAGCACGACTACAACAAGCTCGGCGTCTTCAGCACGCTCCGGCACCAGCAGAACGACAAGACGAGCGGCTCCGATCTCTTCCCGTACACCGACACGATCGACGCGCTCGCCGTCGACCTCAACGGACGTATCGCGGTGCCGGTGCCCGGCCAGGACGCCTTTCTCTTCGCCGAGGCCGAGGTCGCATACATCGCCGGCTCCACGAACATCCTCCGCACCGCCGAGCAAGCGCTCGACGGCAGCAAGACGTCGATCCGCAGCTACGGCGGGGCGACCGTCGTGGGCATCGTGCACCGCAGCTTCGCGACCGGCGTGTGGGCCGACGCGGAGGCGTCGAACAAGGAGAAGCACGACGCCAGCGCCAAGGCGGCGAGCATGCACTACCTCGGCAAGTCCTCCGCGCGCGGCGTGCCGTACGGCGACCTCGTCGGGCAGGTCGAGGTCGGGTACGCGTCCGGCGACGCCGATCCGTACGACGGAACGCAGAAGCGCTTCGTCTTCGACCCGAACCACCGCGTCGGGCTCATCCTCTTCGACGAGGTGATGCGCTGGCAGACGGCTCGCTCGGCGACGGCCGCAACCGACCCGCTCCTCACCAACGCGAACCGGCCGACGCCCGGCGTCGATCTCCTGCCGTCGAACGGCGGCGTCTTCGGCGCCCAGTACGTCAACCCGACGTTCATCTATCGGCCCCGGCACTTCATCGATCTCAAGGGCGGCATGGTCGTCGCCCAGTCGACGGCCGACATCGTCGACCCGTACCGCCTCGCGACGCAGGGCTCGTACCTGAACTACCGCGGCGGCGATCGACGCAAGAAGGACCTCGGCGTCGAGTTCGACGCCGGCTTCGAGGCTCGCTTCCCGCTCGACTACGACCTCAAGGCCGTCGTCGGCGCACAGGCGGGCCTTCTGCTGCCCGGCGGCGCGCTCGAGAACGCCGACGGCGTCAGCATGCCGCCGCAATGGATCGCGATCGGCCGCCTCGGCCTCCTTTTCTAGGGTCTGCCTCCCGTTTTCTGGCTGTCCGAGAGGGAGTTAGGGCACGGGCACGGGCACGTGACGTCATCGCCACCGCCTACGCGGTACCCGGTGCCGAACGGGAAGTGACTTGCCCAGTCCGGCGCGTGTCTCGTCTCCACGTGCCCGTGCCCGTGCCCGCTCTCCTCCGGACGGAGCTCACTCCGCATCGAAGCTTTGGACGAGAAGAGACGTGCAGGCAGGCGCTCCCTCCAGTAACCAGCCCCGTAGGTGCGAACCATGGCGAAGAACCGCTTCCAACACGTCTTCTACGTCGTCTCGATGTTCTGCGTGACATCGCTCGTCGGTGCCTGCGGCGTGGACACCGCGCCCGACGGCCTCCGCGCGACCCCTCCCGGCGACGGACCGATCGTGAAGTTCGACGTCGCGCACCGGCCACTCCCCGAGGTGCCGCTCCCCAACGACCTCGCGACCTTCGCCGACCCGACGAGCCGCACGGGACGCCGCATCAACGTCAGCCTGGTCGCGCCCACCTTCATGGAGCGCAACGCGCGCGAGGACTTCACCTCGATGGAGGGCTGGGGGATCTCCTCGCCGATCAGCGTCGCATTCGATCGCCCCGCGAGCGCCGACCCGCGCGAGGCCGCGATCGACCTCGAGGACGTCGCCGCCCGCATGCAGGGCGACGAGCACGACCTCTCGAACGATCCCATCTACGTCGTGAACCTCACGACCGGGCTCCCTGTCTTCGTCGACATGGGCAACGGCTACTACCCGGTCACGCTCCGCGATCCGCACCGCTACTTCCCGAACGACCCGAAGGCCGGAGAGAGCAACCTCGCCTTCGAGACGGTCGAGGAGGGCGCCGGGCTCCCGCAGTCCGCGTACCGCCCCGAGCTCGACACCGATTTCGACGGCGTGCTTGATCACCCGAATACGCTCGGCAACAAGGGCATCCCCGGCGTCGACAACCTGATGACCTGGTACGAGCGCGAGACGGACACGCTCATCATCCGTCCCGTCGTCCCGCTCGACGAGAAGACGGAGTACGCCGTCGTCCTCACCGATCGCCTGCGCGGCGTGAACCGCCAGCCCATCCGCTCGCCGTTCGAGAGCATCCACCACGCGTCCCAGCGCAAGGGCGTCGCGCGGCTCCAGGACATTCTCCGCGAGAAGCGCCTCGCCAACTACTTCGGCGACATGGCCGGTACCGGGCTCGAGCACGTCGCCTTCGCGTGGACGTTCACGACGCAGCCGACGCACGAGGACATGCGCCTCCTTCGTGACGGTCTCTACGGCAAGGGCCCGTTCGCGCGCTTCGCGACCGATTTTCCGCCCGCGTTCGACGTGAAGCAGGCGGCAGGACGCAATCCGCAGGGCGAGGCGCAGAACCTCGAAGACCCCGTCTGCCAGAAGCGCAAGAGCACCCCCTACGTGATCAGGGTCAACGAGCCCGACATCAAGGACTCGTTCCACTCCTTCTTTGCCGACGTCTTCGGGCTCGACGCGGGTGATCTCGTCGCGGTCGAAAAGGCATTCGTGAACATCGACTACATCGTCGTCGGCTCGTTCCAGTCGCCATACCTGATGGGCGACCCCGCCTCGCGCGATCCGGACACGCGGTTCCACGTCGACTTCCGCACCGGCCAGGGCGACGTGCGCCCCGATACCGTGCAGTGGTTCCTCGCCGTCCCGAAGTCGAAGGGGCCGAAGGTCGCGCCGTTCCCTGTCTCGTTCTGGGGCCACGGCGTCACCGGGCACTCCGACGAGATCCTCTTCTACGCCGGCGACTACGCGCGTCAGGGTATCGCGCTCTTCGGCTACAACAACCCGGAGCACGGCCTCGTCTTCGGCGAGGCGGACGAGGCTCTCGCGACCAGCAAGCTCTACGGCAACTGCCTCGTGCCCTTCCTCGGCGCGTTCAAGAACGGCCGCGCCCACGATCTCAACGGCGACGGCAAGCCCGACAGTGGCTGGTTCTGGTGGACCGCGCACATCTTCCACACGCGCGACAACGTCCGCCAAGGGGTCCTCGACGGTATGAACGCCGTCCGCATCCTGCGCACGTTCGACGGCAAGACGATGAGCACGCAAGACTTCAACGGCGATGGCAAGCCCGACCTCGCGGGCGACTTCGACGGCAACGGCGTCGTCGACGTCGGCGGCCCGAACGTCCCGTACTTCGCGGCCGGCGAGTCGCTGGGCGGCATCATGAGCGGCATCCAGGGCGGCATCGATCCGTACATGGTCGCATCGGCGCCGATGTCCGGCGGAGGCTCTCTCGCGCTCGACGTCGGCTTCCGTTCCTATGGCGTCGTCGAGGCGGTGACCGGACAGCTCCTCGGGCCGATCGTCTTCTCGGTGCCTCCCTCGGAGCGCCCTGACAACGAGAAGAAGAGCATCCACATGATGGGCTCCCGCTGCTCGCAGACGCAGCGGTCGGTACGCATCGTGGTCAACGAAGGCGACGAAAACCACGAGCTCGAGATCGCCTGCCTCGAGCCGAACGAGCTCAGCGAGCGCATGACGGTCGTCGTCGAGAACGTCGTCAACGGCGAGGTCCGCTGCGCGCGCACGGAGAAGGACGGCCGGTTCCGCGTGCCCATCCCGAGCAGCACGGGCGATCGCCTCGACATCCAGATCTACAATGCGGCCGACGTCGTGCAGTCTTACGACGGGTGCAAGCTACTCAAGGGCGACGTCCCCGTCGGCCGCCGCATCCAGACATGGGAGCAAGCCGCGCTCCACGAGCTCGACGTGAAGGACTCGAGCGTGACGAAGTGCGAGGAGCCCGCGGGCTGCGCGCAGTTCCGCGATTTCTTCTATCCGGTCGGCTCACCGCTGGTCGCCCCGAACGAAGGCTTCGGCTTCCGCCGGCAGTCACCGTCGCTGCGCCGGTTCCGCGATCTCGCGCAAGCTGCGTTCGATCCCGCCGACCCGATCACGTTCGCGCCTTACTACATGCTGAAGCCGCTTTTAGATCCGGACGGCAACAAGGTCGCGCCGCACGCGCTCCTCGACATCAACACCGTCGGCGACAACTTCGTGCAGATTGCATCGGGCCTGACGTTCGCGCGCGCGGCGGGGGCCCTTCCTTTTCTCCCGCCGTCGGCGGCGGGGCGCTACCCGGAGTACGCCGACTACGCGACGCCGCAGGAGGTCTACGATCGCCTCGGGCGTAAGACGCCGATGCAGTTCTTGGTCGACCGCTCGGTGGTCGAGGGCGTCGCGCGCCTCGGCAAAACCGGCGCAGGGCCGAACTGCAAGGCGAACTACACGAGCGCGAACGCGCCCTCGGTCTGCACGATGACGCCGACGATCGATCCCGCCGAGTGCAAGAACGCGCTGTACGACGCCGACTGGGTCAGCGAGGGCGCGATGCCCTACGACCAGCCCCATCCGGACGTTCCGCTTCGCCTCGCACGCGTCGCGAAGATCCACGTCACCGACAGCACCTCGCTCGCTGCCGCGTGGGAGCCGCGCCTTCGCGGCACGCCCTTCGCGCCGGACGAGACGGCGTGGTCTGCGTCGCAGCCCGTCGTCGCGCTGCTGAACCACTACCTGGTGCCGAAGGGGCAACACACGTGGGACGTCGGTGACGCGTGCAGGAAGTGGGACTTCGCGACGTATGGCAACACGCTCACTGCGCGCTTCTTCGCCACCGAAGGCAAGGACCTCTACTATCTGAGCCACCCGAAGACGCACGGCTGCCTCGTCGACGGCAGCTGCGATTTTCTGAAGTGAGCCGGCCCACGGCGGTGCAGGACGGCCAAGAACCACGCAATCGCGCCGCCCAGGCAGCCGCGTGGACTCGTGGTAGAACTCCCGCGCCATGCAGGAGCACCCTTCCCGCCGCTTTGCCGACCTACGTAGCGTCCTGCTTCCGTTCGCCGTCGCGTGCGCGCTCGCGGCCGTCGCCCCCGGCTGCGGGATCGACACGGCGCCCGACAGCGTCCGGGCCACGCCGCCCGGAACCGGTCCCGAGATCGTCTTCGATACGACGCGCCGGCCGCTCCCCGAGATCCCGCAGCCGAACGACATCGCGACGTTCGCGGATCCGACGAGCCGCACCGGACGCCGCATCAACGTCAGCCTCGTCTCTCCGACGCGCCTCGAGACGGTCGCTCGGGAGGGCTTCAACTCGCTCGAAGGCTGGGGCACGTTCGCGCCGATCACGGTCGCGTTCGCGAACACGACCACCGACACGACCGCCATCGATCTCGACGACGTCGCGCGCCGCACCAGCGACTACGACCCGGCCGACGACCCGTTCTACGTCGTCGACCTCACCACGGGCATCCCGGCGATCCTCGACATGGGAAAGGGCAACTTCCCTCTCACGGTCGCGGACCGCACCAAGTACTGGCCAAACGATCCCCGCGCCTCGGAGGACTCACTCGCCTACGAGACGGTCGAGGAGGGCGCCGGGCTCCCGCGTGGTGCCTATCGCGCCGACCTCGACACCGACTTCGACGGCGTCATCGATCATCCCAACGTGCTCCGGCCCACGGGCAAGAGCGCGCGCATCGAGGACGTCATCCCCTGGTACGAGCGCGAGAGCGACACGCTCATCCTCCGTCCCGTCGTCCCGCTCGAGGAGAAGCACGAGTACGCCGTCGTCCTCACGGATCGCCTGAAGGGTCACGACGGTCAGCCCGTGAGGTCGCCCTTCGCGGGCGTGCACCACGCGCAGCAGCGGGCGGGCGCCGAGCGCGTGAAGGCGATCCTCTCGGACCCGACGCGGCGCGCGTACTATGGCGACGTCGCGGGCACGGGCCTCGATCGCGTCGCTTTCGTCTGGACGTTCACGACGCAGCCCGTCTACGAGGACATGCGCCTGCTCCGGGACGGCCTCCACGGAAAGGGCCCGTTTGCACGCTTCGCGAGCGAGTTCCCTCCCGTCGCCACGGCGGCGCGCGCGGTCGGCACGGCGATCGACCCCGCGGACGAGGAGCCGGGACAGATCGACGTGACCCCCGCCTGCGCGCCGCGCAAGGCGACGCCGTACATCGTGAAGGTCGCGGGCTCTCGCGAAGCGTTCAGTCAGCTCCTGCAACAGGCGCTCGGCCTCTCCGGCTCCGAGCTCGAGCGCCTCCTCGATAGCCTCGACAGCGTCGACTACTTCGTGGTCGGCAGCTACGAGTCACCGTATCTCCTCGGCGATCCGAAGCACGAGGATCCCGACGGCCGCTTCCAGCTCGATTTCACGAGCGGCCAGGGGCGCGTCGCGCGCGACACCGTACAGTTCTGGATCAGCGTGCCGAAATCGCGGCCCGATCGCCATCAGCCGTTCGCCACCACCGTGTGGGCACACGGCACGACACTGCACGCCGACGAGATCGTGATCCGCGCCGGCTACTTCGCGAAGCAGGGCCTCGCGATGATGGGCATCAACATGCCCGGCCACGGCCTCTACCTGAACCGCGGGTTCCAGTCGGTCGCCGAGGCGTTCCTCGGCAACACGTGCCTCAAGCCCTGGGTCAGGGCGATCGGCACTGGCCGACAGCAGGATCTCAACGGCGACGGTGAGCCCGACTCGGGCGGCCTCCTCTGGAGCGCTCACGTCTTCCATTCGCGCGACAACATTCGCCAGTCCGTG
>JAYSXP010000553.1:0-9465 GCA_043717125.1 Polyangiaceae bacterium | reverse complement strand
AGCGCGTTCGGCGTGCAGGACATGACCGGCAACGTCGACGAGTGGGTCGTCAACGAGAAGGGCAAGCCTCACAAGAGCGGGCTGAAGGGCGGCTACTGGAGCTGGGTGCGCGGCCGCTGCCGCCCCCTCACCGACGGCCACGCCGAGGACTTCCGCTACTACCAGATCGGCTTCCGCTGCTGCTCGGACGCGTCGAGCAGCGGGACTACCGCTTCGCGGTGAGCGACGCGCCTACGGCTCGCTCTTCGACCCAAGCACCTTGCGGATGGCCTCGGCGTCCGCCTGATCCTTCAGGCGGCCATGTTCCTTCATGCGAAGGAGGCCCTCGAGAGAGAGGACGTTGATCTCCTCGATGCGTGTTCGATAGGGAACGAGCTCCTGCCACGTGAACCCGGACGCGGAGTTCAGGACGTCGACGGTGAACTCGTCGTTGATGCGAATGGCGTAGAGCTCCTCGTGGAGGGTGTCGTCGCCGATGAGCTCCTTGGCGGCGCCGTCGGGGAGCTTCGACAGCGCTCGCACCCAACGTCGCGCGTTCTCCGCCGTCGGCTCGACGAGGATGTCGACGTCCTCGGTCAGGCGGACGATGCCCTGGAGCGCGAGCGCGTACCCGCCAATGAGCGCATACTCGACATGCTCTTCCTCGAGCAGCTGGGCTACTCGGAGGAGGTCTTGATACGTCGCTGCACGCGTTCGCTCGTCCATTGATCGCGGTCTCGGTTGGCCTCTTCCTGGGTACGGTACCGAAATACGCCCTTCTTGGCGCCGCCACCGAACTTCAGGACGAGCGCGTCGAGGCCCGGACGATCGCCGGAGCCTTCCTTACGCTTGCCGACCACTCGCATGCTGCTTCGGGCAATCTGCCACGATTGTGCGTGAGCGCAAGCGCGCTGCAAGCCTTGCGCAGCTCCACTACCGCCTCGCGCTGAAGAGCTTCTCGCGCGCGGCCCCTGCGATGAGCGAGAGCGCCGGATGGTCGATGCGGCGCTCGGCAGTGATCGCGTAGTACCGAGCTCGGAGCGGCTTCAGCGCGCCGATGCGCCGGAGCCCACGCGCGAGGCCGGTCTCGGGAGCGATGGCGTCCGGCGACGCGAACACCCCGAGGCCCGCCTCCGCAAAGGTGGTGAGGAGCGCCGCGTCCTGCACCTCCGCGACCACTTCGGGCGCGAGCTTGCGCGCGTCGAACCACGCGTCGAGCTCACGACGGAGCGCCGTGTCCGCCGTCGGGAGCAGGAACGGCGCGCCGTTGAGCGACCGCGGGAAGCCCTCGCGCAGCTTCGCCGCGAAGCGCGGTGCGCCGAACACACTGACCCCACACTCGCCGAGCAGATGGCTATACGTACGGCCGAGACCCGGGCCCGCCGGCGCATCCGCGATGACCATGTCGAGCGCGTGCGAGAGGAGCTCGGGCACGAGACGCGGTTGCGCATCCTCACTGCAGACGAGGCGCACGCGCTCGGGCATCGCGAGCGCCGGCTCGAGGATGCGGAAGGCCACGAGCTTTGGCACGACGTCCGCGATCCCGACCGCGAGGCGCAGCGGGCGACCCGTCGGCCTGCCCTTCACCGTGTCGACCAGCTCACCGCCCAGCGAGAAGATCTCCTCGGCGAACCGGAACACGGTCTGCCCAGCCTCGGTGAGCACGACACCCCGGCCCTCGCGCCGGAGCAGCTTCTCTCCAAGCGAGTCCTGGAGCGCGTGCACCTGCTCGCTCACCGTCGGCTGCGAGACGCGGAGCTTTCGCGCAGCGCGCGAGACGCTCCCCTCGGTCGCGACGACCCAGAAGTACCGCAGATGGTGGAAGTTCAGCCAGTCCACGGGCGCGACGATCATCATCTCATAGGTTTTGCCTAAGTGTTGAGCAGAGATTACCGATTGGCGGAACAGCTCGGCCGGACGCACGTCTGATCTTCATGGCAGAACTGCTCCTCGCGAGCGTCGCCCATGGGTCGTCGCCACGCGCGATCGGCTTGTGGGTGACGTTCGCCGTCGTCATCACCTCCATGCTCGCGATCGATCTCGGCGTGTTCCAGCGAACACCACGGGAACCCTCCACCAAGGAGGCGCTCGCCTGGTCGGGCACCTGGTTCGCGCTCGCCTCCGTCTTCGGGCTCGGGCTCGGAGCGGCGCTCGGCCCAGCCAAGGGCCTCGAGTTCTTCACCGCCTACCTCGTCGAGCAGGCGCTGTCCGTCGACAACCTCTTCGTCATGATGCTCGTCTTCGCGCAGCTCAAAGTGCCGCGCGACGCGCAGCGGCGCGTGCTCACGTGGGGCATCCTCGGATGCATCCTGCTCCGCGGCGGGTTTGTCTTCACCGGAACCGCGCTCGTCACCAGGTTTCACTTCCTCACGTACGCGCTCGGCGCGCTGCTCATCGTTGCGGCGGGCAAGCTGCTCCGCGACATCCGCCGTGCGGTGGAGGACCGCGAGCCCGACGCACCCCCTGCCCCATCGCGCATCCGCGCGCTCCTGTCGCGCGTCTTTCCGATCACGCAGGGCTTCGTCGGCACGCGCTTCACGGTGGTGAGGAAGGGCGTGCGCCACGCGACGCCGCTCCTCCTCGCGCTGCTCACCATCGAGATCGCCGACGCGGTCTTCGCGATGGACTCGATCCCCGCCGTCTTCGGCGTGACCACCGATCCGCTCATCGTCTTCACGTCCAACCTCTTCGCCGTGCTCGGCCTGCGCTCCCTCTTCTTTGCGCTGTCGGGGCTGCTCGACTCGCTCGTCTACTTGAAGCACGGGCTCGCCGTCGTACTGCTGGCCGTGGGCGCGAAGATGCTCCTCGCCGCGGCGTGGACCGCGCCCGAGTGGCTGACCCTCGTGCTCGTCGCCGTCGTGCTGGGCGTCGCCGTGGTGGCGTCGCTCCTGAAGAACAAATCACCAGAAGGAATCCACGATGCTCGCGAACCGTGACTACACCCTGATCATCGACAAGAGCGGAAGCATGGCCCAGAAAGATCAGGTCGGAGGGCGCTCCCGCTGGGCTGCGGCACGCGAGGGCTCGCAGGCGCTCGCCGCCAAGTGCGAGGAGCTCGATGCGGACGGCATCACGCTCTATGTCTTCGGGAGCCGCTTTCGCCGCTACGACAACATCACGGCCGACCGCGTCGCGAAGGTCTTCGAGGAGAACGAGCCGTGCGGCGGCACCGACCTCGCAGGCGTCCTCACGCACGCGTTCGATTCGTACTTCGCGCGGAAGGCCAAGGGCCGAGCCAGGCCAGAGACGATCGTGGTGCTCACGGACGGCGAGCCGGACGACCAGCGCGCCGTCATCAAGGCGGTGCTCGCCGCCTCGCGACGCATCGAGCGTGACGAGGAGCTCGCGGTCTCCTTCGTGCAAGTGGGACGCGACGCCGATGCCCGGCGCTTCCTGAAGCTGCTCGACGACGAGCTCGTCAGCGCCGGCGCCCCGTTCGACATCTGCGACACGGTCACGCTCGACGAGGCCGAGGAGATGGGCCTCACCGACGTGCTCCTGTCGGCGATCCACGACTGACCCTTCGGCCGAGCCTATTGGAGGGGGCGAGCGCGCCAGCGGACCACGAAGGCCCTGCCCCTTTCTTTGGGCAGCGAACAAATGCGATACGCTGCTGCTGTGCGCTCGTCCGCCCTCGCCCTGACCCTTCTCGCATGCGTCGCATGCACGGGTACGGGCACGGAATCGCCCTCGACGGACCCTACCCACGTGCCCGTGCCCGTGCCCGTGCTCCCTTCACCTCCTCCTCTCGCCTCGCCCCCGCACACGCGGGTCGACGGTCGCCAGTTCCCCGACCACGTGGTTGCCCTCACCTGGGACGACGGGCCCGACGCGAACACGCTCCAGCTCGCGGGCTACCTGAAGAGCCATCGCATCTCCGCAACGTTCTTCGTCGTGAGCTCCTGGGTTGACGGCCTCTCCGACGACCCGGGGGACGGCAGGGGAGTCTTCCAGAGCGGCTACGAGTTCCTCCCCATCCTCGGCGACCTCGTCGAGCTCGGACATCGCGTCGCGAACCACACGCTCAATCACGTCGTGCTCCGCGAATCGGTCGGCGCGAAGACGGTCGATCGCGAGCTGCGCGAAAACCAGCAGAACCTCGACCCCTTCCTCACGAACGAGCTACGCCTCTTCCGCGCGCCGGGCGGCGGCTGGGGCTCGTTCGCGCAGGGCATCGTCGACAAGGACCCGTACCTCGGGCGCATGGTCGGCCCCATCGCGTGGGACGTCGATCGCAAGGACTGGGACGAGTCGCTCCACTGCCGCGGGCCGCGCGGCATCTTCGAGTGTGAGCGCCTCGGCCCCGGCGGCGCGCTCCGCATGAAGCCGTCCGTCGTCGCTGCCCGGTACGTCGCCTCGATCGAGAGCACGGGGCATGGCATCGTGCTCCTTCACGATCGCGTCGGGCACGTCGGGTCGACCTACGGGCTCGAGGTCGCGCAGGCGATGATTCCGCAGCTCAAGGCGCGCGGGTTCGTCTTCGCGGCGCCGGTGCTCCGGTTCTCGCCGCTCGTCGTGCGGAGGCAGGGGGCGGAGATCTCGGAGGCGCACGCGCACTGGGATTCGTCCGCGCTCGGGATCGGCGATGTGAATGGCGACGGGCGAGATGATGTTTGTGGGAGGGATGCGCTCGGGGTGAGCTGCGCGATTTCGGTGCAGAGCGCATCGAGTGGCGGCGAGCGCATGCCGCGGACGGTGTTCAGGAGCGTGGAGAGACGGAGAGCGGGCACGGGCACGTGGGAGAAGGCGGGGGCACTCCACCTGGCGGACCTCAATGGTGACGGGCGGGCAGATGTTTGCGTGGCAGGGGTCGAGGGGATTGCGTGCGCGGCGTCGGACGTGGTGGGGGAGGTCGGGGAGTTTCGGTCGTGGTCGCAGGATGATCACGCTGCGGCGATGCGGTTCGCAGACGTCGACGGCGACGGGAAGGCCGACGCGTGTAGCCGGACCAGCACCGGCATCGCGTGTGCGCGAAATGTCGGGCGGAGGTTCGACAGCGCGCGCTCCTGGCTCGCGGACATGACGGATGCGCGCGGATGGCAGGATGCAAAGTACGCGTCGACCGTTCAGCTCGCGGACGTCGACGGCGACGGGCGCGCGGACGTGTGCGGACGCGGTCCGAACGGCCTCGTGTGCGCGCTGTCGAACGGCAAGGGCTTCGGCCGGCTCGAGAAGTGGTCCAGCGCCGTCGAGCTCGGCGACGGCGCGCTCCTCTTCGGCGACCTCAACGGCGACGGCAAGGACGACGTGTGCGGTCCCACGCGCGAAGGCATCGCCTGCGCCTTCTCGATAGGCCGTGGCTTCACGAAGCCGACGCTGTGGCTCGCACTTCCGGCCGACGTGACGGATGGGCACCTCGGCGACGTCAACGGCGACGGTCGCGCGGACTTCTGCGCACGCACGCCCGAAGGCCTCGCCTGCGCGCTCGCCCCCTGAACAAGGCTCGCGGGCCTTGCGCCGCCGGGACGCACGCGAGACCATTCGCGCGATGGACGACACGCTGACGCGCCTGGCGTTCCGCGTGCAGGGGGGCGACGTCGAGGCCGCCCGCCTGCTCCTCGTCGACGCACGTGATCGCCAGCACTCCGCTTATTTCGAGCGCGCCGCCAAGGCGCTCGCCGGCGGTCCGTCCCTCCTCGGCCTGCTCGAGGTCGCGATCGACCCGAGCGAGCGCGCCCGCGTTCGCGAGCTTCTCCCGCCTCCCGCCGAGGCCGCCGGCATGTTCACGCCGGCGGCGGTGGATCTCGAGGCGATCGATCGCGTGGGCCCATCTGCGCTCGTCACGGCCGCCCGCTGGATGATCGAGGGCCTCCATGCCCTACCCCGTTACGGCACGGGCCTCCCCTATCTCGGCGCGGCGCTCGCGGGTCCGTGGCTCCACGTGCTGCGCGCGTTCGGATCGCGAGTCGAGGCGCCTTGGGTCGCGCTGCGCGTCATCGTCGCGCTCGACCCCGCGAAGAAGGCGCTCACCGACGCGCTGGTGAAGGGCTTCTTCGTGACGTTCGGCGATCGCGCGGCGACGCCGGTGCAGACGGTCCTCGCCAACGACGCGCCCGCAGTGCGCCGTCCGCTCTGGGCGAAGCTCGTGCTCGATCATCCCGATCGTGTCGACGACCCGACGCTCTGCGCCCTCCTCGACGACGCGACGACCCGCGAGCTCGCGATGAACGTGCTCCTCCAGCGCGGTCCCGCTGCGGCGAAGCACGCGATGCCGTTTCTCCACGCGAGCGCACCCGGCACGCGGCGCGCCGTTGCGGGGCTCCTCGCGGTCACGGGCGACACGTCCGCCATCCCCATCCTTCGCCAAGCCATCGCGCGCGAGCGCGACGCGCGCACCCGCGTGCAGCTCACCTCCGCGCTCGAGACGATCGTAGGCGCCGAGCCGCTCGTCCCGCGAACGACCGGCGAGGACGTGCTCGTCGCGCGCGCGCGCGCTGCCCTCATGGCGCCGCGGCAGCCGAAGCCCCCCGCATGGCTCGCGGGCACCGAAATCCCACGGCTCCTGTGGCGCGACGGCGAGCCCGTCACGCGCGCCGAGATCGACGCGCTCGCCGGCCGGCTCGCGCTGCTCCGAACGACGCACGCAGACACCATCGTCCCCGATGTTCGCGGCGCGCTCGATGCCGCGTCGGCACGTACGCTCCTCGCCGTCATCCGCGTCGCGTTCGTCGCGTCCGAGGAGCGCCAGGTCTTCCCCGAGTGGCTGCTGCGCTCGACCGCGCTCCTCCTGCCGGAGCACGAAGTCGACCTCGCATGCGAGGAGGTCGACATGAACCTCCGCACCTCGGCGCGCGAGCGCTGGCAGCGAAGACCGGGCGGCGCCGTCGAGCTCGTGTGGGACCCGGAGGCGCTCGCGAGCTCGCCGTGCCGCGTGGCCTTCGCTTGGCTCTTACACTGGGCGGAGACGGGCCCGAAGCGCCGCGACCGCGAGAAGGCGCAGCGAGCACTCACGACCGCAACGCGTACCGTGCCCGAGGGCGAGCGTCCGTTTGCCGCGCTACGTCGGTTCGGTCTCGACGACGACGGCGCGCGCCACTTCTACGCGCTCGACCCCGTCGCGGAGCCGGAGCCCTGCGAGCTCGTCGTCCGGGTGCGCAACGGTGGTGCGATCGAGGTCAGCGGACCGGACGGCCTCGCGGTTCTCCGCCTCCCGAGCGACGAGCTCGGCAAGCGCGTGAAGGAACACGTCGCTGCGCTCGAGGAGGCTCTGCTCGACGCGCGACGAACGCTCGCCGAGGCCTACGCCGACAAGCTGATCGTCGAGGTGCGCTTCGTGAGGCAGTTCCTCCTCGGGCACCCGCTCTGGAGACCGATCGCGCAGGGCTGCGTGGTGCGCCGCGAAGGAGCGCCGCAGACGCTGCGAGTCTTCGACGAATCCCTCGCCGAGCTGCCCGACACGGAGCGGGTGCGGTTCGTCCTGTCCCAGGTCGAGGGCTGACCCCGCGCGTGCTTGCGTAGCCCTATTTTTTCGTGGGAAGGTGTTTGCTCTTGCCATTGCGCTGCGCGCTTGCCGAAGCGGCTGCCGCGCTGGCGCTGAGCGCTGCCGACGACGGCGTGGTTGCGCTTGCAGACGCCGTCCCCGTCGTGGGCGCGGCCGGCACGGGGCTCGCGCTCGCGGTCGGCGCAGCGGTCGGCACGGCGTCCACGCTCGCGGCCGAAGCAGACGCGCTCGGGTCCGGGACGCTCGACGCCGACGTCGACGGCGCGACCAAGGGCCCCCAGCCCACCGGCAGGCGCGCGCTGATCCACGGCACGAGTGGACCGCGGAGGAGGACGGCTGCGCCCAACGCCGCACAGGCGACGAAGAAGAGCACCACGAGGGGCATCACGCGCCGTCGCATGCGCCGCGGCTCGTGAGTCTCGTCCTGGGCTGCAGGGTTTCGCACGGTGGCGGGCGCGGGCATCGCCGGGATCTGCTGGACCGGCAGCGCCTGCACCGTTGGCTGCTCGCCGAACGGCTGCATCGGGTAGTGCCCAACGACTCTTCGCTCGCTGTCGGGGTGTACAGTCGCCTGGCCGGTCGTGGGATTGAAGAACATCCGGACCGTCCCACCCGCGCCCGCTTGCGCATCGAGGTCGGGCGGCGCCGACTCGGCGACGACCGGCTCGCGCCGCGGCGGGTCATCCATCATGAAGGCCGCCTGCGCGGACATCAACGTGAACGGCGCCTTCTTCGTGCGTGTCTCGTCCGGTTCCAGCGCCGGATGCTGCTGCACCTCGGGGACGGGACGCGTCTCGGCGCGCCCGCGGCTGGCCGCGACGATGGCCGACTGTACCGCGTCTGTCTTCGTCTCCTCCTCGTAGTCCTCGTAGTCCTCGTAGTCCTCGGTGTCGGCGATCGGCCGAGCGGTCGCGACGGCGCCGAGGCTCTCGATCTTCTCGGGACCGCGTTTCGCGGTCACGGCGCTCTCGCGGTCGAGGTCCTGCTCCGGCGGGCGGCCAGCTGCGGGAATGGGCGCCGGACGACGCTGCTCCAAGGTCCCGAGAGCACTGCGCACCGCATCGAGCCGGATCGGCTCGCTCGGCGTGAGGACGATCGGGCTGAGCTGGGTCTTGAAAGCGGCCCGCGCCGCAGAGGTCATGGCCTGGTCGTAGGCACCCTGCACATGCGACTCGAGGTTCTGCGTCGTGCGCTCCTCCTCGGACTCGTAATCCGTCTCCGAGTCTTGACGCCCGCGAACCTCGGCGACGGTCGCCGGAGACGGAGCGGAGGACGAAAAAGCGTCGCGCGGAGCAAGACCGCGAATGCCGAGCTGCGGCTCGAGCGTCAACGGCTCGTGGTCGGCGGGCGTCGCCGTATCGGCATGGGCGGTGACCGGAGACATACCCGTACGGGTGATCGTGATGTCGGAGGTCATCGACGCATCGATGTGGATCGACGTCGACTCCTCCTCATCCTCCGGTCGATCACTCCCCACGGGCTATGGGGTCATCGTACCGAACCTCCCCCCGGAAACGCTACCAGTCGGGCGGAGCCTGGGGACCGGGGACAATTCCCGCGATATCCGGGTCTTCGCCGCCCGGGACGACGGGTTTGTTCTCCTTGTCGCGCTTGCGATCCTCACGCTTCGCGCTTTTTTCGCGCTGACGCTCCTGCCGCTGCCGTTCTTTTTGACGCTTGTTGACGCTGGGATTGGACATCTTGTGTTCCTCTCCGCGGCGCTCGGTGACCGAGCCCCGCCTCGAAGGCTCTCAGGTTCCGGTCGGGCGGCTTCCGCCGCGATAGCGACGACGCCGTGCGCGGGCGGGATGGGGGGGATGGGGAGACCGCGCGTCCGTGGAAGCAGAATTTACGGACGGGACACTACTCGGACCGGCGCCGATGGGCGAGCCTCTTCCGCGCTCCGGGCGATCCGGTGACGACGATCTCTGCGCGGGCCTACCACGGTCGGGCATCGGAGGACGCGGCCTCTCGACCTGTGGCGCAACGCCTTGCGGAAGCGCGATGCGCTCGGCCAGGGGGATGCGCTGACGGATGACCTTTTC
>JAYSXP010000552.1:0-9466 GCA_043717125.1 Polyangiaceae bacterium | reverse complement strand
TCTCATCGTATCGCGCCGCACCGTTCCACGGCGATTCGCCGACGACGGCCAATGGCGAATTTGTGCGCCGGAGAGCTGCACGGCGAGCAGGAGGAGTTCCTCTTCGAGAGGCTCGACCCTTGGGCTCGGCCCCCGCCAGAGAAGCACGCCGGCAAGCACGGATCGGCGCATGGCTGTCGTGCATCGCCACGGACTCGGCATGGCGGATCCAGCCTACCGCGAGCTCCCCGCTGGGCGAGTAGCCGTAGTAGGCTGCTCGGCCACGTGGGCAACGACATGCAGCCGTTATCGGCAAGACCTTCGCGGGACGCATCGGTGCGCGAGCTCTCGAGCACCGCGCGCACGGCGATCTGGCACACCGGCGAGTGTGAGGTGCTCTACGAGCGCTTCGAGGCCGACCCCGTCAAGGGGCTGACCGACGACGATGCGAAGGCACGCGTCGCCAAGTATGGAGCCAACGAGCTTCCTTCGTCGCCGCCGCCCAGCGCGTGGAAGCGGATCGGCGCGCAGTTCGCCAATCCCATCGTCCTCACCCTCCTCGCGGCCGCCGTGGTCGCGACCGTCAACGGGGCGAGCGGCGATCCCGGCAACTCGACGTGGCTCGCCCGCTACGGCGACGCCATCGCGATCGCGCTGATCGTCGTCCTCAACGCCGTGCTCGGCTTCTACCAGGAGCGCCGCGCCGAGGCCGCGCTCGACGCCCTCAAGAAGATGCAAACGCCGAACGCCCGCGTGCGGCGAGGCGATCAGGTGAAGATCATCCCGGCGGTCGAGCTCGTGCCCGGCGACGTCCTCGAGGTCGAGGCCGGCGACGCCGTCCCCGCCGACGCGCGCCTCCTCCAGACGATCAACCTCGCCACGCTCGAAGCGGCGCTCACCGGCGAGTCGCTCCCGATCACGAAGGACGCACGCGCCGAGCTCGCTGACGACGCGCCCATCGGCGACCGCTCGACCATGCTCTTCACCGGCACGTCGGTGATGCGCGGCAAGGGCCGCGCGCTCGTCGTTGCTACCGGCAAGGACACCGAGCTCGGCAAGCTCAGCACGCTCATGAGCTCGCAGGAGCAGGTGAAGACCCCGCTCGAAGAGAAGCTCGATCACTTCGGCAAGCGCGTGCTCTGGGCCTGCCTCGCGATCAGCGCGTTCATGTTCGCGCAGGGCATGATCCGCGGAAAGGCCTCGTGGCACGAGCTGCTCCTCGAGGCCGTGAGCCTCGCCGTCGCCGCCATTCCCGAAGGGCTCCCCGCCATCACGACGATCACCCTGGCGCTCGGCATGCAGCGCATGGCGAAGAAGGGCGCGATCATCCGCAAGCTCGCCGCCGTGGAGACGCTCGGCTCGGCGACCGTGATCTGTTCCGACAAAACCGGGACGCTCACGCAAAACGAGATGACCGTCCGCGAGATCTACGCGGGCGCCGCCTCCTACAGCGTGACGGGTACGGGCTACGATCCGAAAGGCGAGATCGTCGATCTCGACGGCAAGGCCGTCGACGCGAGTCTCTCGGACGGCCTTCGCAGCCTCCTCGCCAGCATGGCGCTCGCCAACACGGCCTCGCTCGAGAACAAGGACGGCACCTGGCGCGTCGTCGGCGACCCGACCGAAGGCGCGCTCCTCACGCTCGCCGCCAAGGGCGGGCTGCCGAAGGAGTCGATCGTCCCCTCGCACCAGGTCGTGCGCGAGCTTCCGTTCGACAGCGACCGAAAGCGCATGACGGTCATCGCCCTCGACGAGATGGGCAAGGAAATCGTGCACACGAAGGGCAGCGCCGACGTGCTGCTCCCGCGCTGCACGGCCCAGCACACGGCGATCGGCGTCGAGCCGCTCGACGAGGCGGGCCGGCAGGTCATCCTGGCCGAGGCCGAGCGCATGAGCCAGCTGTCGCTCCGCGTGCTCGCGGTGGCGCGGCGCGAGCTCGGCGCGCCTTCGTCGCGTGAAGGAGGCACCCCGTCGGCGCCGCCCGCCAGTGGTGAGGCTCGCTCGCACGGCGGCGACATCGAGCAGCGCCTCACGTTCCTCGGTCTCGTCGGGATGATCGATCCTCCGCGCGTGGGCGTGAAGGAGGCGATCGCGGCGTGCCATGACGCGCAGGTGCGCGCCGTCATGATCACCGGCGATCACAAGCTCACCGCCGTCGCGATCGCGCGCGAGCTCGGGCTGTGGGACGAGGGCGCGATCGCCCTCAGCGGCGCGGAGCTCGAGAAGCTCAACGACGACGCCTTGCAGAGGCGCATCGATCACGTCCGCGTGTTCGCGCGTGTCACGGCCGAGCAGAAGCTCCGGATCGTGAAGGCATTCAAGGCCCGCGGCCACATCGTCGCGATGACCGGCGACGGCGTGAACGACGCTCCCGCCTTGCGCGAAGCCCATATCGGCATCGCCATGGGCAAGGATGGCACGGACGTCGCTCGCGAGGCCGCCGACATGGTGCTCGCGGACGACAACTTCGCGACCATCGTCGACGCCGTGCGCGAAGGACGCGCCATCTGGCGCAACATCCAGAAGTTCATCTTCTTCCTGCTTTCGTCGAACGCCGGCCTGCTCGTGACGGTCTTCGTCGCCAGCGTGATGCCGAACATGCCGGGCCTCCGGCCGCTCATGATCCTCTGGATCAACCTGGTGACGAACGGCCTGCCGGCGCTCGCGCTCGGCATCGACCCACCCGATCCCACCCAGATGATGGAGCCGCCGCGCAAGGCCACCTCGAGCCTGCTCGGCGGGCGCGAGTTCATGGGGATCGCCGTCGTGGGCGTTCTCATGGGCGGCCTCGCCGTCGGTTGCTATCACTGGCCGTGGACGCTCCCCGGTGTCGACCGCTTCGAGTACGGGCGTGCGATCGCCTTCTCGCTGCTGGCGCTCTCGCCGCTGTTCCACGCGCTCAACTGTCGCTCGGCGACCGCGTCGATCTTCGCGCTTCGTCCGATCCTCCCGATGGCGCTGCTCGCCTCGATGGTCGTGAGCGGCGCGATCCACCTCGTCGCGGTGCTCGTGCCTTCGCTCAACGACGTCTTCAAGACGTGGGCGCTCAGCGGGACAGAGTGGCTCGTGCTCCTCGCGCTGTCGGCGTCGATCATCCCGATGATCGAAGTACTGAAACTGCTGCAACGCAAGGGTGTCGTCGGCAAGAACATGGAGCCGATGTCGCGTCGCGCGTGACTCTACGGAGGGCGGTCGGATGAAGCATGGTCGATACACGGTCTCGTTCGTCCTCCTCGCGGCCTGCGGAGGCGGCGGCGGAGGCACGCCGAAGGAACCCGACTCCGCCCACGCGGGTGGCGGCGACAAGCACGAGTCGATCGGCGATGCGGTCGCTGCACAGGGCGGCCTCGCCTCGCTCGGAGGCGCAGGCAATCGCGAGGAAGGAGCGACCGGCGTGGAGGTCGCGTTCGGCGGCGCGCTGCACGTCGAGAACGTCGACCCGAAGTCCCCCGTGAAGCTCGACGGCGTGCTGAAGGAGTGGCCCGCGCGGACGCGAGCGACCGAGAAGCTCGCCGGCAAGACAGACGGCCTCGAGCTCGCGATCGCAACGCAGATGGACGACGCGAAGCTCTACGTAGGCGGTGAGATCACCGACGCACAGCTCACGCGCTCCTCTCGCCATGCCGAGTCCGACGACCACGTCTCGATGACCCTCGCCTTTCCTGCCGGCCGCGGCGGGCTCAAGGCCTACGAGGTCGGCTTCTTTCCCGGAAAGCCCGGCGAGAGCTCCGGTGCCGTGAAGTGGCTTGCCGGCCCGAACAAGGGCCAGGAGATCTCCGGCGCCAAGCTCGTCGAGAACGACATCAAGGGCGGCGTCGCGTTCGAGGCCTCGCTCCCGTGGGCGACCTTCCCCGAGGCACGGACGATGCGCATCGGCCTGCGTGCGGCGCTTCGCTATCACGACGGTGACGGGCACGGAGTCATCGGCACGAGTCAGGGCAGCGTCGAGCATCCTGGGGAACTCCCCGCCCTGCCGACCGCCGCAGAGCAGGCGGTCTCGGACGGGCTACTCGCGCAGAAGAACCTCACCGGAACGGCGCCGAAGATCGACGTGTTCGCCGACGTCGCCGGCGACGAGCGCAAGGAGCGCATCAGCGTCTTCGGTAAATTCTTCACGATCTGCGGGCCCGGCTATCGCGGCGGGCGACAGTTCTTCTGGCGCGAGGTCGCGGGCGAGCTCGCTTCGTTCGAGACGCGCGAGCTCACGGGGCGCGGCAAGGACGACATGATCGTGCGCCGGCGCGTGACGAACGGCGCGGTCATGCACGAGATGATCGAGGTGTGGGCGATCGCGACCGGTGACGAGCCGACGACGATCTTCACGGCCGAGATCGCGATCGTCGACGGTCCAGGCAAGCGAAAGGTCACGAACGCGGTGCGCGTGTCCGCGAAGGAGATCGAGGTGAGCGTCGAGCCTGCGGTCGGCTGGGACGCCGCGTCGTTCCGCGAGCCGACGGCCGGGACGGTCGAGGAAGGGATCCTGCTGCCGTGGGGGACGGTGAAGTCGCGGACGTTCAGGTTGGAGAAGGGGAAGTTTGCGAAGAGCGGGGAGGTGGCGCAGCCCGGGACGGCGGTCGCTGCGAATGCCGCAACCGGAGCGGGCACGGGCACGGGCACGGGCACGGGCACGGGGGGAACGACCAGGGACTTGCCGACGCCTGCCGTTGGGAAGAGCACGGACATGGGAAAGCAGGTCATGGAAGCGTATTTCCGTGACCAGGGGGTGACGCCGAGCAAGCCGCGGTTCGACATCGAGGTGCACGTCGATGGGGACAACCGGCCCGAGCGCGTCGCGCTCATCGGGCGCGACATCGTCGTGCTTGGCCCTGGCTTCAAGGGCGGCAACGGTTACGCGCGCATGTCACTCACGCAGTTCTCCGACGACAAGGACGTGAGCGAGCTGACGGCGCGCGACGTCACGGGTGACGGCGCCGCCGAGCTCGTCGTCCGTGGCGTACGCCACGTCACGACACCGACCGGCGACCAGGCCGCGATCGAGGCGCTCTTCATCTACCAGGTGAAGGGCGGAGCGGTCACGCGCGTGTTCTCGGTCGAGACCGGGCGCGAGCAATCGGGCAAGCGTATCCAGGGCCTCGTACAGTTCGTCCCCGCAAAGGGCGGCAAGGGCTTCGACGTCGACGTGCGACCGGGCGTTGCCCGCGGCTGGACCGAGAAGACGTACCCGTGGCCACAGGACAAACCGGGCGGAGCGATCGCGCCGTTGCTCCTGCCGTGGGGCGGCCTTCCGTCTCTTCGCTACTCGTGGAATGGCACGCAGTTCGCCGCGCCGTGAGCGACACACGACCTGAGGCGTCAGTTGCACTTTCCCGTGAAAGGATCTGGAAAGTCACACTTCGCCGGCGTCGGCGGCTTCGCGACGACCGGCGGCGGGAGCGCCACCGCCGGGGCCGCGGAGACAGGCGGCTTGCCGACGGGCGGCTTGCCCGCGGGCGGCCTCGGAACCGCCGTGCCGGCAAGCGGCTTGAGCGTGTAGAAGCGCCACGCGGCGCCGCGGTCGATCTCGGCGCCCTTCAGCTTGACGAGCTGGGACTCGTAGCCCTTGCGCTCGATCCGAATCGTCACCTCTTCGGTGGCGCCGATCGTCACGGTGGCGGGCGTCGGCAAGGGCTTGCCGTCCATCCCCGCGATCATCGCCTCCTTCGGATCGACGGTGATGAGCACCTTGATCTTGTCGTCCGACGGAGGCGTGGGGGTACCGGTGCCCGCGGGCGCGGTGCCTGCGGCGAGCGACGAGTCGGCGCCGGCGGGCGCGCTTGCGGGCGCGGGATCTCCGCCCTTCCTCGGCGACGCCTTGCTCGTCGTCGCGATCACCACACCGATGATGAGCAGCGAGACGGCAGCCACGGACGCGAGCACCATCGCGAGGACCGGCTTCTGCTTCCGGAAGGGAGGCGACGCCGGCATCATCCCCGCACCGGTCGAGAGCTGCGCCTTGCGGAAGTAGTCGGCGGGGACGTTGAACCCGCCGGAGCGCCCCATCATCTCCTGCACCGCCTCGGGGACCATGCCGCGTTCCGAGCGCTCGAGGTCGGCGGCGACTTCATCCATCGACTGGTAGCGGAGCTCGACCTTCTTCGAGAGGCACTTGAGGACGATCGCCTCGAGCCCCGGCGGCACTTCCTGCGGCTGCGGAATGAGCGCGCGGATGGGGGCCGGCGACTTGTACATATGCTGCGTGAGGATCCCCATGAAGTTGTCGGCGTCGAACGGCACCTTGCCGGACGCCATCTCGTAGAGGATCACGCCGAGCGAGTAGATGTCGGTGCGCTGGTCCACCGGCACGCCTGCGGCTTGCTCGGGGGACATGTAGTGCGGCGTTCCGAACACACTGCCCGCGCGCGTGAGACGCCCGGCTTCGCTGCTCACCTTCGCGATTCCGAAGTCGAGGATCTTGGCGAAGTCCGGGTCGTCGCCGCGCGCGATGAGCATGACGTTGTCGGGCTTCAGATCGCGGTGGACAATGCCGCGTGCGTGCGCAGCGGACAGGCCGCGCGCGATCTGCTTCGCGATGTGCGCGAGCCGCGGAATCGGAATCACGCGGCTCGAGGTCATGAGATCCGCGAGGCTCTGCCCCTGCAGGTACTCCATGACGAAGAACGTCGCGCCGTCCTCCAGGCGCCCGAAGTCGGAGATGTCGACGATGTGCGCGTTGCCGATGCTCGACGCGGCGCGCGCTTCGTTGAGGAAGCGCTCGACCATCTCCGCGTCCTGAGCCATCTCGCCGCGGAGGATCTTGATCGCGACCTGCTTGTCGATGACCTTGTGGCGTCCGCGGTAGACGACGCCCATGCCGCCTTCGCCGAGCCGCTGCTCCACGAAGTAGCGGCCTTCGAGGGTCTTGCCGATGTACGGGTCGATCCGCTGCTGGGACGAGCTGGTGCCCGAGATCGGGACCGTCGCTTGCTCGCCGACCGAGCGTGCGCTGCTCGCCAGGACGTCGGAGTCCGGCGGAGCGGCCAAGGTGACCTGATTAGGTCCGGTACGATCGTTGAATTCCGGCACGGGGCGACCCCTCAAGGTTTACGAGGTCCGCGACGGTTCGGAAAGCCGCAAGGACGCCCCTACATCACCTTGCATTTACTCCTTCCCGCGCCACGCGAGAGGAATCGGGAACGAAACCCTCACAGCGTGCTAAACCCCGCGTCAAGGCGATGGGTTACCCCGTCCAGATAGCGCTTCGATACCTCGGGTCGAAGAAGCGCGCATTCGTCTCGGTGGGCACGGCGTTCGCCATGCTCGGCGTCGCCCTCGGCGTGGCCGCGCTCGCCATCGTGATGAGCGTGACGGGCGGCTTCCAGGATCAGTTCCGCGAGAAGGTCCTCGGCGTGAACGCCCACGTCATCGTCCTCAAGTACGCGATCCACTTCCGCGACTACCGCGAGGTGATGAAGAAGGTGCAGGCCGTGCCGGGCGTCGCCGCGGTCGCGCCCTTCGTCATCAACCCGATGATGATCACGCATGGCGATCGCACCGCGACCGGCGTTCTCCTCAAGGGTGTCGACCCCGAGCAGATGCCGAAGGTGCTCGATCTCCCGCGGCACATCGTGGAGGGCTCGCTCGAGGGGATGCGCAAGCCGGGGGCAAAGCCGCCCGAGCCGCCCCGGGAGATCTTCGCCCCGGTGCCGAGCCCGAGCACGGGCAGCTACGACTCTCCCGATGGCGGCAAGCTCAGCGCCTTCGCCGCAATCGAGAAGCGAATTGCCGAGGATCGTGCGAACGACGTGGCCGCCGACGCCGGTGCTGGCGGCTACGCGTCAATCGACGCGGGCTCGACGGACATGGCGACGCTCATCGCCACGGGCGCGGCCCGTGACATCGCGCAGAACCCGAATACGACCGGCAAGCCGCCGAAGCCGAGCACGAGCACCGCGGACCTGATCGCCGACCTCGCCGGGGAAGCCGCGCCGTCGGGCAGCCCTGGCGCAGCGAGCGCAAACGCGGCTCCGCCCGAGCTCATGAAGCCAGGCACCGTCACGCCGTCGGGCGGCTTCAAGAGCCAGCTGCCCGACGAGGACTTCCTTCCCGAGAACATCGACCCCGATCCGTGCCGCAGCCCCGCGCAGGTCAGGGCGCTCCCCGGCGTGGTCATCGGCAAGTCGCTCGCGAAGCGGCTCGCCGTCGGCCTCGGTGACTGCCTTCAGGTGACGTCACCGCAGATCGGCATGACGTTCGGCGCGAGCGGCGCGCGTCCGCCCATCGCGAAGCAGTTCCGGGTGATCGCGGTCTTCGAGGCGGGGTTCGATCAGTACGACTCGAAGCTTGTCTACACCGACCTCTACGAAGCGCAGGCATTCTACGAGCAGGGCGACAGCGTCACCGGCGTCGAGGCGAAGGTCGACGACATCGAGCGCGCCGCCGACATCGCGAAAGAGGTCGACAAGATCCTCGCGAACGGCGTCTACCACACGATGGACTGGCGTGAGCTCAACCACGGTCTTTTCACCGCTCTGCTCATCCAGCAAATCGCGATGAGCGTCGTCCTCACGCTCATCATCGTGGTCGCGGCCTTCACCGTCATCGCGACCCTCATCATGGTCGTGCTCGACAAGAAGAAGGAGATCGCTCTCCTGAAGGCGATCGGCGCGAGCGACGACGCGATCCTGCGCGTCTTCCTCTACCAGGGCGGGATCATCGGTGTCGTGGGCACCGCGCTCGGCCTTCTCATAGGATGGGTGGGCTGCAAGGGGCTCGCCGCCTACGGATTCCCGCTCGACCCGAAGGTCTACTTCATCTCGAAGCTGCCCGTGAACATCCGACCGACCGAGTTCCTGATCACCGGGGCCGTGGCCATCGTCATCTGTCTCGTGGCGACGATCTTTCCGGCGCTCTACGCGGCTCGGCTACGCCCTTCGGACGGCCTGCGCGCCGAGTAAAAAACGCCGTCCCATCAGGCCGGCGGGTGATGATAACTTCCAACGCGTAATGCGTTTTCTCGTCGAAGTGTCGTCGCTCGGCAAGACCGACACCCAGAAGTTCTGTGTCGATGCCGAGTCCTGGCAGCGTGCTCTCCAGGCGACGCGCGCGCAGCGTGGCGAGGACGGGCCGATGAGCGGCTTCTCGATCGAGCTGCTCGAAGAGGGCTACCGCGCCGTCGATCCGCTCGCGCGCGTCCGCTTCGTGGTGAAGCGCGCGCCCGACGACATGGCGCTCACGCCGGTCCTCGAGCGACCGGCGGCGGCCGCGAAAGGAACGCCACCCATCGTCCCCACCGTGGTCTCGGTCCCCGCCGTGACCGCCGCGACGGCCTCGGCCGCGCCTTCGGGCTCCGGCGATCAGACGTTGCCGAATCTTCCGCCGGCGCCGTCCTCGTCGTCGGTGAGCAACGGTGACGGCGCCCGGGTGCCGCGTCCCCTGGGCCATGCTGCTCCTGCCGCGAACGCGGCCGCGCCCGGCGCCCCGTCGGACGGGAAGAAGAAGGCGCACACCATGGTGTTCGCGTCGGGTGGTGAAGCAGCGGTCGTCGACA
>JAYSXP010000551.1:0-9538 GCA_043717125.1 Polyangiaceae bacterium | reverse complement strand
CGCATCGCCGAAGCCCGAACGATCGACGCGTCGCTCTTTCCGAAGGGGCTCTCGATGACGCGACTCTCGTCAGCGTCAGCGGGTAATTGGGGCTGCGCCGAGGAGGGGCTATGGTCGCGGGACGTTTTTCCCGATAGCCCCGCGGCCCTCAGCGGGGCTACTCTCCATGAAGATGCGGATCGGCCTGCTCATCTCGTAAAGAGCGGACGGCATCTACTGCTTAGCGGCTCGAACACCCGCGCAAAAAAAGCGCGTGCGCATGGCACAGAAGACGGAGGATTGAATCACGATGAACATCTCCATCACCTTCCGACAGATGGAAGCCACGGATGCAGTCAAGGGCTACGCGACCGAGAAGGTCGCAAAGCTACAGAAGTTCTTGAGGCAACCGCTCCACGGACAGGTGACGCTCAGCTGCCAGAAGACGCTCCACATGGCCGAAGTCGACATGCACGCAGGCGCTGACCATTTCCACGCGCACGAGACCTCCGAGGACATGTATGCGTCGATCGACAAGGTGATCGACAAGCTCGAGCGCCAGATCCGCGAGACCCACTCGATCCACAAGAAGAAGGGGGCCGAGCGCGCCTCGGATCATCTTCTGCCGGACGAGCCGGAGAAGGACTGAGCGTCCCCATTCGAGCAGCCAGCCGAGCTGGCCGCTGGTGAGCCCCCATCATGCGTCTCACGGACCTACTCTCGCCGGAGCGCGTCGGCATCCGGCACGCCAGCGGCCGCGACGTCGAGGCCACGTCGTCGCAGTTCGACAAGCACAAGGCAATTGCTCTCCTCGCCTCGATGTTCGGTGAGCATGACGGTGTCACACCGGAAGAGATCGAACGCGTTTTACTCGAGCGTGAAGCGCTCCAATCCACGGGCATCGGCGAGGGGGTCGCCATCCCGCACGGAGCGCTCCCGCAACTCAGGGAGCAGGTCGCAGCCCTGCTCATCGTCCCCGCTGGCGTCGAGTTCCAGGCGATCGACGACGCAAAAGTGTCGATCCTCTTCGGCGTCATCGGCCCGAAGCGAGCTACGGGCGAGCACCTGAAGACCCTTGCGCGCGTGTCGCGGCTGCTCCGTAGCAAAGAGTTCCGCGCGCGCCTCGTGGGCGCACCTTCCGCGTCGAGCGTCTTCGAGCTCATCAGCGGCGAGGAAACGGAGAAGAAGGGGGGGCCGTGACGTGGGGGACGAGGGCGAGCTCTTCGTGAGCACGGCGGGTCAGTCAATCCCGCCCCCAATGGCCGAGGTGTCGGTCGGGATGCTGGTGGCTGACCTGCGTCTGTCCGCCGAGCTAGCTCCGCTCGCCGGCGCCGCCGGCCTCGGTCGCCCCATCCGGCACCCGCGCGTGCAGAAGAGCGGCCTCGCGCTGGCCGGCCACTTCTACGGCGTCGTTCCGACGCGCGTGCAGGTGCTCGGCGAGACCGAGCTGTCCTACCTCGAGACGCTCGCCGGGGACGCGCGCGGCGCGGCAGCTCGCGGCTTCTTCTCCCTCGGTCTCTCGTGCGTCGTCATCACACGACGCGACGAGGCGCCAAAGGCGATCGTTCAATCCGCGGAGGCCACGGGAACGCCCCTCTTCATGAGCGCTGCGAGGTCGAGCCGCACGATCAACATGCTGCATGGCGTGCTCGATGAGAAGCTCGCGCCGACGACGTCACTCCACGGCGTCCTCGTTGACGTCTTCGGTATCGGTCTTCTTCTCATCGGCAAGAGCGGCATCGGCAAGAGCGAGTGCGCCGTCGAGCTCGTGCTTCGCGGCCATCGCCTCGTGGCGGATGACGTCGTGAAGTGCGAATGGCGTCCCCCTGGTATGGTCTTCGGAGCACCCGCCGACATGCTTCGCCACCATGTCGAGGTGCGCGGACTCGGTGTCCTCAACATCAAGGATCTCTTCGGCGTCACCGCCGTACGCGACCGCAAACGCATCGACATCGTCGTGCAGCTCGACGAGTGGGACGAGGCGCGCGAGTACGACCGCCTCGGCGTCGACGACCAGCACTTTTCGATCCTCGGCACGCAGATCCGCCTCGTCACCGTCCCCGTACGGCCCGGTCGCGACATGGGCGCCATGCTCGAGATGGCCGCGCGCAACGAGCTCCTGCGGCGCGCGGGCAAGCACAGCGCACGCGAGCTGCTCGCTCGTCTCGAGGAGAACGCCGGCCTTGCTCCCGAGGTCGCCATCGACGACCTGCCGGAGAGCGTGATCAGCGCGCCGGTGGCGATGCGACCGCTCTCGTCGATGCCGCCGCCTCCGAACAGCAGCATCGCGCGGCCCGACCCCCAGTGGGTCGACGACCGCGATTCCGATCGCTCCGTGCAGGAGCCGAGCGCCCCCACGCGCGCACCCTACGACCCCGCGAGCAACGAGAGCTCGGCGTGGATCCCCGCCGTGCGACCCAAGGGCGGCGAATGACGGACGCCCTCGCTCCCCCGCCGCGTCCTTCGTCGCCGATGCGCGCCGGTGAGCCGCGCAAGCCGATGGTCGTCGTCGTGACGGGTCTCTCCGGCGCCGGGCGCACGACGGCGCTCCGCGCGCTCGAGGATCTCGGATTTTTCTGCATCGACAACCTCCCGACGGCGCTCGCCCCGGACGCGGTCGCCCTCTGCGAGAACGGCGCCATCACGCGGGTCGCGTTCGGCATGGACGTCCGCGTTCGCGTCTTTCTCGGCGAGGTCGGGCGCGTCCTTTCCACGCTCGAGGACGGCGGTCGCCGCGATCTGCACGTGCTCTTCCTCGACGCCTCGGACGAGACGATCCTCCGGCGCTTCAGCGAGACGCGCCGCCCGCATGCGCTCGCGATGTCGGGCACCCTGGGAAGCGCGGCTTCGGTCCTCGAAGGCGTGGCCCTCGAGCGCGAGCGGCTCGCCCCGCTGCGCGCGCGCGCCACCCGCGTCGTGGACACGACCAACCTCAGCGTTCATGAGCTGCGGAGGGCGATCCTTTCCGCCTTCGGCCCCGCGTCGGGCGCCGTGGAGCGCATGACCGTCCGCGTCGTGTCCTTCGGATTCAAGTACGGCGCTCCATCCGACGCCGACCTCGTCTTTGACGTGAGGTTCCTCAAGAACCCCTATTTCGTCCCCGAGCTGAAGCGCGTGCCGGGCACCGATCCTCGGGTGCGCGATTACGTCATGGAACTGCCCGAGACCGCGGAGCTGCTCGAGAAGGTCCTCGGACTGCTCGCGTACGTCGTGCCCAAGTACGAGCGCGAGGGCAAGAGCTACCTCACCATCGCGTTCGGCTGCACGGGCGGGATGCACCGCAGCGTCGTGATCGCCGAGCACGTGGCAGCCGCGCTCGAGGGCATACTCCACGAGCGCGCATCGCGTCCCACGGGGACCGCCGAGCAGGCGACCCCCACGATCGAGGTCGCCGTCGTGCACCGCGACCTCGCGCGCGGCGAGCCCTCCCCGAAGACACGCACGCTCGGCGAAGGAAGCATCTTGCCTCCGTCGAGGGACGCTGCCGAGCATGCCGGTGACCTCGGCTCGACTCCGAACGCAGCTCTGCCTTCCGGCCACCCCCGTTCGACAACCCGAGGATCTTGATGAGTGACCGAGCCACGGCCCAGTTTACGATCGTGAACGACCTCGGTCTCCATGCGAGGGCTGCGACGAAGCTCGTCCAGCTGGCTTCCAAGTTCCCTTGCGAAGTGCAGCTCGCGCACCAGGGTCAGTCGGCGAACGCAAAGAGCGTGATGGGCGTGCTTTTGCTCTGCGGGTCGAAGGGAACGGTCGTCGAGGTGACGGCGACGGGCGCGCAATCGGAGGAGTGCGTCAAGGCCGTCGGCGAGCTCATCGCGTCGCGGTTCGGGGAGCCGAGCTGAGATGCCCATTCGCCGGAGCACCCCGCCGAAAGGGACTCGCGCGAGCGAGCGTCCCTCGGGTCCCGGCTCGGGGTCAGCGGACGCGCACGCCTCGAAAGAGCGTCCTTCCAGCGTCTCCGCGCTGCCTGCGGCGCCGCCGTCGACCCCACCGAGCGTGTTCGATCTCGACGTCCAGGACGCCATCACGCTGAAGGGCATCGCCGGCTCGCCAGGCGTCGCTGTCGGCCCGGCGCTCGTGCTCGGCGACCTGCGCGCGTCCTTCGTCCGCAGGCACGTGCACACTGCACAGATTCCGCAGGAGCTCGAGCGCGTCCAGCATGGCGTCGAGGTCGCGAAGCGCACCCTCAGCGCCGTCGATTCCCGCATGCCCAAGGCGATGCACGAAGCGTCGGCGATACTCGAAGCTTACCAGATGATGCTCTCGGACCCGACGCTCCACGACCTCATCGGCACCAAGGTCCGCAAGGAGAAGAAGTGCGCCGAGTGGGCGGTCTCCGAGGCCAGCGAGGAGATCGTGGCGATGTTCGGGCCGCGCGAGTCCGGCGATCGCGACGCGTACATCTCCGAGCGTCGCCACGACGTCGAGTTCGTCTGCGATCGCCTCCTCCGCGCCCTCGTCGGCGAGGATTCGCACCATGCGATACGCCTCGAAGAGCCGATGATCGTCGTCGCCCGTGACCTCTCACCGGCCGACACTGCGAGCATGGTCCGCGAGCCGGCGCTCGCGTTCGTCACGTGCGTCGGAACCCGCACGAGCCACACGTCGATCATGGCGCGGGCGCTCGAGATCCCCTGCGTCGTCGGCGTCAGCAACGCCCTCGAGCAGATCCGCACCGGCGACATCCTCGTCGTCGACGGCCTGACCGGGCAGGTGTTCGTCCGCCCGACAGACCAGTCGATCCGTGACGCCCGACAGCGCTCCGAGCAACACCTCGCGTTCGCGCGTCGCCTCCTCTCTGCGCGCCACAAGCCCGCCGTGACTGCCGACGGCGTCGCGCTCGCCCTCAAGGCCAACGTGGAGCTCCCCGCGGAGGCGATCCTCGCGGTCGATCACGGCGCGCAGGGGATCGGCCTCTACCGCACCGAGTTCCTCTACATCGACCGCACGACGCAGCCCGGCGAGGACGAGCAGTACGAGGTCTATCGCGCGATCGTCGAGGCGGTGAGCCCGCAGCCGGTCACCCTGCGCACGTTCGACATCGGCGGCGACAAGTTCGCCAGCACCTTCCAGATGCCCGCGGAGATGAACCCGGCGCTCGGGCTCCGCGCGGTGCGCCTCGCGCTCAAGCAACCCGAGGTGTTCCTCACGCAGCTCCGCGCCATGGTCCGCGCAAGCGCGCACGGAGACGTGCGCATCATGGTGCCGATGGTCTCCTCCGTGCACGAAATGCGGGAGGTGAAGCGCCTCATCGCGCAGGCGCGCGAGCAGGTGCGCGCGCGCGGCCAGGCCTTCGAGGAGCACATCCCGCTCGGCATGATGATCGAGGTGCCCGCCGCGGCGATCATGGCGGACGTCTTCGCCCGCGAGGCCGAGTTCTTCAGCCTCGGCACGAACGACCTCGTCCAGTACGCGCTCGCGATCGACCGCGCGAGCCAGTCGCTCGCCGCGCAAGCTTCGCCCTTCGACCCGGCGATCCTCCGGATGATCAAGTTCGTCACCGAGGCCGGCAAGACGCAGAAGATTCCGGTGTCGCTCTGTGGCGCGATGGCCTCGGATCCGCTCGCGGCATGTCTGCTGATCGGCCTCGGCCTTCGTGAGCTCTCGATGGAAGCTGCCGCGATCCCCGAGATCAAGGAGGCCGTCCGCCGGGTCACCGTCCCCGAGGCCGAAGCCATCGCGGAGCAAGCGCTCGCCTGTGACAGCGCGGACGCCGTGGAGGAGCTCCTGGCCCGCGAGCTAGCTCCGCGTCTCATCGACCTCCTTGCCGGCATCGCGGAGGACGTCCCGGCGACGCGATCGAGCATCCCCCCGAGCGATGAGCACTGACCGACCATCGCGAGGTCGTGTCGGGTGAGTCCGACGACCTGAGCGCTTCCGACTCGTCGCCTTCGAGCTTGGAGCCCAGATTTCGTGGCCAATCGCTGCGGGACAGCGGGTCGCGCGCCGTGGTAGCGTGCCGCCCGCATCATGGGTACCAAGGCCCGATTCTGGTCCAGTCTCCTCGCGATCGGAGGGGCGCTCGGGATCCTCGGCGTGACCGCCGGGAGCCTTCCCGCCTGCTCGTCCAGCGACAAAGACACCGTCGACCGCCCCTGCCCGCCCGGGCAGGCGTGCTCGGTCAACCTGACGTTGCTCCACACGTCGGATATCCACTCGCGCCTGTTCCCGTACGAGCAGGTCATCACGCAGGTCGACTCCACGCTGGGCCTCGGTGAGCTGAACAGCATCTCCAACATCGGCGGCGTCGCGCGCATGGCGTACGTCATCAACCGCGAACGCGCACGCTCGGGTCGCGTCCTCCACTTCGACTCCGGCGATTGTTTCCAGGGCGCTCCGGTCTTCAACTTCTTCGCGGGCGAGCCCGAGGTCCGGTCGATGAGCGCCCTCGGCGTCGACGCGCAGGTGCTCGGCAACCACGAGTTCGATCGCGGCGCGCAGAACGTCGCAACCCAGTACCAGCGCTGGTCGAACTTCCCGCTGCTCGCGGCCAACTACAAGTTCGATCAGACCACGCAGGACATCCCGAACTTCGGGCGCATTGGCACCGTCGCGCGCAACTTCGTGGTGCTCAACACGGGCGGGCTCAAGGTCGCGGCGATCGGGATGGGCAACCTCTCGAGCCTCACGTCGGTGTTCGACCAGCCGAACAAGACCGGCCTCACGCCGATCAACACGGTCGAGGTCGCGCAGACGTACATCGATCTGCTCCGCCCCTACGTCGATCTCATCGTCTTCGTCACGCACCTCGGCCTCGAGGTCGACCAGCGCATGGTCCGCGGCACGACAGGCATCGACATCGTCCTCGGCGGACACAACCACATCGTCATCAACCCGCCCCAGGAGATCCGCGATTGCTCGGCGGATCCGAACAACCCGGGCTTCGTCTGGGCGGTCGACCCCGACGCGAAGATCGACAGCGACGCCGTTCCGCCCAGCGGACCGGGCCGCGACCCGAAAAACCATCCCTTCGCGTTCCAGCGCCCGTGCCACCCGCGCAAGGTGATCATCGCGCACTCTGGCTCCTTCGCGAAGTACGTCGGCCGACTCGACCTCGTCGTCTCGAACGACGCGAACCTCGTGTCCCCGGACGGCGACGCCAGCCACTACGACAGCGTGAACGGCTTCGAAGTGCAGTCGAGCCGCTACAACCCGTTCCCGATCGACGCGACGGTCCCCGAGGATCCGGTCGTGGTCGACATGCTCCAGCCCTACCGCCGCCAGCTCGACCTCGCCGCGGACCTCGACATCCTCGTCGGCTACAGCCCGCAGGGGTCGAAGCGCTTCGCCACGACCGGCGGTGACTCGCCGCTCGGGAACGTCGTCGGCAACGCGATCTGGCTCCGTCTCGGCATCCAGACGGACTTCTCGCTCACGAACTCGACGGGTATCCGCACCGACTTGAATCCCGGTCCGGTGTCGATCGAGCAGATGTTCAACATCTTCCCCTTCGACAACTCGATCACGAAGATGCAGCTCTCGGGCCTCGAGGTACAAGAGCTCTTCGACTTCGCAGCTCGCCGCACCGCCGGTCGCGGCTGCGCCTCGCAGATCCAGATCGCCGGCGCGCGCGTCCGGATCAACTGCTCGGGCTGCGACCGGGTCAACATCGGCTGCACGTCGGATCCGGACTGCCTCAACGCCGACCCGCCGCGCGACTTCTGCGACCTGACGACGAACAAATGCGTCGTCCGCTGCAAGGATGACGTCGACTGCACGACGCGCATCGGCGGCACCTGCGATCCCGTGAAGAAGGTCTGCGTCGTCACCGCGTGCGCCGAACAGGTCTACATCGGCCACAAGGACACGCGCTGCAACGACGACAAGGCCTGCAATCCCCCCGGCGTCGACGGCCCCGGACTTCCGGGCATCTGCGACAAGACCGGCGGCAAGCCCGACGGCCTCTGCCTGTCCCTCATCAGGGCGACGAACCTCTACGAGCTCGCGACGAGCAACTACCTCGCCGGCGGCGGCTCGGGCTTCCGCGTCCTCCAGCGAAACACGACGCAGTTCGACACGAAGGTGCAGCAGCGCGACGCCCTCATCGACTACCTGCGCCAGGGCAAGCCCTGCGGCTACGACCCGGTCGCCAACCAGACCGCGGACGGCCTCAAGTCCTGCATCATGGATGGCGACTGCGGCGACCCCACGCTCGCCTGCTCGTGTCCCGGCCACGTCGTCCAGAACGGCAACGGTCAAGACATCAGCTGCGCCTAGGTCGGCGCCTGCGAGAACGGCGCCGGTCGGTGCGTCCGCAAGGACTGCCGCGACGACGTCGCGAAGTTCCACTTCAAGCGCTGCAACGGCGCGCCCGACCAGGAGGCCTGCAAGATCCCCGTCGCGGCCTGTCAGCTCGCCGGTGAGGAGTGCAAGATCCTGGCGTGCATCGACAAGACCATCGGGAGCGCCTCCGACAACCGCGTGGAGCTCGTCGGCAAATGAAGCACCGCACGCACTCCCTCGTCCTCGGTGCGCTGACCGGCCTCCTCGCCGTGAGCGCGACGTCGTGCGCCGGCGAGAAGTTCGACAAGACCCGCAATCCCCCGCGGCTCGTCGTCCAGCTCGACCCCGCGTCGAAGGTGGGCTCGCTCGATGCTCCGCTTCCCCTCCTGGTGGACATCCCGGCAACGTTCCGCGCGACGGTCCGCGCGGTCACCCCGGACGGCGCGGTCGACACCTCGTTCAATCGTTACGTCCGCATCTCGACGAAGCCCGGCGCGATCGACCCTCTCACCGGGCCCGACACCGACGGCCGCAACGTCCTCGTCAAGGCGGGCGAGTCCGTCTCGATCGAGATCAAGGTGACGAACGCCTACGGCGTCACGTACATCGTCGCGGACGACCTCGGATATGTGCCGAAGGATCCGCTCGCGGACCCGCCGCCTGCGTGCGCGGACGGCATCGACAACGACGGCGATGGCACCGTCGACTTCCCCGCCGACCCGGGCTGCGCGTTCGCCAACGACGACTCCGAGGAAGGCGGCACCTTCAGCGAAGGCGTGAGCACGCCGATCTACTTCAAGCTCCCGAGGATCGCGGACATTCGCGGCCTCAAGTGCGAGCCGACACTCGGGTGCTCGGGCAACGGCCAGACGCCTTACCCGCGCGAGGCCATCCAGGTCGACACGGGGTTGCGCGACGACGGTTCGTTCGCGTTCGACACAGTCGTCACCCGCATCTCCGCGTCTGGCTTCTACGTCACCGACCTCGGCGACCTTCGCGGCGACCCGCCCGGCACCGCGGGCTTCAACAGCGTGTTCGCGTTCAACTTCAGCGCGCCTCCGCGCATGCGCACCTGCGATCGCATGAAGAGCTACGGCGGAACCGCCAGCGAGTTCTTCGGCTTCACGCAGATGAACTACCCGACCTGGACGCTCGAGGAGTGGGACCCGGCCCGGCGCCCGTGTCTCGTGCCCGAGCCCGAGCGCCTCACGCCGACGCTCATCCAGAGCCCAACGGAGCTCCTCAGGCGCTCGGCGAACCTCGTGCGCGTCGAGACCGCGCCGGACGGCAGCCAGAAGGCCATGGTCACGCCGAAGTTCGGACCTGCTGACGT
>JAYSXP010000056.1:0-6882 GCA_043717125.1 Polyangiaceae bacterium | reverse complement strand
ATCGCATCGGCGGGGACCATACCAGAGTTGACTCCTCGGCTTCATTGGGAAATGAACGTCGGGCATGTCTATTCGTCCCGCTGACGCGTCCGCGCGCCTCGTTCTCGGCAGCGGGTCGCCTCGTCGGCGAGAGATTCTGACGAGCCTTCGCGTTCCCTTCGTCGTCCACGTCGCGGGCGCCGATGAGTCCACACGGACCGGCGAGGGGCCGGCTCCCTACCTCGAGCGCATCGTTCTCGCGAAGCTCGCCGCCGTGGCCGCGGTGTTTGCGTCCTCCTCGCAGGTCTCGGAGGAGATCCGGTCGGCGAAGGCCGTTCTCGTCGCCGACACCTCCGTCATCGACGACGGCGCCATTCTCGGCAAGCCCGCGGACGTGGATGAAGCCGAGGCGATGATCGCGCGGCTCGCCGGTCGCACCCACGAGGTGTGGACCCGCTTCGCGCTGGGCGTTCCGGCGCCCGAGGGAGCCGTGTTACACGCCGAGACGGTCGTGACACGCGTAGCGTTCCGCCCCCTCACGGCTGCGCAGATCCGCGCGTACGCCGAGAGCGGCGAGGGGACCGACAAGGCCGGCGCCTACGCCGTGCAGGGCCTCGGCGCCGGGATCGTGGCGCGCATCGAGGGGTCGTACACCAACGTCGTGGGCCTTCCCGCCTGCGAGGTGCTCGTCGCGCTCGAGGGGCTCGGGCTCGCCCCGTGAAGAAGCGCGACGCGCTCGTCGTCACGCTCGTCGCGCTCGTCGCGAGGTTCGTGGTGGTCGCGTGGGCTGCGGGGCACATCCCGCCGACGGCCGACGGCGAGTACTACCACCGGCTCGCGATCCGGCTGGCGACCGGCCAGGGCTACACATGGCTCTGGCCGGACGGCGTCGTGACGGCGGCGGCGCATTATCCGGTCGGGTATCCGGCGCTGATTGGAGCGGCGTATGCCGTGTTCGGCACGAAGCCCGTGGTCGCGATGCTGGTCAACATGTTGATCGGCACTGCGGGAGCATGGGCCGTGCACGATCTCCTGCGGCGCGCCACGTCGCGCAGGCTCGCGCTCGCGGGCGGTCTCGCGTTCGCGCTGCATCCCGCGCTCGTGCCGTACACGGCGGCGCTGATGACCGAAGGCGTGACCGCCGCGCTCCTCGTGATCGCCGCGGCGTTCGCGGAGCGTGCCCACCACACGGAGGGGCGCCGGCCGGCGTTCACGTGGCTCGTCGCGTGCGGCCTCTTGATGGGCGTTGCGACGCTCGTGAGGCCGCAGTCGCTCGTGCTTGCGCCAGTGCTCGGCTGGCTCGCCACGCGGTCGTCGCTGCGCGCTTCCGTCGGGGGCGCAGTCGTCGCTACCGCGCTCGCGCTCGCCGTGTGCGCGCCGTGGACGGTGCGCAACTGCCGCCGGATGGAGCAGTGTGCGCTCGTCAGCGTGAACGGAGGCTGGAACCTCGCGATCGGAACGCAGACCACGGGCGGCGGCTGGCAGGAGATGGTCGTTCCCGACGCTTGCAGGGAGGTCTTTGCCGAGGCCGCCAAGGACGCGTGCTTCGGACGAGAAGCCAAGAAGGTCATCGTGGCCGACCCGCTCGGGTGGCTCTCGCGCGCGCCCGCAAAGCTACGCGTGACGTTCGACTATTTCGGCGCGGCCCCCTGGTACCTGCACGTCGCGAACCCCGATCGTTTTTCGTATCGCGCCAAGGTGGCGCTCGGCGTGCTCGAGACGCTGGCGTCGCGCCTCTTGCTCGTCGGGGCGCTGGTGAGCGTCCGCAAGCTCGACGGTCCGCGAAGGCTACTGCGCGAGGCGGCCACTGGCTTCGGTCTGCTCGCGTGCTTCATGACCGCGGGCGCGACGGGCTACCTCGCGTGTGCGCTTGCGCTTCTTCTTCTCGGGCCGCGCGAGCTCTCGCGGCTGCCGCGCATCGTGCCGGTGACGGCGGCGGTGCTCGTCGCGACCGCCGTGCTCCACGTGGTGTTCTTCGGCGCGGGCCGCTACGGGCTCGTGGTCGTGCCGTTCGTCACCGCGCTCGCGTTCGTTCGACCCGAGCGCGCGAACGGAGTGGCGTAGCGGTGACTCACTTGCACTTCGGGCCGACGTCCTTGCAGCGCGTACGCACGACCAGCTTGCCGGGGCAGAAGAGCTCCGTGCCCTTCTTCTTCGCGTGGACGGTGGTCTCGGTGCAGCAGGCGCTGAGGAGCCGCTTGTAGCAAAGGTCGTCGGCCGGCGGCGCCTCGGTGCTCACCGCCACGATCGTCCCGGCCGCAGGAGGGTCCTTGTCGGGCTTGTCGGGCTTGTCGGGCTTGTCCGCGCCGAGCATCGGGTGACTGGGCGCGATGGAGGGGGGCGGCGCCTCCGGTGGCCGACCGATCGGGACGTACGTGACGGGCGGCCTGCGCGGCGGCTCCGCACACGCGCCGATCCCGACCAGGAGCAGCGGCCACGCCTTCATCCCCTCTAGGATACACATCCACCCCATTGCGGAGCGAGTGAACCGGTGCCACCTTGCGCCTCGTCGATGCCGAACAGGCGATCGCCGGCCGTGAACCAAGGCCCGAAAGGGCCAGAAGCGCGGCGGGAGGAAAGTCCGAGCTCCAGAGAGCACGATGCCGGGTAACGCCCGGTCGCGGGAACGCGAAGGAAAGTGCAACAGAGAAGAGACCACCTGTCCCATCTCGCCGGAAACGGAGCGGTGCGGCAGGCCAGGGTGAAACGGCGGGGTAAGAGCCCACCGCGTCTCCGGTAACGGAGGCGGCAAGGCAGACCCCATCGGGAGCAAGGCCACATAAGCGGACGTGCAGCCCTCCTCGCAAGAGGAGGGCCGTGGAGGGTGACTCGCTCGAGTCCGCGGGTAGGCTGCTCGAGGCGTCCGGTAACGGCCGCCCTAGAGGAATGACCGCCGCCGCAGCGAGGGCGACCTCGAGGTGGAACAGAACTCGGCTTAAGGACGACGTCGACCAGGGGACCCGCGAAAGCGGGTCTTCTGCTTTTGTGGGCATGCACATCGCTCCATCGCGATGCTAGGATACCGCGGTGTCGACCCTCTCGTCCTCCGTCAACACGCTCCAGCTCTTCGCCGAGCCGACACGCGTCCGCCTCATGGCGTTGCTCGAAGAGGAAGAGCTCACCGTGGCCGAGCTCGTCCACATCACCGAGCTTGCGCAGTCCAGTGTCTCGACACATCTCGGGAAGCTTCGCGACGCCGGCTTCCTGCGCGATCGCCGTGTCGGCCCCTCCACGCTCTACAGCCTCAACGACGGCAACATGCCGGAGGGCGCCAAGCAGGTGTGGTCGCTGGTCCGCGGCGATCTCAAGGACGCGGTTCTGGACGGCGACAAGGGGCGCTGCGCCGCGGTGCTCGAGGCGCGTCAGCGCACGAACGCCTGGCCGGACGCGGTCGCGGGGCAGATGGAGCGTCACTACTCGCCAGGCCGCACCTGGGAGGCGACCGCGCGCGGGCTCTTCGGCCTCATGCGGCTCGGAGACCTGCTCGATGCGGGGTCCGGCGACGGCACGCTCGCGCAGCTCCTGGCACCCCGAGCCAAGAGCGTCACGTGTCTCGATCGCAACGAAAAGATGGTCGAGGCCGCCCGCGCCCGGCTCGCGAAGCTGAAGAACGCCAGCGTCTCGCTCGGCGACGTGCACGAGCTCCCGTTCGGAGACGCCGCATTCGACCACGTCATGTTGTTCAACATCCTGACGCAGGCCACGACTCCTGCCCGCGTCGTTGCCGAAGCCGCACGCGTACTCCGTGACGGCGGCAACCTCGTCGTCGTCACCCTCGCGTCGCACGACCACGCCGACGTGAGCGCCAGCTACCGCGACCTCCACTCGGGTTTCACGACGTCTCAGGTGAAGCGAATGCTGCAGAAGGCTGGGCTCGCCGTCGATACCTGTGACATCACGTGCCGCGAGAAACGCTCTCCTCATTTCGAAGTCATCACTGCTTTCGCTTACAAACCGTTGCCCGCGCATCCCGTGAACCCATGAGCGACACCGAACGTCATCCTCTCGAGAGCCTCCTTCAGCAGCGCATCGCCATCATCGATGGCGCAATGGGCACCACCATCCGCACGTACGGAATGACCGAGGCGCACATTCGCGGCGAGCGCTTCAAGGACGCGCCGAAGGATCTGCTCAACAACGGCGACATCTTCTCGCTGACGCAGCCGGACATGATCTGCGACATCCACCGGCGCTTTCTGGAAGCCGGCGCCGACATCATCGAGACCAATACATTCGGGGCGACGAGCATCACGCAGAGCGAGTTTTTCGTCGACGATCCGCGCGAGCACGGCGGCCGCAAGGACCCGGAGTTCTACCAGAGGATCATCGAGGACAAGTTCCTCGGCGACCTCGCGTCGGAGATCAACGAACAGTCCGCGCGCCAGTGCCGAGAAGTGGCGGACCGGGTCGCGAACGCCGACGGAAAGAGGCGCTTCGTGGCCGGAGCGATCGGACCCCTCACCGTGTCGCTCTCCAATTCGCCCGACGCGGACGACGCGGGGTTCCGTGTCGTCACCTTCGATCAGGTCAAGACCTCGTACGTTCAGCAGATCCGCGCTCTCATCGCCGGTGGCTCGGACGTCTTGCTGGTGGAGACGATCTTCGATTCGCTCAACGCGAAGGCGGCGCTAGTTGCGATCGAGGAGGTGTTCGAGAAGGACGGAAAGCGCCTGCCGATCATGATCTCGGCGGCCGTGGGTCGCGGCGGCGAGACGATGATCTCCGCGCAGACCGGCGAAGCGCTCTGGAACGCCGTGAAGCACGCGAAGCCGATGTCGATCGGTCTCAACTGCTCGCTTGGTCCGGATCTCATGTACCCGTTCCTCGAGGAGCTCTCGGAGAAGTCGAACGTCGCGATCTCTTGCTATCCGAACGCCGGATTGCCCAACCCGCTCTCCGCGACCGGTTTCGATCTCCTTCCCGAGGACATGGGCCGCTATCTGGCCGAGTTCGCCCAGGGCGGGCTCATCAACATCGCGGGCGGATGCTGCGGCAACACTCCCGAGCACATCGCTGCCATCGCGAAGGCCCTCGACGGGCGGCACCCGCGCGAGCTCCGCGAGATGAAGGAGGCGGAAGGCAAGGTCTCCGCCACCGTTCCCGCGGACGTCACGGAGGCGCCGCGGCCCCTCCGCCTCTCCGGCTCGCAGCCGTTCACGCAGCAGAACGGCGTCTACATGATGATCGGGGAGCGCACGAACGTGGCGGGCTCACCGAAGTTCGCCAAGCTGATCAAGGAAGGGAAATACGAGGAGGCGGTCAGCGTGGCGCGCCAGCAGATCGAGACCGGCGCGAACGTCATCGACATCTGCATGGACGAGGGAATGATCGACGGCGTCGCGGCGATGACGCGCTTTCTGCTCCTCCTCGCGACGGAGCCGGAGGTCACGAAGGTTCCCTTCATGATCGACTCCTCGAAGTGGGAGGTCATCCTGGCCGGGCTCAAGTGCCTTCAGGGCAAGGGCATCGTCAACTCGATCTCGCTGAAGGAAGGCGAGGAGCGGTTCCGCGAGACCGCCCGAACGATCATGCAATACGGCGCCGCTGTCGTCGTCATGGCATTCGACGAGAAAGGGCAGGCCGCGACGTACGCGGAGAAGATCCGTATCTGCGAGCGCGCCTACCGGATCCTCGTCGACGAGATCGCCTTTCCGCCGGAAGACATCATCTTCGACCCCAACGTCCTCACCGTCGCCACGGGCATCGAGGAGCACAACAACTACGCGGTCGACTTCATCGAGGCCACGCGTTGGATCAAGGCAAACCTTCCGCACGCCAAGGTCAGCGGAGGTGTGTCGAACGTCTCGTTCAGCTTCCGTGGCAACAACCACGTGCGCGAGGCCATGCACTCGGCGTTCCTCTATCACGCCATCCAGGCGGGCATGGATATGGGCATCGTCAATGCGGGCATGCTCGAGGTGTACGAGGAGATCGAGCCCGAGCTGCGCGAGCTCGTCGAGGACGTGCTCCTCAACCGCCGTCCTGATGCGACCGAACGACTCGTCGATCTCGGCGAGAAGCTGAAGGCCGCTAGTGCCGGTGAGTCACCGACCGAGAAAAAGTCCGAGGATTGGAGGAACGGCTCGGTCGAAGAGCGCCTCTCGCATGCGCTGGTCAAGGGCATCGACACGTACATCGACGCCGACACCGAGGAGGCGCGCGTCAAGCTTTCGAGGCCGCTCTCCGTCATCGAAGGACCGCTCATGGACGGCATGAGCGTCGTCGGCGATCTCTTCGGCGCCGGCAAGATGTTCTTGCCCCAGGTCGTCAAGTCGGCTCGCGTGATGAAGAAGGCCGTCGCGTATCTCTTCCCGTTCATGGAGGCCGAGAAGGCGGTCATGGCGGCGTCCGGACAGGTCGCGAAGACGCAGGGCAAGATCGTCCTCGCGACCGTGAAGGGCGACGTCCACGACATCGGCAAGAACATCGTCGGCGTCGTGCTCGCCTGCAACAACTACGAGGTCATCGACATGGGCGTCATGGTCTCGTGCGAGAAGATCCTCGAGCGAGCGAAGCTCGAGAAGGCCGATCTCATCGGTCTGAGCGGGCTCATCACGCCGTCTCTCGACGAGATGGCGCACGTGGCGCGCGAGATGGAGCGTCAGGGGTTCAAGCTGCCGTTGCTGATCGGTGGCGCAACCACGAGCCGGGCACACACGGCCGTGAAGATCGCGCCCTTCTACAGCGAGCCCGTCGTGCACATCCTCGATGCCAGCCGCGCCGTTCCGGTGACGACGACGCTCCTCAGCAGCGACGAGAAGAAGGCAGCCTTCGTCGTCCAGCATCGCGCGGACTACGAGCAACTCCGGCGCATGCATGCCAACCCCCAGCACAAGCTCGTGGCGCTCGACGCAGCGCGAGCCAACCGGACGCCCATCGAATGGCGTGCCGAGGACGTGCCCA
>JAYSXP010000550.1:0-9558 GCA_043717125.1 Polyangiaceae bacterium | reverse complement strand
AGCGCTCCACCTCGGCCAGGCGGCAATCGGGGGCCGCCACGCCACGGTTCGTCGAGCAGAACGAGAGGCTGATGACGGCGCCGAAGTACTGCGCCTTGTCGTTGTCCTCGTTCAGCGCGAGCGCCTTGCTCGTATGGTCGAGAGCCGCGCGGACGTTGCCCTTCTCGAAGAGGTCGACGGCGAGCTGGTACTCGGCCTCGCTCTGGCGCTCGGTGCTCTGCGCGTTGGGGCTCTGGCTGCCCTTGCCCGTGCAACCGGCGACCACGACGAGGCAGAGCGCCGTCACTGCGAGAAAGCGACGCAGCCGCGAAGGCGTGCCGCTTCCGCACGACGCCGTGAGGCGCGTCGGGAATACTGCATCGCGGAACTGGGACGAGCGCGACCGCATGGCTTTCCGGAGACCCGGACTTATGCTGCCTGGTCTGCGCCGTCAACCCTGAACGGTATCCGTCCAAGTGCAAGATACCGCTACGCTTTTTACCTGAGCAGAGCGTCGCGAGCGCCCCCGCATAACGCGGCGCGTCGTATTCAGCGCTCGCCGCGCAGCTCTTCTTTGGAGCCGAGGAGGCCGTAGAGGCGCCGGAGGGCCTCGAGGTCGGGGATCTCGACGCGCTCGCCCACGATGCGGAGGTATTGCTGGTCGCGGAGGCGCTGCACCGCACGCTTCACCGTCTCGACGTCCAGACCGACGCGGCTCGACAGCTCGACGGGCGAGACGCTCAGATCGGCGGGACCCGAGCTGGCGCGGGCCATCTTGAGCAGCGCGCTGATCACCTTGGACTGGGTGTCGCGGAGCATGAGGACCTCGATCTGGTCCTCAGCGTCACGCAGGCGGCGGACGAGCTGGGTCAGGATACGCTCGGAGAGCGACGGGATCCGCTCGACGATCTCGCGGAGCGCGCTCCGGTCGAGGACGAGGGCGACGCCCTCACGGAGCGCGACGGCGGTGGACGAGCGTACGGCGCCGTCGAGGAGTGCGCCCTCACCGAAAAGGTCGCCGGCGCGGAGCACGGAGAGGCTGCGCTCGACCAAGCGAACACGCTTCAGGAGCCGGATGCGCCCGCTCTGGAGAAGATACGCGGCCGAGGCGGGGTCGCCCTCGCGGAAGAGCACCTCCCCCTGGGCGAAGGGCCGGCCGTACCGCTCGAGGAGGGCCCGGGCCTCGGGCTCGTTCGGGTCGTCGATGTCGACGAGCGTGTCGCGGCCGCGCGAGGGCTCCGGGTCTGCGCGAGGATCCTGCGTCACGGGAGCGACGATAGAGCATCCGTCGAGGGGCCTCAATCCCATCACCCGCGCCCGCAGCGCAGCCCCCTCAATCGTTGGCTTCGAGGCCGGAGCCGTGGTCGAATGCCGGCGTGAGAACGGCCCGCGAGCAGCGCACGACGAAGGAAACCAAGGTCGACGTGTCGGTGGCGCTCGACGGCAGCGGTACGGCCGACGTCGTGACGCCGATCCCGTTCCTGACGCACATGCTCGAGCAGATCGCGAAGCATGGTCTCGTCGACCTCACGGTCCGGGCCGAGGGTGACGTCGAGATCGACGGACACCACACCACCGAGGACGTGGCGTTCACGCTGGGCAAAGCGGTCGCCGCCGCGCTGGGCGACAAGGCGGGCGTCGCGCGCTACGGGTCGGCGACGCTGCCGATGGACGAGGCGCGAGCAACCTGCGCGATCGATCTGTCAGGGCGTCAGTTCTTCGTCTGGGAAGTGGCCATGCCGAAGGCGAAGCTGGGCACCTGGGACACGGAGCTCGCCGAGATCTTCTTCGAGGCGTTCGCCCGCGGGTGCGCGTGCAATCTGCACGTGGTGCTCCACGCGGGGACGAACCTGCACCACATGACCGAGGTTTGCTTCAAGGCGCTCGCGAGGTCGCTCCGCGCGGCGGCGGCGCTGGACCCACGTGCGGTGGGGATCCCGTCGACGAAGGGTTCCTTGTAGCTCGCCTACCGCTTCGTCGCCGCGATGACGACGTGCGGATACGGCAGCACGTCGGGCACGCGCACCATGCGGACGTGGAAGCCGAGCGACGTCAGCATCTCCCCCCACTCGCGATGATGGCGGTACGCGAGCGGTTCGTTCCAGCCGACCATGGCGCGGTCCATCAGCTCCGTGAACTTGAGCCCGAGGTAAGGCTCCGTCGTGATGTCCTTCACGACGAGCACGCCGCGCGGCGCCAGCACATCGCGGAGACGCTCGAGCATCGGCAGCTGGTCGGCCGCCGGAATGTGGTGCATCACGTCGAGGACGTAGGCCCCCGCGAACCCCCCTCCGAGGGACACGTCGCGCGCATCGCCGGAGATGAACTCGTTGTCGAGGCCGAGGCTGCTCGAGACACGCTTGGCCATGGCGATACGGCGTGCGTCCGGGTCGACGCCCACGATGCGCCGCGCCGGCTGCGTCTGCCCGAAGTAGGCCGCGAACAGCCCGAAGCCGCACCCGATATCGAGGATTCGCCCCTCGTCCGGGAGGAGGAGGTCCATGACGCTCAGGAGCTTCGGGCGAAGGATCGAGAAACGAACGTTCGCGTAGAGCCGCTCGACGGGCGGCAGCGCGCGCGCGATCTTGCCGATCGCCTCCCGCCCGTACACCTCGGGCGCGTGAAACGAACGACGTTCGCCCATACCTCGCGAGATCGCGCGCATCAAACGAGTCGAGACCGGCTCTCGGTCCCGGCGATCGTTCTCTTCGGGGCGAACGGAGGAAACCATCGGCGGCTCCCCTTACCACGACAGTGCCCGGGCCCTAAGCCGGAGTCGTCGGGAGCGCGGGAGCGGCCGGCGACACCGCGACCGGGGACGGCGGCTCGCTCTCTGCACCGCCGACCGAGGTGATCCCCTCCTCCGCCTTCCGATCCCAGATCGTCATCAGAAACGTCGCCAACATCGACAGGAACTTGAGGGCGAGCTCGTGGTCGTCTTCGAAGAGATCGATGAGCCCTTCCCGCGTGCCGCGGAGCGCGACGACGGGCTCGCGCGTCGTCAGCTCGTTCCAGCGCGGTAGCCCGACAAGCGATTCCGCACCGCCGACCGCGTAGCCGGGGCCGATCTCCTGGACGTATTTTCCGTTTCCCCAGCTCAGGTCGAGCATCCCCTTCACGATGAAGTAAGTGTGCTCCGCCGGCCCCCCCGGGCGCCACACCACGTGGCCCGCGGGAAGACGCAGCTCGACCAGCTTGCGCGCCAGCGTCGAGAGCGAGTTGACGTTCGCGGTCGTGAACGCGTTCATCCGCCGAAGGAGGAAAATCCGCTCGACGATCCCGAGCTCGCCTTCGCCGATGAGCTTGTCGAACGCTCCCCCCGGTGGAACGAACGGAGGCGGCTCATTGACCTGGTTCTCCGCGATGAGCCGCTCGGCCACCCAGCGGATGTGGCCGAGCAACACGATAAAATGGTCCTCAAGGACCTCATCCATGGCGTCGCCCCGGACCTCGAGCGCCTCCACGAACGACTCGGCAACCGCTGACGTACCGCCCGCTTGACGCGCGAAGTACGCGAGAAAGCCTACACCGCCGGGCCCACGCACGGTCCCGATCCGCTTGCCCTTGCGCCGCAGCGTCACCGTGCCGGTGGTGACGAGGTAGAAGCACCGCGGAGGCTCGTCCTCCCGCAGGAGCGTGTCGCCTCGCTTGAACGTCACCGTGCGCAGCGACGCCGCGAGCTGGGCGATATCGTTCGCCGGCAGCGTTCGCAGCGTCGGCACGGAACGAAGACGGAGAATGCGCTCGGTGACCTCAAGCTGGCGCACGTGATTCTCCTTCGTCCGCCTCGGGCGTGAGCACGTCGCGCACCTTGCCCATCAGTCGCTCGCCGAGGCTTTCCGCGAGCGGATCGGCGTCCGCGCGTGAGGCACGCGACACCGTGCTCGGATCGATGCCGAGCTCGAGCGCGCGGTATTCGGCCAGGGTGCGCATCGTCGTACTGCGCTGCGCGAGGATCTCGCGGATCGCGTCGTCGTACGAGAGCGTCGTGGGCGGCGCCGGCACGCTGCTCCGCTCGCCGACGAGCTCGAGAATCCGCCCGCGCAGCGGCTGCGTCACGATGTTCTCCAGGAGCTCGAGGCTGCTCGCATGGGACTTCGGGTCCTTGCCGCGCAGCCCGCGCCAAATGTCGTCGAACGGCGTCTTGTGAAGGAGCTCGAGCAAGAGGAAGACGCGATGCGTCGCGTGTACTTCCTTGTCGTGGACGAGATCGGCAAGCAGGTGATGCGCTGCATGCAAGGGCTCGAACGGCGTGAGTGCTCTCGACGAGGCGGGCGCGGGCCCGTCGCCGCCGGCAGCGAGAGCGGCGCCCCAGCGGCGCAGTTGTTCGGCATGCTCGAGCGTCTGCTCGGCAGCGCGCGTGAGCGGCGTCGGGTCGAGATCGAGGCGGGGGTTCTGACGCTGCAGCTTCACGAGCCCGCGAATCACCTTGAAACGTACGACGCCGTCGTACGGATTCTGGAGGTGACGCAGGAGCACCGCCGCCGCCAGGCTTTGCTCGAAGAGACAGATCGTGCGCGGGAGGTGGCTGCGAATATCGCGTGGAATTCGAGGGGCGGAGAGCGCCTGATCGAGCGCGTCGAGCGCGCCCGGGATCGCCGTGAGCGCCGTGCGCGCCGCCGCCCGCAGCTCGTGACGATTGAGCATCTGCACGAGGGACGGTAACGAGCGAGGGCTCCGGCGAACCCCCATGGCGCGAGCAACTTCGACGCGCACACGAACGTCGGGCCGTCCCTCGAGGAGGTTCGAGGGTGTCTGGTCGGCACGCAGCTCGGTCGCGCCGCACGCCACGTCGCGGAACGTCGGGCCGACCTGGTCGATCTCGATGAGCAGCTCGTCGAAGCGATCGTCGACCGGCGTGCCCTGACCGTGCCGAGGACCGACGGCGCGGATCGCGCGTGCGAGCTCCGCGACTCCCTGCCACGACTTCGATTTCATCCCGTCGGCGAGCCGGGCCGCGGCGTCTGCCTGGTCGATCCATCCGCGCGCCATCAACGCGACGAGCGCGGTCACCGATACCTGCGGGCATGCGTCGGCGACACGCTCGAGGAGGAGCTCCTTGTTGGGAAGGACCGCCGTGCGGGCACGAAGCGCAGCCGCCGCCACCTCGCGATCGGGATGACCGTTCAGCCGATCCGCGATCGACACGAAGTCGACGCGCCCCATGTCCGTGAAGATCTCGAGCGACCGCATCACGACATCGCGACTCGGATGGTAGAGGATCAGCGCCGGGATCAGGCGCTCGCGGTGCTGCTCGGCAAGGAGCTCGAGCGAGGCGATGACCTCGACGTCTCGGCTGCTGTTGAGGCCAGCGAACAGCGTCTCCAGCGCGCCGAGGTCGAGCTCCGGGAGCTCCGCCTTTCCGCTCAGACCGCCCATCTTCAGCGTCTCGCGGAAGACGTCGAGGTACGCGGCGCGGATCGCGACAACGAGCGAGATCCAGAGGACCGCGAGGCCCAGCACGATCGCGCCGAGCGTCATCGGCACCGCCGCTCCGATCGCGACGAGGCCAAGGATGCCGACCGACGCGAGCGCCTGCCCTCCTCGAGAGCCCACGAGATCGACCACGGGCTTGATCCGTTCGCGGGTCACGTCGGGAACGGGCACGAGCAGAAGCTCGGTGCTGGTTTTGTGCAGCGAGTATCGGAGCGCGCCGTCGAGGCTCTTGAGCACGACCGACGCGACGAGGAGCCCGCCCGTCGCAAGGACGCCCGAAGCAGCGACGAGCATCGCGACCGGGAACAAGAAGAGCGCTCGTTGCACGCCTGCGCGACGGAACACCCACGGCGCGATGAACAGCTGCGCGAGGAGCGCCAGCGCGTTGGTGACCGCGTAGAACGTCGACAGATAGTTGCCGAGGAGCCGCGTATCCCTGATCTCGTGGGCGACCTGCGACTTGAAGAGATAGTCCGCCACCGTCACCGTGATTGTCGACACGAGGACGATGCCGAGCACGCGACGGGCGAACGTGTTCTCCCAGAGGAGACCGACCGTGGCGCTCATCGGGCGGCGAGCAGGTTCGCCGTCGTCGCCGCGCGGACGCGGGGCAGGCGCCGTCGTGTCGGCCGGCAGCACGATGACGAGGCACGGCACGGCCGCAAGGACGAAGATGCCCGCCGCGAGCAGGACGGCCGAACGCGGCGACATCATGCTGATCGACAGACGTGCGAGCACGGCTCCGACGACGCCCCCGAGGACGGCCCCCGCGCCGATGAAGCCATAGAGCCGCTTTGCCTGCGTCATGGTGTGGGCGCGACCGAGGAGCGTCCATACCTGCACCATCGCCCACGAGCCGAAGAGCCCCGTCCAGACGTAGAGCGCGTAGAGAACCGTAGGGGTCGGCATCCCGCCCAGGAGCAGCGTCCAGAAGACCGTCGTGATCCCGGCCGCGACGACCAACGCGCCGGCAACGCCGAGCTTGCTGTCGGCCCGCGCTGCCTTGATCTGCGAGAGGACCAGCGCGATGGCGACGATGACGAGATACATCCACGGCAGCCGCGACGCCGGCATCTTCGCGAGGAAGAAGGCGTCGCGCGCGGTCTCGAGCAGCGTGTGCCCCGTCGTGATGGCGAGCAGCGTCGCGAAGGCGGCGAACGTGTTTCGTCGCTCCCCTGAGCGGATGTCGACAAAGCCCCGCAGCGTGCTCATCGTATCGTCCGATCCCCTCCCAGCGTACCCGACCTCATCGCAGTACCTCCGCGATTCCGATGCCGCCAGGCGCAGCACGGTCGCTGGGGCATCCCGGCCGGGCTCAACCTCGGAAGGCGACGATCAATCGAGGGGCCGCTTGAAGATGAAAAAGTACTCCTTCGAGCTACCTCCACGCTCTCGATCGAAGCTGGATATCAGCTCCCAGCCATCCTTGCCTACGTCGTTCAGCTTCGACTCGAAGTCAGGCTCCATGATCTCGAAGACGTCAAAGGTGATGCGCTTGTACGCCCACTTGGTCATGCCGAGAGCTTAGCGTGACGGAGCCGCGACGTCGCCGGTCCGGTGACCGACGAAGGGGGCGAGGATCGCCTCGTCCGCGCTCCGGCGCGTGAACAGCATGCGGAGCGGAGGCCGGTGCTCACCGGAAAGCGCGGCCCCCCCGTCGTGAGCAGCATGGCCCGCTCGACCGTGCGCAGAGCTCATTTGACGAGGGACTTGCAGCCGAGGAGGATCTCGATCTTCGCGGCGCCGCTCTCGATCTTCACGGCGTCGCAGGTCGCGCCGCAGAGAATGATCTTCGTCGGCACGCCGCCCGTCGCAGGGTCGACGTCGTAGTACCAGCCGGGTCCGGTACCACAGGCTGCTGCGTTCGCCTTGTACCCGAGCAGCTCCTGCTTGCCCGCGCCGTTCGTGTGCTGGACGTTGACCTTGTCGAAGTCCTGCTGGCCGGCCTCCGACGGCGGGATCGCGTACTCGCACGGGAGCGTCGAGCCGCGAATGGTGTCGAGCGCGGTCTGGAAGTCGGCCGCGACGTTCCCGCCGGTCGTCACGATCAGCGCCTTGCTCGTGCCGCCCCCAACCGCAAGCGCGTCGAGGTTCGCGGTAGCGGTGGCCTTGTCGGCGTCGGTGAAGACGCCGATTACGAACGTCTTGATCTTCGGGGTGCCGCTGACGCCGCCCGCAGCGATTGCGGCGATGCCAGGAATGTCGAGCGGAGCGCAGCGCGTCGGAAAGCCGTCCGTCGCGAGCACGAGCACGACCGTGTGCGTCGGGTTCGAGGTCGCGTGAGCCTTGGCGAGCGCAATGCCGCTCGTCACGGCGACCGACGTCGGCGTGAGCGCGTTCAGCGACGGATCTGCCGTGCCGTTGATGGCGCCCGTGAGCGGAGCGGCGTTGCCCGGGAGGAGCGCGATCGGCACCTTCGCTGGACTGTAGTCCGCGAGCACGCACTCGCTCCCGTCGCAGGTGGAGCTCGTCATGGCTTTGCAGCTGCCGCCGCCGAGTCCGCAACCGCCGTAGGTGGGGTCGCCGACCAGACACAGGTTCCCACCAAGAAAGCCGCTGCAGATGCCGCGCGGATAGCACGCGGCGTTGCCGGCACAGTCGGTCGCGGAGTCGCAGCTCACGAGCGGCGACGTCGCCGTCGCCGGATGGCAGGACTTCAGCTCGCAGCGGCCGAGGGTCGTGCCGCCGACGGTGCACTGCGCGTTGCTGGTGCACGTCGCGGGAGCGCCCGGATGCTCGATCGGGAAGATCTGCAGACCGACGCCGAGCCCCGCCGACTTCGGGTCGGCGAAGAAGCCGTTGAGGGCGGTCTTCACGGCCGCCCACTTCGTCGGGCCGTTTCCGCCGGCGCCGGTCTTCTCCATCATCGAGCCCGAGGCATCGAGCATCACGAGGATGTCGACCGGGAGCTGCTTGGCCGTCTGCGTCGTCGCTCCGCAAGCGCCGAGCTCGCCGCTCGTTCCGCTGCTTCCGCTCGACGATGCCCCGAGGTTGCCGCTCGCGCCCGACGTTCCCGACGTTCCCACGCCCGACGTTCCCGAGGAGCTTGCGCCTCCGCTCGTGCCGTCGGTGAATCCTTGGTCGGAGCTCGAGCCACAGGCGGAGCCCACCACGAGCGCGAGCGCCCCCACTGCGATCAGCGTGACGAGCTTTTTCGACATCAGGAAACCTCCTCGAACGTGGTGAAGGCTAGCGCCTACCCCGTGTTCCGCGCGAGTGATGTGAAACGCAACGGACGAGAAATAAGACAAAGGACCCGCTGGCATCCGGGGATGCGCAGCGAGCCCTCTGGTCGTTCTGGAGTGCGAAGGAGGGGACTTGAACCCCTACGCCTTGCGGCGCTAGCACCTCAAGCTAGTGCGTCTGCCAATTCCGCCACCTTCGCGTGGGGCACGGGAAGTAATCAAGGTCGCGAACCGAGTCAAGTACGCGTTGCGATTGGAGGCCCGTTAGCTAGGGCTGCCGGACGGCACGCGCGAGCACGGCGACGACCTCGCGCAGCTCGAAGGGCTTGCGGACAAGCTCGATCGTGAGGCCCGCGACCATGTCGGGCGTCGCGTCGGCGTTGCCAGTGACGAGCACGACAGCAACGTTCGGACTGCACGCGCGAAGGGCCGCCAGCGCGCCCGCGGTGTCGGCGGCGATCGGAGAGAGGTCGACGAGCGCTGCGTCGTACGGGCCGTGGGCGAGCGCCTGCGTCAACTCCGTCGCCGTCGTCGCCGTGGTCACGCTCGCGCCACGAGCCTCGAGGGCCGTCTCGAGGAGCTGCGTCACCGCCACGTCGTCCTCGACGACGAGAAGGCGCATCCCCGAAAGATCGCTCACGCGTGCGCGCCCCGACTCCGAGACCGGAGGCCGCGGGACCGCGTCGATCCGGGGCCACCTGACGAGGAAGCGGGCTCCCCTGCTCTGCTGCCCGAGCAGCTCGACCTCGCCTCCCCACGCACGAGCGAGCGCGCGCGAGTGGCGGAGCCCGACGCCCGTTCCGCCCGGACGAAGCGAGCTTCCTTCGAAGATGCTCTCGCGACGCTCGGCCGCGACGCCCGGCCCGTCGTCGGCGACGAGGATGCTGCAGCGCTCGTCGTCGACGGCGACCGTCACGTCGACGGAGCTGCCGCGCGGCGCATAGGCGAGCGCGTTGAG
>JAYSXP010000549.1:0-9561 GCA_043717125.1 Polyangiaceae bacterium | reverse complement strand
AGGGCATGCCCGCCGCGGCGTTCGCGTCGGTGTCGTTGACGACGAGCACGGGCCAGTAGTTCACCGTCGTCTGGCTCGTGTACGCGAGCATCATCATGATGTCGGACGCGGACTCCTTGGGCGCGCTGATCGTGAGGGGGACCGTCGAGCCGGTCTTGCCGTAAGACTCCTCGAGCGTGAAGGTGAAGCCGCTCTTCGCGCCGCCCTTGCCGCCGTAGAACTGCTGGTAGCTCATCACGCGCATCGGGATGGACTGGCCCTGCGCCTGATCGGAGTAGACGAGGACGTCGATGGTCCGCTCGCCTCCCGGCGCTACGCGGATGGCCTTCGTCTTGATGTTCTTCGAGAACTGGCTGGCTGAAGGGACGATCGCCAGGTCCTCTGCCGTGGGGATCGCCTGCAGGTACGGCGTCGTCTTGGTCGGGGCGCACGGGTATTTCCCCGCCCGCGAGAGCTGGTTCGACCACTGCCGCTGGACCTCGAAGCCGATGTCCGCCGGGTTCAGGTTCTCGCGGTCGAGGAACGTGCAGAGGTCACCGAGCTCGCCGATGAACGCGGCCTGCCAGGCCCAATGATCGTCGTCGAGCTTGTTGTAGGCGGGCTTCGTCTTCGGGAACGGATCGGTGGCCCACTCGAAGTACTCGTGGCTCGCGGCGATGGTGAGCTCGTCGATGTCGAGGCAGCGCGGGAGCACCGCGTAGCCAACCTGCGTTCCGCCGGCGTCGATCTCGAAGTGATAACCGCCGTAGCCGGCGCAGCTCTGGCCTTGCTCGCCGGCGCCGTCCATCGAGATGGTGGTGCCGGTCGGGTAGTAGATGGCGTAAAGCGTGCTCGCGTCCGGCGTACCGAACGCGGGGGTCGAGCCCGCGAGCTTCGCCTTGAGCCACGCTTCGATCTGTCCGGACGTGATCGCCGTGGGGGCGGGCTCGTCGACGGCGATGGTGACGGTGGGCATCGCGGTGATCGCCCCGACGCCGTACTCGAGGCCAACGCCCTTCCAGTAGGCCGACGTGGCGACCTTGGAGGTGAAGTCGGTGATCTTCGAGGCGAGCGGATCGTTCGCGAACACGATCGCGATGACCTTCGGATTCGCGATGACGGGGCCGCCGCGGCTCTTCACCTCGGGGAACGTCGGCTTCGGGATCACCTTGGGCGGCGCGGCGTCGACCTCGACGGGAGGCGCGGCGTCGGGCGCGGGCGCGGCGTCGGGGACGACCGGCTCGGGGGCAGCGGTGGGGTCGTCGCTCGAGCAGGCGGCGAGAGGAGCGAGCATTCCAAGAGCGGCGAGGCCGGTCGAAACGGCGAGCCCGAGGCCGAAGCGCAAAGTCATCGCGATGCGCGGTAGCACGCGATGTGCAAGCGCGCCACATCGCGCGGGCAGGGTCATGCGGGAGCCGGCCGCGGGATCGCCTCGATATTGACGGCGTCCGTCAGTAGTCTGCCGACCATGTCGAACGGTAACGCTCTCCTTTTCAGCCTCGTTTCCGCGGGCGCGCTTCTTTTCACCCTCGTGGCGTGCGGTCCTCCTCACCGTGACGTGCCCTCGGGCGAGGTCGCGAAGCTTACGTCGCTGGAGACCGTCATGGAGGTCCAGGCGACGGTCGCCGACCCGCAGATGAAGAAGGCGGGCGCGGCGAGCTATGCGGACGCGGACTACGCGGCGTTCACGGATGTGTCGGACCGGATCCAGGCGACGAGCACGAAGGCGAAGGAGTTCTCGAAGGGGCCTGACTTCGACAAGCTCGCCGACAAGCTCCACGAGACGGCAGCAGCGCTCGGCAAGGCGGCCGCGGCGAAGGACCAGAAGGCGTCCTCGGATGCGCTCGCCGCGATGAAGGCGACGTGCAAGGAGTGCCACAGCAAGTTCAAGTGAGCTCGCCCCGTTGCGCTCGACGGGCTCGACGAACGACGGAAGCTCGAGGAGCACGCGAGAGGCGTGCTCGATGCCGACGCTCGCGTGCGTGGACATCACGGCGGGCCCTTAAAAAATGCGGCGGGGCGCCGTACTCAATTCGTGGCAACTCCTCCGGCGAGACGTGCGCCGATCGCGGCGGTGACGAGCTGCGCGGCGTACGTCGAGATTGGATTTCTGGACGGGAACGTCCGGAGCGGGAAGCTCGACGGCTTCAATCCGACGATGCCCGATCTGCCGATCAACTTTGACCGCTTCGGTCGCGCATCGCTCGCCGCCGAGCAGGTTGCCTACATCGCGTTTTATCGGGCTGCCGGCAGCCAGGTCAGCGCCGCCCCCGCCGACGGAGCGCCGATGGAGCGCTTTCGCATCCACGTCTCCGGCGGCAAGACGTTCGAGGTCGACGTTTCGTCGTCCGCGATCCACTCGAACCTCGGCTTCCGCGGCTACCCGCCCGGCGGGAGCGGCCCCTACCGGGCCATCTTCTTCTATACGCACGGCGTCAACGCGCGCGAGAGGGCGGCGCCGCTTGGCGAGATGCTCGTCGAGTCCGGGATGGTCGGTCCGCAATCGCTGCGCCGTGGCGTCGACGCGCAGGAGGCGAACCGGACCGTACCGCTCGGACAGGTCCTCATCGAGCAAGGCGCGATCGAGAGCAGCAGTGTCGACACCGCGATGGCGCTTCAGGCACGCCGCAAGCTGCGGCTCGGTCAGATCCTCATCGAGGCGGGCCTCGCCTCCGAGGAGGCCGTCGAGCGCGCCCTGACCGAACAGAAGCAGCGCAAGGGCAAGCGCATCGGCGAGGTGCTCGTCGAGATGGGCATCGTTCGCGAGATCGATCTCGCGATCACACTCGGCAAGAAGTTCCAGCTGCGCGTCGTCGACCTCGACGAGTACCGCATCGAGCCGGCAGCCGCGATGCAGGTGCCCCGCGAGATCATCGTCAAGTATGGAGTCTTGCCGCTAGCCTCGACCGCGTCGAGCCTCACCGTCGCGATCGGCGATCCGCTCGGTGTCGACGCCATCGAGCTGTTGCGCTTCCACGTGAAGTGCCGGATCGACGAGGTGCTCGTCGTCCCTTCGCAGCTGAGGCGGTTTGTCGACGAGTATCTCGCCAAGTCGGCCGCGACGCCCGCGCAGCAAGGACAGCAGCTCGACACGCTGCTTCGTGACCTCCGAAAGGAAGACGCATCCACCGGTACCGAGATCGAAGACGAGGACGACGCGCGCGACGTCAGCATCGGCGGTGAGGCCGACGGCGGCATCGTGAAGGTGGTGAATCAGATCATCATCGACGGGTTTCGGCGTGACGCGTCAGACATTCACATCGAGCCGAACGGCAAGGAGCGCGACGTCGCCGTTCGCTTTCGCGTCGACGGTGAGTGCTTCGCGTATCAGGGCGTGCCCGCAGCCTATCGCAACCAGCTCATCGCCCGAATCAAGATCATGGCCGGTCTCGACATCTCCGAGCGCCGCAAGCCGCAGGACGGCAAGATCCGGTTTCACCTCGGCGAGCACACGATCGAGCTGCGCGTGGCGACGCTGCCGACGGTCAACCGGAACGAGGATGCCGTCCTCCGCATTCTCGCTTCGTCGAAGCCGCTACCTCTCGAGAAGATGGGCTTCAGCGAACGCAACCTGCGCGAGCTGCGAGCGGCGATCCACCAGCCGTACGGTCTCGTTCTGTGTGTGGGGCCCACGGGCTCCGGCAAGACGACGACGCTGCACAGCGCGCTCGGCGACATCAACAAGCCCGATACGAAGATCTGGACCGCAGAGGACCCGGTGGAGATCACGCAGCCCGGTCTTCGGCAGGTCCAGGTGAGCGCCAAGATCGGGCTCACGTTCGCATCGGCAATGCGCGCGTTCCTGCGCGCGGATCCGGACGTCATCATGGTCGGCGAGATGCGCGACCACGAGACGGCGAGCACGGCGGTGGAGGCGTCGCTGACGGGTCACCTCGTCATGTCCACCCTGCACACGAATACCGCGCCGGAGACGATCACGCGGCTGCTGGACATGGGGCTCGATCCGTTCAGCTTCGGAGACTCGCTGCTGGCGATCGTCGCGCAGCGCCTCGCGCGGACGCTGTGCTCGAAGTGCCGAACCTGCGAGCGAGGGAACAAGGCTGACTTCGCGGAGCTCAAGCGCGCCTATGACGAGGTCGAGCTCGAGGCGAAGTTCGGCGTCACGTTCGGTGCGGACTTTCGCGTGTGGCGCGCGAAGGGCTGCGAGACGTGCCGCAACACCGGCTACAAGGGGCGAGTCGGCATCCACGAGGTGCTCGTGATGAATGACGAGCTGCGCAACCTCGTCGCGCACAAGGGGCTCGTCGAGGACATCCGCCGGGTGGCGCGAGCGAACGGGATGACGACGCTGCTCCAGGACGGCGTGGCGAAGGCCATCGCGGGGCAGACGGACATGAAGCAGGTGCTCGCGGTCTGCAGCAAGTAGGGCGTCAGTCCGAGGTGCTCGCGTCGGCGATCCGGGAGGGCTTCGGCGGCATCGGCGGAGTGTCCGACGTGGTCGGTCCCGGGGTTGGATCAGGCGCGGGGAGGTCCGGGTCGTCGTCGCAGCAGTCCACGCCGCATTTGTGCTTTTTTCCCTGGTAGGACTCGGCGCAGGAGTCGCCGCCGTACCCACCGAGGTCGCCGAGCCCCGCGGGGCTGCTGCATCCGAGGAGCGTGGAGAGGATGAGGAGCGCGAGGCTAGTGACGACCGAGGAAGCATGGGAGCGCATGCCCGCACCATCGCGCGCGGGGCGCAGCGCGCCAACGAGCGCGAGCTGACACGAGCTGACACGAGTCGTGATTCTTCGGTAGCCCCTCCCGGGGTCAAACCAGGACACTCTTACGAGCCAGAGATTTTAAAGTCGGGTCACGCGTAGCGTGCGGTTGCCTCTGGTTCTCGATCGATCGCGATTCTTGAGGTGACCACCACCGGCCGCTACCGTAGGAGACTTCGTCTTGCGCTTCCTTGCGCTTCCTTGCGCTACGGTGCGCGCTCGAGGCCGCTGAGCTTGAGGCGTGCCGGGCGGGGACTTGGAGGCCATCGCTAGGCAGGGCGCACACCGCCAACGGCGGGCGACGCCGTTCCGCTACTCGAGAGTGCTTATACGCTCGTACCCGGCTCCGTTCTCGCCAGTGGAAAAGGTTCGCAGTTCGGTTGGGGTCGCGGTGTAGCTGCCAGAGGTTCCGGACAGAACGCAGAACTCCGCGCAAAGACAGCTTCCGAGAGAAAGCAGCTTGGCGCTCGAGTCCACCGTGAGGGCATATTTCCCTGTCCGCCAGGCGCCGTTGCTACCGGTGACCACGCTCTCCTGGTAAGTGCCGGCGTTGATCCTCGTCAGCGACCCTTCGGGGTACGGCAGGGTCGCTCCACCATAGAGCTTGGTGGCGACGAGCCGGTAGGTTCCGTTCACTATTGCGCCGCCCTCTGCTGCGGGCATCGCGCCGGCGGCTGCGGTCGCGGACACGTCCGCAGCGGGCTGTGGGAGCGTCAAACACGACTCCGCGTTCGCGTCCCCCGCGCTCGAGTCTTGCGGGCTCGCATCGCGACCGCCACCGTCTGCATTCGTGCTCGAGTCCGTGCCCCCGTCCTCGCCTCCGGACGAGGCAGCCGAACCGCACGCGAGAAGCGGAGATGCAACGCCGACGATGAGCGCGAGCTGAAGGAAGGAGATCCTCATGCGGTGCGTGGGGTACACTTGGGCGCCGAGTGACGCAACCGCGCCGAGTGACGCGGCCAGCCCCTAGCCAGCATCCGCGCCTCAATTTTCCTCGCGAACTGCGCGACAACGTCGAACCGACCGGCCCACGGGTTCGTTGTGTTCCTGGAGACGGGCTTCTCTGCCTTGCGGCGCCGGATTCTGAGTTTCGCCCAGCCCGAAGCGTAGCCGAGCTACTTCACGGCGCTACGGTAGCGCCCTTCGATCGTCCTCTGCGCTAAAAGACCTTGAAAACAGCCTGGTAGCCCCTCCCGGGGTCGAACCGGGACACCCTTCCGGGCCAGAGATTTTAAATCTCCTGCGTATGCCATTCCGCCAAGGGGCCGTGTTCCGGGTGCAAGCGTAGCGGATCCCCACGGCACGTACTGGCAAGCGCGCTTGTCACGGTAATGAGTGTAGAATGCATGAAACTTGGGCAGGCGTGCGCAGAGCTGTCGCTGGCCCGTTCGGGTGACACGAAAATCGCGGCCTCGGGCGTGCGCACGCGCGGGCGGTGGCTATGCTCTTAAGGGTTGGATTCCCACGTTCGCCCGCCGCAGCGCATCCGTGACAACCACGCCACCGAACCCCTGGCGGGCCTCGGGCCGGGGGGCGCGGTCGACCTCCGCCAGGCCTACGGGTTCGCCCGTGGAATGGCGCGGAACCAGCCGCAGCATGGGCTGGCTCGCCCGGGACACCGCCTCGTCTGGGTGCGCGGGACCGCGTTCAACTGCACGGCGCTCGTCTCGAACGAGGACGCCTTCGCCGTCGTCGGGCGCCACACCCAGTGCGGCGTGGTTCTGCCTGATGACCCTTTCGTCGCACTGCGCCATGTCCTCGTCCGGTCGATCGCGCTCCCCGCAGGCGGCGTCGCGCTCCGGATGATCGATCTCCAGACCGGCATCGGGTTCGTCCTGCCGGACGGCTCGCGCCACACCTCGATCTTCGCCGAGGGCCCGGTCGCCGTCGCGCTCGGTGAGTATGCGCTCGTCGCGCTGCCCGCCGAGTCGAAGGGAGACGAGCTGCCGGGCGAGCTGCCTGCGCCCGTCGTCGACATGCCCTCCGCCGTCCGCGAGGAGCTTGCCGTGGTCGCCGCCGCGATGTCGCCCTATCGCGTCAACGCGCGTCCGGTGAACCGGACTTCGCGCATCACGCTCATGTCTCGGCCGGTGATGGTCGGTGAGCCTCTGCCGCCGAGCCTCGGGCGCCTCGCGAACGGCGGGCGCTACGCGCTCACGCTCGTCCGGGGCGCGCGCTCGGCGACGGTCACGGTCACCGAGGAGGATCTGGTTCGCGGTGTCGTGATCGGGCGCTCCGAGAAGTGCCACACCGAGATGCTCCGTCGCATCACCGACGAGAGCACGTCGCGCGTCCACATCCTGGTCCTGCGCGAAGGGCCCGTCGTGTACGCGTACGACCTCGCGTCCACGCAGGGGACCTACGTGAACGGGATGCCGGCGCGTCGCGTCATCCTCTCGGACAGCGGTACGTCGATCACGCTCGGGCGCGGCGAGAACGCCGTGCGCATGGTCTGGCACGTGCAGGTCTGAGCTATTTCTTCCGCTTCGTCGCGCCGACGGTCGCGCCCGCCGCGGCTCCGCCAGCACCGTTGAGCAATGCCCGCGTCAGCGGCGCTGCGCCATGCGCGCGGAGCTCCGCGCACAGTGACGCCGTCTCCAGCGCCTCCGCGAGCGGCCGCGCCGCGCCCTCGATGTCCACCGCGCGCGGCCCATAGAACGCCGCTCGCTCCGCCTGCTCCGCCTTCGTGCACGCGATGCCCGCCGCGTTCACGAGGCCCGCGCTCAGCGCACCCGGCAGCTTCTTCCGAAGATCCTCCCAGCGCGCACGCACCCACGCCTCCGCGACGGGACGCGACACCCGCCGTGCGAACGCCGCGCCGAGCACGTAGCGCATCTCGTGCGGGCGGATCTCCTCGGCGAGCGAGGCATCCAGGCCGCGTCGCAACAGCGCCGGGTCGTCGAAGCCGCCCAGCGCCTTCAGCGCGAAGATCCGATCTTCCCGCGTCTTCGCCGTCCGCGCGAATGCCAGGAGCTGCGCGAGACGGTCGGCCCCGGCATGCCGCGTCGCGACGTCGAGCGCCACCGCGGCGGCGTCCGAAGGCACGCTCGTCGGATCGGCCAGCCACTTCACCGCCAGCTCGTCGGCCTCACGCAGCGTCGCCTCGTCCTCCGCCAGGTCGGCCATCGCCGTGAGGACCGTCCGCCGCAGGATGGCCTCGTCGCCGCTTCCGGTGGCCGCTTCGTCCTTCTTCGGCAACCAGCCCAGGTCCTTCTTCCGCTTCGCGAGCCGCGCGCTCACGAACTTGCGGAACGCCGGCCGCGCTTCGTCCTCGACGAGCACGATGCTCATGCCCGAGAGGATCCCCGCGACCTGATCGACGACCTGCCGCGCGGGCTCGTCGTCGAAGAGCGGGAGCACCTTGAGCATCACACTCGGCTTCAGCTTGCCGGCGCGCACTCCGGCCCACGCGTTCGAGAGCAGCGAGATGCGACCCGGGACGTCGAGCTGGGCGCGCGCCTGCGCCACCTTCATCACCTCGGCCTCCGACATGGCGAAGCGGTAGTAGCTACCTTCCGAGTTCGGATGAACCCACGCCGGACAGTTCCGACCGGCCACGATCGACGGCGCGCCATACGCGAGATCCGCGCACTGCGGCTTCTTCTCGCCCTGGGCTTGCACACAGACCGGAATCGTCCACGCGCGCTCCTGATCCTCCGGCACCTTCGAGCCGAGCGGCCGCCACGCCTCCTGGCCGAGCTCGATGTGCCAGCGCGCGCCTCGGTCGCACTCGATGCGCGCCGTCACCTCGGGGACGCCCGCGCGATCGAGATACGTCGCAGCCATCTGCGAGACGTCCTTGCCGGACGCTCGATCGAGCTCCGAGAACAGGCGATCGGCGTGGACGCTCTTCCACGCGTTGTCCCTCAGGTACGCGCGCACGCCGCGCTGAAAGGCCTCCTCGCCCATCCACTTCTCGATCGTGGAGAGCACCGCGGCGCCCTTTTCGTAGGTGATTCCGTCGAACGCCTCTTGAGCCTCGCTCGTGGAGACGACGGGCTGGCGGACGGCGCGCGCGGACGCGAGCGCGTCGAGATCCATCACGCCGAGCTGGTCGACGACGGCGTCCGCCTTCGCGCCGAACGACGGCTTCCACTGGTCGACGATGCGCCACTCCATCCACGTCGCGAAGCCCTCGTTGAGCCAGAGGTCGTCCCACCACGCGGCGGTCACGAGGTCGCCGAACCACTGATGGGCGAGCTCGTGCGCGATGACGAGCGCCTGCGAGCGCCGCGCACGAACCGAGGCGCGCGCCGGATCGAGGAGGAGGAGCTCCTCGCGGAACGTGATGAGGCCCGCGTTCTCCATCGCGCCGGCCGAAAAATCGGGCACGGCGACGATGTCGAGCTTCTCGTAGGGGTAGGGAATGCCGAACCAGCCCGCGAGCGCATCGACGAGCCCGCTCGTCGCCTCGAGCGCAAGCGCGCCCTGGCCGCTCTTGCCCTTGACGGTCACGAGGCGGATCGGCGGTTTCGTGCGGCCCGCGAGCTCCTTGAACTCGAGGTCGCCGACGGCGAACGCAACGAGGTAGGTCGGGAGCGGCTGCGTCGTCGCGAAGCGGAAGGTCGTCTTCTGCGCCGTGTCCTCGTGTGCAGCCTCCGGCGCGTTGCCGACGGCGCGCATTCCCTTCGGCACCGAGACGCTCACGTCGAACGGGACCTTGAAACCCGGCTCGTCGAAGCAAGGAAATGCGCGGCGCGCGTCGGTCGCCTCGAACTGGGTGAACGCGTACCAGTTGTCGCCGTCCGCGACGCGATAGAGGCCCGAGAGCTCCGAATCGAACGGGGCTGCGTACGCGATCGAGAGCGTCGCCTTTCCCGGCTCGAGCGGCGGATCGAACGTGAGGACGAGCTCCTCGGGGGCG
>JAYSXP010000548.1:0-9563 GCA_043717125.1 Polyangiaceae bacterium | reverse complement strand
GTCTCGGCCTTTCCGCCGAGCTCCGCGGCCTGCTCGAGGAGCCGCTTGCGTATGACGTCGTAGCTGCCGCCCTCCATGGTGGCGCCGCCGTTGCCGTTCCCGTCCTTCGGCGCAGGCGTCGCGCCAGCCGGAGCCCCCCCGGGCGGCGCACCAACCGTTCCCTTGCCCGTCTCGATGTTTGCCCCCGATTCCACGGGTGCGACGGTAGCACGCCGCTCTGCAGCTTTGGATGACGGCGACGGCTGACCGTGCTGCGACGCGTAGTGCGATTCGCCATTCTAGGCAGTGCCTGTGGAAGGAGATAATCTCGAGTGGATGCATCGGCGATCGCCGTATCTATTTTGTGCGCTCTCGGCGGTGCCGGTGGGCTGTTCGCTCGTTACCAATCTGGATGGGCTGAGCGGCGGAGGCGACAGGGTGCTGGACGGCTCCCTCGATACGACGAGCACGACCACCGCGGACTCGTCGACTGACGCCGCACCGACCGATGGCACGGGCAGAAGCGAAACGTCATCGAAGTTGCCGGCCGGACTGATCGCATACTGGCATTTCGAGAATGACTCCGTGGACGCCACCGGCGACCCGATGCATCGGTTCCAGTTGCTCGGCACGGCCGGCTTCACGGCTGGGATCATGGGACGAGGGCTCGACTGCCCTCAAGGTGCGCAAGCGGACGTGGACATGGTCGCGCTCGGCGCGAGCGACATGACGTTCGTAGCGTGGGTCGAGGTGCAAGGCATCGCGTCGCAGATGCGGACGATCTTCAGCAAGGGCGGCGACTGGACCAACTCCATCGATAAGGGGCCGGGGGTCGGGCTCGGCTTCTTAGACGGCTCGAAGCAGCTGCAGGGCTACACCGCCGACGGCACGACCTGGCGCGGTTTCGCGGCCTCGTCCACGTCCTCCTTCGACGACGCGGCCTTTCACATGGTCGCGTTCGTGGTCGACCGCGCGCAAGGCCTCGCCACGTATCTCGACGGAGTGCTCGTCGGTGCCGGTACTGCGAGCGCCACCTCCTTCGCGAGCACCAAGCCCCTATCTCTGTGCAATGGAGGGGCGCATGGCCTACGCGGCGTCCTCGATGAGATCATGCTGTTTGGGCGTGCTCTCACCGCCGCCGAGATCATGACCGTCAAGACGTCCGTGCAGCCCGGCGGCGGATGACGTCGCCGAAGAGGCCCACCACGACGTCGAACGAGAGCGCGCGTCTCGGCCTCGTGCTCGACGGTCGCTACCGCTTGAAGGCGCTGCACGGCGGCGGCGGATCCGCGCAGGTGTTCGAAGCCGATGACCTGAGGCTCGGACGCGCGGTCGCGGTGAAGGCGCTGCTACCGGAGCGCGTCGGCGCAGTGGACGCCGTCCGACGCCTCGAGCGTGAAGGGCTGATCGCCGGCGCCCTGAGCCACCTCAATTTATGCGCGGTCAACGACATGGGATGCCTCCCCGATGGCAGTCCGTACCTCGTGATGGACCTGCTCTCCGGGGAGTCGCTCGGTTCACTCCTCGAGCGAGAGGCGCCTCTCGATCTCTCCAAGGCCGTACGCATTCTCGACCAGGTCGCGTGCGGGCTGGGCGCTGCACACGAGCGCGGCTTCCTCCATCGCGATCTCAAGCCGGGGAACGTCTTCCTCGTCCCTCTCGGCAGCGACGGCTTCCTGGTGAAGCTGCTCGATTTCGGGGCCGCGTTCGATCGCTCGGCTCCTGCAGAAGGCGAAGAGCCGCTGACGAAGGTGGGCTTTGTCGTCGGGACGCCGATGTACCTGTCGCCGGAGCAGGTCCAGGGCCAACGCGACTTCGACGAACGCACCGACGTCTATGCGTGCGGGCTGCTGCTGTACGAGATGGTGACGGGCATCCGCGCGTTCGAGGGTCAGGAGGGCGCAACGCTACTCGAGTCCATTGCGCTTCGCGGGCCGCGCCCCGCGCACGAGCTCCGCGACGCCCTTCCGAAAGGGCTGTCGCGCGTCATCACCAGAGCTCTGGCGCGCGACCGGAGCGCTCGGTTCTCCACCGTGCAGGAGCTTCGTGCAGCGCTGAACGTCGCTGGAAGGTCGTCGAGCCCCGTCGCGCCGCGGACGGACAACACCGCGATCCTGAGCTTGTTTCGATCGGCCGCCGACGGAGGCGCTTCGCACGTGGAGGATCACGAGCCCGTCGAGCACGACCCCTTCGAGCCCGATCCGTTCGCCGACGATCCCTACGCTTCTTCCGCCGGTCCTACGGCGAGAAGCCCGCGACTCGCCGGCGACGATCTGCCCACGGTCCCTCGTGTGCCACCACCGCGCCGACAGCCGCCGGGCTCGCAGAAGTAGCGCGCGACCGCCGTGGTAGGCTCTCGGGCGGACATGGGCCGCGCGGACCATACGACCCAGATCGTTGCACGCCTCCCGCGCAGCGAGCGCCGCCTGGTGGCTACGTGGAACGGCGGCCATCTCTCCACCGATCTTCCCCGGAGCGGCAGGGTCGTCATCGGGCGGAGCTACGAAGCGAACATCGTGATCGACGACGCCTCGGTATCGCGGAAGCACGTGACGCTGGTGCTCGACGAGCCCCTCTCGCTCGAAGACCATGGGAGCGCAAACGGAACGGTCATGGACGGCGTTCGGCTCGCCGCCGGCGCTTGCGTTCCCCTTCGACCGGGCGCGCTCATCGAGCTCGGCACGGTGCGCGTCGTCATTCTTGGCTTGTCGATCGAGGAGCGCGAGGCGGACGCGACGGCGGCGGCCACGCTCGATGCCTCGATGCTCGAGGTCACCGAGCTCATCGAGATTGCGTCGCGCAGCAAGCTGAGCCTGCTCCTCCTGGGCGAGACCGGCGTGGGCAAGGAGGTCTTGGCTGCTCGAGTGCACGCAAGGTCTCCACGCGCCGCGGGCCCCTTCATCAAGGTCAACTGCGCTGCGCTCGTCGACTCCCTCTTCGAGGCGGAGCTGTTCGGATACGAGCGCGGAGCCTTCACCGGGGCGGTCCAGTCGAAGCCCGGCTTGCTCGAGGAGGCGAGCGGCGGCACGCTCCTCCTCGACGAGGTCGGGGAGCTTCCAGCGCTCACCCAGGCGAAGCTCCTGCGCGTGCTCGAGAGCGGCGAGGTCACGCGTGTCGGCGCCCTCAAGCCGCGGCAAGTGGACGTGCGGTTCGTCAGCGCCACGAATCGCGACTTGAAATCGTTGGTCCGAGACGGACGGTTCCGTGAGGACCTCTTCTACCGGATCGACGGCCTCTCGATAGACATCCCACCGTTACGCGACCGCCCGTCGGAGCTCCTTCCATTGGCGCGGGCATTCCTGCAGGAGGCAGCAGCCAGCGACGCCCGAGCGGCCCCCGAGATCTCGCCGGAGGTCGAAGCGACGTTGCGCGCGCACTCCTGGCCCGGGAATGTTCGCGAGCTGCGCAACGTGATGAATCGATCGTTGCTGTTTTGCACAGGTCCCGTGCTGCGAATGGACCACCTGCGCGTGGAGCTGCTCGGCGGCGCACCGACGCCGAGCGCTCCGCCGCCTGCACCGGCGAGCAGCGCTCCGATTGCCGACAAGCGCACGCGCGTCATCAAGGCGCTCGAGCAGGCGCTCTGGAATCAGTCACGCGCAGCGGAGCTCCTCGGCGTATCGGCGCGCACGCTCTACACGTGGACGAACGAGCTGGGCATCGCGCGCTCCCGGCCGCGAGTCGGCGAGGCTGACGAGATCGGCGCGCGCGAGAACGGGCAGAGCGGAGAGAAGACCCCGAAGGATCGAACGTAGCCGTACGTGCGACGCTACTTGCGGCCGTAGAGCGGAAGCGACGTTCCCGTCGATGCCGCGCTCCCTTTCGGGGCTGGCTTGGCCATTGGCCCGGCCGAGCGACGACCAGCGGCCGTGATCGTCGTGCTAGCGGTGGGAATCGGCGTAGCGACGGCCGACTCCGGCGGCGCGACGACCGATGCGGGCGCCAGGGAAGAGGCCAAGGACGTCGAAGATGGCGGCGTGCTCGCCGGTGGCGCGGCTGCCGCGGGCTCGCGAGGAGCGCCGCGCCACGCGACGACCAGACCGCCGACGAGCGCGAAGGCCGCGGCCCCACCGAGGATCGTCATCCGCGTGCCACGTCTCCGAGCGGCATCGGGATCGGAGCGAGGAGCACCCCCGATGCTCGACTCCAATGCGCGCACGGCGTCACGACGTTTGCCGAGCGGCGCCTCCGCGACGCGCTCGACGTAGAGACCGATCGTGCGTGCCGTCGCGGGAGCCAGCGCCTCCTCCAGCGCGTCGGCCATCTCCGCTGCGGTCTGGAAACGGCGGTCGGCATCTCGTTCCAGGCCGCGCATGACGACATCGTCGACCGCGGGAGGGAGGCCGGGCACGAAGTGCGAGGGGGGATCGATAGGAAGCTCGAGGATGCGCTTCAGGACGGCGGCCGAGTCCCCGCCGTGCCCGCCTTGCCCGCCTTGCCCCCTTTGAAAGAGGCGGCGATGGGTCAGAACTTCCCAGAGGACGATGGCAGACGAAAAAATGTCCGCTCGACGGTCGACGGCTCCACCGCTGACTTGCTCCGGCGACATGTACGGGAGCTTGCCCTTGAGCTGCCCGTCTTCGGTCGACGAGATGCGTCCGAGGGCCTTCGCGATGCCGAAATCGATGAGGCGCGGCACGCCGTCGGCGCCGACGAGGATGTTCGCGGGAGAAATGTCTCGGTGCACGATGTGGAGCGGCGATCCGTCGTCGGCACACGCTTGGTGCGCAGCATGGAGGCCGTGCAGCGCGCCCACGAGCACGCCCGCGACCACGCCAGGGGGCATCCTCTTCTTCTGGCCGCTGGCAGCGCTCTCGCGGTGCACGCCGGAGAGGAGCTCGAGCAGGCTCACGCCGTCGAGATACTCCATGACGAGGAAGAGCTCTCCGTCATCGCGCACGACATCGAGGATCGGCACGACGTTCGTATGCCGTATGCGCGCGCACATCCTCGCCTCGTCGACGAACGAAGCGACGAACTCGTCATCGGTGGTGTAGTGCGGGTGCATCCGCTTGATCGCCACCGTCCGCGCGAAGCCCTCCTCACCAACGAGGCGTCCGAGATGAATGGAGGCCATTCCTCCCGAGGCGATCGGCTCGTGGATCGAGTAGCGCCCGATGGTTCTCGGGAACTTCTCTTTGGCGGCCATCGGTTGAAAAAATTACCACGCTCCCCGAGCGCGCGCGAGGCGCGAGGACCGAGGACTGATAAGCTCTCCCTCATGCAGCGACCTTGGCGCGTGCTGCCGGCGTGCGCGCTGCTCGTTGTCGTGGGGACTGCGCGCGCGGATGCGGACCCGGCACAAGCAACGTTCGATCAAGGGCTCGCCGACATGGGTGCGGAGCGGTTCGACGCCGCGTGCCCGAAGCTCGCGGAGAGCTATCGCCTCGACCCGCAGCCGGGCGTGCTCTTCACGCTCGCCGAATGCGAGGCAAAGCAAGGCAAGCTGGCGACCGCGGTGGTGCACTACCGGACGTATGTCGAGCTGCTCGGACGAATGAGCAGCGTTCAGCGAGCGAAGCAGCAGCAGCGTGAGCGGGTCGCGCAGGCACAGATCCAGTCGCTACGACCGCGCATACCGGAGCTCACCTTGGTGGTGCCGCCAACTGCGCCCCCCGACACGACCGTCGAGCGAGATGGCGTCGCGGTCGACAGCGCAGCGGTCGGGGTCGCGGTTCCGGTCGACCCGGGCGAGCACAAGGTTCGATTGAAGCTCGCCGACGGCAGAGACCGCACGTACGTCGTCGGCCTTGCCGAGGGCGAACGACGTCGGCTTCAGCTCGAGCTTCCCGCCGATCATCCAGACGCCGTACCGCCGGTGACGCCGACCGCGACATCGCCATCGTCATGGCCGTGGGTGCTCGTTGCTGCAGGCGGTGCGGGCGTCGTCGTCGCGGGCATCACCGGAGCGCTAGCGCTCGGAGATGCCTCGACCGCGCATGCACACTGCACCGATCGGCTCTGCGATCCCCAGGGCAAAGGAGCCGCCGAACGCGCGAACAGCCTCGGATGGGTCTCCACCGGCGCGCTCGGTGCGGGGGTGCTTCTTGCGGGCATCGGGGGGTGGCTCCTGTTGTCGTCGCCGACACGCACGCCGGGCAAGGTCAGCTACGTCGCCCCCCGCGGCCTCGGGTTGGAGTTCGGCACGACCTTCTGATGTCCATGGCGTAGTCTCGATGCGTGCTCGTCCGAGACCGTGCGCGGAACCTCGCGCTGTCCGCTGTTGCCTGCGCGACGTTGCTCGGGTGCCCCGTCATCCTGGGCGTCGACGGGACGTTCGACCTTCGTGACGGCGGCGGACCTCCCAACGCGGACGCGGACGGGGACGCGGACGTGTCGAGCGGCCCCTATTGCGCTTCGCTGGGGGCGCGTGACGCGCAGCCGGCATTCTGCGATGACTTCGACGGCGTTCCGCTGGCCGCCAAGTGGAACGAGGTCAAAGTCCTCGACGGCGGCGGCGTGACCGTGGATACGGCGTTCTTCAGGTCGAGCCCTCACTCGCTTCGCTCGTGGTTGAACGGCCATCGCACGGGGTCCGGATGTGATTATGCGAACGTCGCGACGAGCCTCGTCGGGCCCGCCCACGCAACCCATCTCGGCTATGCGTTGCGGTTCGGCGACGATTCTGCGGTATCGGGGCCCGACAGCTCACACGTCTCTTCCCAGTCGATCGGCACCGGCGGAGACCTGTGCAGCGTCCTCGTGGACGTCTCGACGGCCGCCTTGGTCGTCGAGGAGCAGGTCCAGACCGCTCAGCCCCCCAGCAGGCGCAACCTACCCCACGCGGCGAGTCGCGCGCTCGTTCCGCGCCAATGGTCTCGTCTCGAGATCGACGTCGACTACGTCTCCAAACGGCTCGTCCTCACGGTCGACGGTCAGGTCGTCGTCGACGATGCCGTGAATCTCGACTGCCCGCACGTGGGACGTCCGGCGACTGCGCTGGTGGGCCTCTACTGCGCGCCGAGCACGTCGGAGACGATCTCGGTTCGCTACGACGACGTCGTGTTCGACGCGCGGTGACCGAGCGGAACGCGCCGCGGCGTCTTCCGAGAATCGGCAAGAGCGCTTCCGAAAATCGGAAGCGCGCGTTCGCGCCGTAGCGGAATTAGACACTGACTTTGCACCCACGGCCGGCGCGGGTGGAAAAGCACGCTCACACCGTCGCGCAGCGCTGCGGCACGCCCGTTGCGAACGATGGGACCAAGAGGTGGAAAGCATGATGAGCTTCGTTGCGAATGGATCGCTGACCCGTCTGGCGTGCGTTTCGGGCCTCGGCCTGGCCTTCCTGGCGTGTTCGACGGAGGCCAGCGAGGCCACGGGCGAGGACGTCGCGGACGTGTCCGCCACCGGAACCTGCGGCACCGCCAGGGAGACCCAGCAGACGTCGCTCTCCTGCCCTTCGGGGACGACGATCTCCAAGGTGGTCTTCGCGAGCTACGGGCGCCCGAGAGGCGTGTGCGGGTCGTACGTGCAGCGCTCGTGTCATTCGACGACCTCGCGATCGGTGGTCGAGGCGGCGTGCCTGGGAAAGGCCTCTTGCAGGCTGAGGGCCGACAACGCCACGTTCGGCGACCCTTGCGTGGGCGTGCAGAAGGTCCTGGACGTTCAGATCGAGTGCGCTGCGGGCGGGACCGGAGGAGGTAAGCCGCCGCCCCCGCCGCCGCCCCCGCCGTCGGACGGCGGCGCCCAGACCCCGCCGGTTCCCGATTCGGCGCCCACACCGACGTCGGTCCTGCCCATTCCGACCGGCATCACCAACGGTACGACCGTCGCCTTGAGCTGCGGGCAGGCGTACCAGGGAACCCTGAACCTCACTGGCAAGTCGAATATCACCGTCAAGACCGTCGGGAACTGCGGAAAGGCCAGCATCACTCCCGGAAACGCGGTGACCGGCTGGCAACCCTACAAAGGTAAGATCTACTCCGCTCCCATCGGATTCAATCCGGTGCAAGTCGCGGTCTCCGGAAAGCCCGTCGACGCAGCGCACTGGCCGAACCGACCGCAGATCTGGGCAACCGGAGGCGGCTCGGTGCCGAGCTCGGACCTCGCCGGCGCGACGCTCGTGTATCTCCAAAACCAATCCGTCATTGCATCGCAGCTAATCACAGGTAGCTCCGTCAGCACGTCCTTGCCGTTCTACGTCGAAGGCAAGCTCTGGATGCTCGATGGTCCTGGGGAGTGGGCTGTCAGCAATGGGCGACTGTACATGTGGGCTCCCGACGGGCTATCGCCCGAGGGGCGTGTCTGGGCCGCGCCGAAGAACAATGGCGTCGACGCCGACCATTCGAGCAACATCACGCTCGATGGCATTCGGATTTTCGCTGCCGCCAACGGCATCAGCGCCGACACGGCGTCCAGCCTGCACGTGCTGAATTCCGAGATCATCAACAGTGCACTCGACGGCATCTGGGCGAGCGGCAGCACGGGAATGCAGGTCGACAAGACGAGCGTGATCAGCTCACGTGGCAACGGCATCGACGGCTGGTACTCGGTCACAGGCGCGACGGTCACCAATTCCACCGTCAACAACACCGGCACGGTCGGCATGCCCTCGGCGACGGACGCGGCCATCTTCTTCGGCGATGGCTCGAGCAACCGCATCGACAACGTGAGCGTCACCAGCTCCGGCTACCACGGTATCAGCGTGCTCCATAACCGGAACACCACCGTGAGCAACAACGTGATCGAAGGGGCTTGCGTCACACTGCACGATTGCGGCGGCATCTATACGGGCGCCCGGGACAAGCTACCGCTGAACCTGCATATCGAATCCAACAAGGTCGACAACGTGGGCGGACCCGAAGGGATTGCGATCTATCTCGATGACTTCGCCAATGGCGTGACCGTCACCAAGAACACGATATCCAACAGCACCAATGGCATGATGGTCCACAACGGGTTCGACAACGTGATCACGTACAACACGTTTGTCTCGAACAAGATCGAGCACCTCGGCTTCAGTCAAGACACCGGCAATGTCCACAACAACCAGGTGACCAACAATACGTTCAAGTCGACGAACAACGAGCAGAGCATCAACCTGCAGGCCGGTCCAAACCTCAAGACCTTTGCAACGTACGACTACAATACTTATACGAGCACCAACCCCGGCGTGTTCGGCCGGCTCTGGGACGGCAGCTCACCGGGCGTGACGCTGAGCTACACGAGCTGGAAGAGCTACACGGGGCAAGAGGCTCACTCGACGATGAACGGGGCGCCGTAAAGTAACTCGTTCGCCGGCAATGAATGGCAATCGAGCCATGGCGCCATCGGTCTCGATCATAACGATTGGGATCGATGGCGCGCCGGCGCATCACGAGTCCAGAGTCGACTCTCGAACGGGCTATTCGCCGGTGCCTTGCGTGCCGCGGAAGGTGGCGAGGCGCGCTTGGGCGGCGGGATCGTTGACGAGGAGCTTCTCGACGAGGCCGAGGACCGCTTCGTCGTCGGGACGCATCGCGGACTGGACCAGGCCGCGCACGTTCTCGCTCGAGTCCATCACGCCGTCGATCGATTGACCGATGCTCACCGCCTTCACGAAGCGTTCGAAGAACGCGCCGTCGCCGCCGACGATGTTGAACTTC